>NZ_JAZAQQ010000005.1:0-512912 GCF_036861315.1 Pseudomonas sp. S3(2024) | reverse complement strand
GTAGTGTGGGGTTTCCCCATGTGAGAGTAGGTCATCGTCAAGATTAAATTCCGAAACCCCAATTGCGAAAGCAGTTGGGGTTTTGTTTTGCCCGCAGGAAAGTGCTCCTCTCGCCAGAGTCAGACGGCACGAGAGTTCCAACCGTCGCCGGGACTGCCATTGGGGAAAATCCTTCTGAAGTGACCACTCGGTTTTTGGTATGGTGCAGCTCGTTTTTTAACGGACTGATGTCATGCCCACGGATCGGCACTCAATTTATGTCAAAGAGTTGCTGTAGAAATGCCTGAACCCATCCCGATCAAGGATCACGAAAAAGAGACGCGTCTGGTCAACAAGCGGTTGATCGCCTGCGCTCTGTTCGTATTTGCCATCAGCTGCGCGCTGGTGGTGCGCCTGTACATCCTGCAGGTGGTTGAATACGACTACCACTCGACCATCTCTGAAAACAACCGCGTGCACGTCTTGCCGATTCCGCCGACCAGAGGCCTGATCTACGATCGCAATGGTGTGCTGCTCGCTGATAACCGTCCCAGTTACAACCTGATCATTACCCGCGAACGCGCCACTAATGTTAATCAGGAGCTGGATGAGGTAATCAATCTGCTACATTTACCCGCCGAAGATCGTACGATTTTCGATAAGGCCATGAAGCAGTCCCGTCACCCATTCACCCCGGTGACACTGTTCTACGAGCTGACGGAGGAACAAATCGCCGTGTTGGCGGTTAACGAGTTCCGTCTGCCGGGCCTTGATGTCGAGCCGCAGTTCGTTCGGCATTACCCGTTGGGGGCGCACTTCGCGCATTCGATCGGCTACGTTGGCCGGATCAACGAAAAAGAATCCAAGACCCTCGATTCGGTAGAGTACCGCGGCACGCAGTCCATCGGAAAAACCGGTATCGAACGCTTCTACGAAGCGCAACTGCACGGTCACGTTGGCTATGAAGAAGTTGAGACCAACGCCCAGGGCCGAGTATTGCGGGTGCTCAAGCACACCGATCCGGTGCCTGGCAAAAACATCGTTCTAAGTCTCGACGTCAAACTGCAGGAGGCTGCCGAAGCCGCACTGGGCGACCGACGTGGCTCGGTGGTGGCTCTCGACCCGTCCACCGGTGAAGTGCTGGCCATGGTCAGCAATCCGAGTTTCGACCCGAACCTGTTCGTCACTGGCATCAGCTCCAAGGAATACTCGGCGCTACGCGATTCCATCGACCGCCCGCTGTTCAACCGTGTGTTGCGCGGCCTTTATGCGCCGGGCTCGACCATCAAGCCGGAAGTGGCAATCGCCGGCCTCGATGCCGGTGTCGTGACGCCGCAAACCCGCGTCTTTGACCCAGGCTACTACCAACTCCCGGATTTCGATCACAAGTACCGCAACTGGAACCACAGTGGCGATGGCTGGGTGGACATGGACGCGGCAATCATGCGCTCCAACGACACCTACTTCTACGACCTGGCACACAAGCTCGGCATCGATCGCCTGCACGACTACATGGCGATGTTCGGCCTTGGCGAAAAGGTCTCGCTGGACATGTTCGAAGAGTCGCCCGGTTTGATGCCGTCTCAGGCCTGGAAGCGTGCCACGCGCCGTCAGGCCTGGTTCCCGGGGGAAACGGTGATCCTGGGTATCGGCCAGGGTTACATGCAGGTTACGCCGCTACAACTGGCTCAGGCTACCGCACTGATTGCCAACAAGGGCGTATGGAATCGTCCGCACTTGGCGAAGACAGTCGATGGCGTGGCACCGGTCGACGAGCATCCGATGCCGAACATTCTGCTGAAGAATCCGCGTGACTGGGATCAGGTCAACCACGGGATGCAGATGGTGATGCACGATGCCCGGGGTATCGCGCGCGCCGCAGCGGCAGGTGCGCAGTATCGGATTGCCGGTAAGAGTGGTACCGCGCAAGTGGTAGCGATCAAGCAAGGCGAGCGCTATAACCGGGAGAAAACCCTCGAACGTCATCGCGACAACGCCTTGTTCGTTGGTTTCGCTCCGGCAGAGCACCCGAAGATCGCCATCTCGGTGATGATCGAAAACGGTGAGGCCGGTGGTCGAGTGGCCGGCCCTGTGGTGCGGCAGATCATGGACGCCTGGTTGCTGGACCAGGACGGCCACCTCAAGCCGCAATACGCGGCGCCGGCCAAGCCGCCGGGTGATCCCCACGTCTAACCCGAGTCAGCTTCACAGCACCGCCTCACGCTGGCTGAGCTGTGAAGCTCTCACGTTTGGGCAACTGACTACTTGCAGCTGTAACCCTCGGGCATCGTGACGCTGTAGTTACGTTGCATGCGATCCTGGAAGTTCAAATTCTGCAGGCCCTGCTCGACCAGAAATGCTTCGACCTTGGCGGCCTGACAGTCCTCGTTATAAGACGACACCCGCAGCAGATACACCGTGCGCTTACTCGCCTCATCCCGGGCGGTGACAGTGAAGGTACTGAGGGTGGTGTAGCCGATACGCTCTGACGTTCCCACCGGGCCATAGGTCGTATTGGGCTTACTGGTACAGGTCAGTCGGTCATCTTTCTTCTTGGCGTTCTTGCACACGGTCGTAGTGCTAGTTGGAACTTGCCCATAGTCGGTGGCGGTATAGCGATAAGACACTTGCCGGCTGCCGATATCGAGAGTGACGGTCATTTTGATCGGCGCGTGATTCCTGGGCAGGCTGGCGTCGGTATAAACCTCCTGAAAGCCTCTGTCTTTCAGTGCGTTGACCATGTCGCGAAGATAGTAGCGGGCATTCAGTGCGTTCTCATCGGCGCTGTTGGTCGAGGTCACCATCACGGTTGCCTTTCGATCGAACGGATAGTCCGGATCAGGTATTGCGTTGAGTGCTACGTCTATTTGCGTGGCGCAGCCGCCAAGCAACGCGGTCAGCATTAATAGGACGCAGAACAAATAACGGGACATGACAAAGACGCCTTGCAACTAAGGATTGAATAAAAGTTAAACGGATGAGGGGGCGATAAATAAACCGCCGCCAGCGGGCTAGTCTTTCTGGTATTCCAGCAGATCGCCAGGCTGGCAATCGAGCGCAGCGCAGAGCTTGTCCAGAGTTGCCATCTTCACGCCTTTGACTTTGCCGTTTTTGAGCAATGACAGATTCGCCTCGGTGATCCCGAGCAGGGCGGCTAACTCTTTTGAACGAATTTTTTGCGTGGCCATGACTACGTCAAGGCGGACAATAATGGTCATTATATTGTTCTATATGTATTGGCTTTGCTCATCGCTGAGTACTTTTGCGTCACGCATGATAATTGAAAAAATACAGAGTAATACGCCTTTGATTATTTCGTAGGCAGAAGCGGAAGACATGCCGATCGAGAACTGGAAAATCCGATCCCCCGGCGGCAGATCTATCGACAACGCCAGACCTTGCAAGGTCTCTATTAGCGGGTAGGTTGCCGGAGAAACGATGCAGAGTACGCCCACTCGCCAGAGGACCCTGATGTTGCGGTCGGTCCAGGTTTCGCCGCGCGACAATCGCAGAAAGAACAAACCGGTCAGCCATAACGCGTAAGCCGACAGGACCACGGGCAGGAAATCCAGAAAGACGATCAGTGCCGTGACCGTTGATGACAGCCAGGTGTCGGGATCAAGCAATGCCCCTTCGACAAACGGGTCAAGCAATTGCGGCGAGCCCTCAGCAAAGGCATAGAGCAGGCCCGCCAGCATTTCATCCTTTTTGAAGAACCAGATCGTTGCGTTGCCGCCGACCTCCGTTACCCCCAGAACCCAGACGAGAATTGCTGCCAGCAGCCCGATCCAATGCATGCGCTGCAGCGCCAATCCGTTGATGTGAGTACTCATGAAAATTCCTGGTTGCTACAATTTGGTAGCGAATTCTCGATGATAAATTATCTAATAACAATAATTAATTTTGATTTTGTTGCTTGAGCATCCTCTTCTGATCCGGCTCCGCATGGTCGCTCGCAATGGTGCGGGGAGTCGGTAGGCTGGCCAGCGCGCTGACAGGTGCTCCGAGTGGGGAATCAACAAACCTGTCGGCGAAACTGAAACCCCTGCTACATCAGGCCCCTGGCACCGGGCAACTCATGTCACCTTCCTGACACTTCAAATACTGCTTCAGCGCCTCGACCCGCACCTTGGTCACCTCGGTCAGGCAATTGCTGTAAATCAATGGATAAACACTCCCGCCGTCCACACCGGACGCGGAAAACTTGCATTCGGCATCACGAAAGCCGATCCACGCCCGCTGCGCGCTCACCAGCAGCTTTTTGGCGTCGGCGTTGTCCTTCAAACGATTAGTGATCTGCTGATACACCGCGTTCAGCTCCTTGTCCGCTGCCTTGAATACCTGCCCGGCGCACTGGTTCATGGTGCCCTGATCGCTGGCGTTGGCGCAGTCGACGGCGGCGTGGGCGAGAGGCGTGAACAGGACGGGTGTCAGGGCCAGGAGCAGGCGTGGGAGCATGGTTAATCTCACTGTGTCGGATGAAGGTGCAGAGCAGTTTAGCGGCTATGGTGTTTCTATTCAGGAACGCGCAGTCGGGAGGCTTCGAGCAGGCGATCCGCAGTGGCTGCTATCTCCTCGCCGTCATGAAGCATTTCCAGCCAGTGGGCAGGAATCGCCCGAACGCCATAATAGGCCCCGGCCAATTGACCGACGATCGCGGCAGTGGTGTCAGCATCATCGCCGAGGTTGGCGGCTTGCAGAATCGCCGCTGTAAAACTGTCGGTGTGATGAAAACACCACAGCGCGGCTTCCAACGACTCAACGCTGTAGCCGCTGCCACGGATATCATTGACTGATTTGGCCAGATAATCTCCTCGAGCAATCGCGGCAACTTTAGGCTCAGTGAAAGCTGAGCGCGGCAGCCTGCACAGTTCGCTCTTGCAGGTGCCGAACAGCGCGTTGGCGATCAGTTCGGCAAACAATTGACAGCATTCGATGGCTTCAGGGGCCGCGTGGGTTGTCCGCGAACTGTCGCTGGCGAAGTTGCGGATCTGCTGGACGTCAGGGAAGAAAAACAGCACCACCGGCGCCAAACGCATGAGCGAGCCGTTGCCGGCGGTAAACGGGTCGGTTGACCCGGCAAAGGGCTGACCGGTTTGCTGATACTGCGACAGTGCCTGACTGACGGTCATGCCAATATCGAAACAATCCCCCGTCGAGCTGAGATATCCCCACCGCCACCAGTTCAGATAGCGTCCCATCTGGTCCGCCGCATCGAATGTGTTTTTGCTCAGAAGACTCTCCGCCAGGCACAGCGCCATCGAGGTGTCATCCGTCCATTGTCCGGGCTTCAAGTGAAAGGGGCCACCGCCGACCATGTCCGTCAGCGGCTGGAATGAGCCTCGTGGCTTGAACTCCACCGTGGTGCCGACGGCGTCGCCGCAAGCGAGGCCAAGCAGGGCGCCGCGATAACGTTCGGATAGAGATGGCTGCATGCTTCGTCCTTGTTTGTTTCCATTTCGCGGGAAAAGGTAACAGGTTCAGCGAGAGGGTTGCGTCAGTCATTCACTCATTCAACGATCGGAAATGCCGCCGAATGTTTCCTTTGGACTGAACAGGTGCAGCCCTTTGATACAACTTCAGGTTGGACATGTGGTCATACAAGCCTACTGTTCAAAACAGGAGGTGACTTATGAAACCGGTACCCAATAGTTTCGAACGCAAAATCACGCTGAAGGCGCCGCGTTCTTATGTCTGGCGCGCATTGGTCGATGCCGAGGCTTTTGGCCAGTGGTTTGGTGTGGCGCTGGAGGGCAGGCGGTTCATTGCCGGGGAATGGACGCAAGGGCAGGTCACGTATCCTGGTTATGAACACGTGTTGTGGAACGTGCTCGTCGAGCGGGTCGAGCCACAGCAGTTGTTTTCGTTTCGCTGGCACCCGTACGCGGTCAATCCACAGATCGACTATTCACAGGAGCCGACGACGCTGGTCAAGTTCGAGCTGCAGGATTACGAGGGTGGCACTTTGCTCAAAGTGTCCGAGTCCGGCTTCGCGCACATTCCCGACGTGCGGCAGAAGGAGGCGTATTACATGGACAGCCGTGGCTGGGAGGAACAGCTGAGTCGACTTGAACAGTTTCTCGCCGAAAGCGCCAAGACCCGCGAGCGTGATGGTGACTGACTGCGCAATCTTCGAACCCTGGTTGCAACGCTGGGCGCTGGTACCGGACGGTGAGCCGGTCATCACCCCCGGCAGCCGTCTGTTGCCGGTGCGTTTTGGCGACACGCCGGCCATGCTCAAGGTTGCGCTGGATACCGACGAGCAATTCGGCAATCGACTGATGACTTGGTGGGACGGTGAGGGCGCAGCGCGGGTGCTGGCCCATCACGAGGAAGGTTTGTTACTGGAACGGGCTATGGGCCGGCGTTCGTTGATGCACATGGCGCTCAACGGTGAAGACGACGAAGCCACGCAGATCATGTGCACGACACTATCGCGCTTGCATGCGCCGCGCCCGACGCCGCCACCGCCGCTGGTGGAGCTGGCACCGTGGTTCGCCTCGCTGCGCGTGGCCGCGGCCGAACATGGCGGGACCTATGCCCTGAGCCTGCAAGCGGCTGAAGCTTTGCTCGCAGATCCGCAGGACGTGGTGGTGCTGCACGGTGACATGCACCACGACAATGTTCTCGATTTCGCTGTACACGGCTGGCTCGCTATTGATCCCAAACGAGTACGCGGCGAGCGCGGTTATGACTACGCCAACCTGATCTGCAACCCGGACTTGCCGACGGCTGGCGATTCACAGCGATTGCGCCGGCAGGTCGAGGTGATCGTCGAGGCGTCCGGGCTTGATCGCCGACGCTTGCTGCAATGGGTGCTGGCGTTTGCCGGATTGTCGGCCGCCTGGTTCCTGGAGGACGATGTGCAGCAACAGGCTGCCGAACAGCTGCAGATCGCGCAAATCGCCGCTTGCCTGCTGGATGACTGAGAGGGCTAAGGGTTTTCGGAAGGGCTTCTATAGCGAATGTCTTACACGCGGTGGTAGCTTTTGCGACTATTGCCGATTGGATCCACGGCGTAATCTACACCCATCAACTGAGACACAGGGAGTGTTTCAGGATCACGGATGATCGACCATAGCAAGGATCGCTGCCGACAGGGAGTCGATAATGGTCTTGGGANGACTATTGCCGATTGGATCCACGGCGTAATCTACACCCATCAACTGAGACACAGGGAGTGTTTCAGGATCACGGATGATCGACCATAGCAAGGATCGCTGCCGACAGGGAGTCGATAATGGTCTTGGGAAAAACCCGCTTCGGCGGGTTTTTTTTTCGCCTGTAGAAAAGTACATCACCCTGTAGGAGCTGCCGCAGGCTGCGATCTTTTGATCTTGCTTTTGAAAGCCAAAATCAAAAGATCGCAGCCTGCGGCAGCTCCTAAAGGGAAACGTGTTTTCAGGAAGCAATCAGCTGCCGCAACACGTAGTGCAGAATCCCGCCGGACTTGAAGTACTCCACCTCATTCAATGTATCAATGCGGCACAGCACCTCGATTTTCTCCTGGCGCCCGTCTTCACGGGTGATCACCAGCGTCAGGTTCATGCGCGGGGTCAGCTCGACACCGGTCAGGCCCTGAATATCCAGGGTTTCCTTGCCGGTGAGGTTCAGGCTCTTGCGGTTCTGATCGAGCTTGAACTGCAGCGGCAACACGCCCATGCCCACCAGGTTGGAACGGTGGATACGCTCGAAGCTTTCAGCGATCACCGCTTTGACGCCCAGCAGGTTGGTGCCTTTGGCCGCCCAGTCACGGCTGGAGCCGGTACCGTATTCCTGACCGGCGATCACCACCAGCGGCGTGCCCGAGGCCTGATACAGCATGGCGGCATCATAAATCGGCATTTTCTCGCCGCTCGGGATGTAGATTGTGTTGCCACCTTCTTCGCCGCCGAGCATCTCGTTACGAATGCGGATGTTGGCGAATGTGCCGCGCATCATCACTTCGTGGTTGCCACGCCGTGAGCCATAGGAGTTGAAGTCCCGCGGCTCCACGCCTTTTTCGCGCAGATAGCGCCCGGCCGGACTGTCAGCTTTGATGTTACCGGCAGGGGAGATGTGGTCAGTGGTTACTGAATCGCCCAACAGCGCCAGAACCCGCGCGCCCTTGACGTCGGTGATCACCGGCAAAGGTCCGGAAATGTCGTCGAAGAACGGTGGATGCTGGATGTAGGTCGAATCGTCCTGCCACACATAGGTGGCGGCCTGCGGCACCTGGATCGCTTGCCATTGCTCGTCGCCGGCAAACACTTCGGCGTATTCCTTGTGGAACATCGCGGTGTTCACCTGATTCACCGCCTCGGCGATTTCCTTGCTGCTCGGCCAGATGTCGCGCAGGTAAACCGGATTGCCTTGCTGGTCATTACCCAGCGGTTCAGTGCTGATGTCGGTGCGCACGCTGCCGGCCAAGGCGTAGGCGACCACCAGCGGTGGCGAGGCCAGCCAGTTGGTTTTCACCAGCGGATGCACCCGGCCTTCGAAGTTGCGGTTGCCGGAGAGCACCGACGCCACGGTGAGGTCGGCTTTCTGAATGGCTTTCTCGATCGGCTCCGGCAACGGCCCGGAGTTGCCGATACAGGTGGTGCAGCCATAACCGACCAGCGAGAACCCGAGTTGATCAAGGTATTGCGTTAGCCCCGCCGCCTTGTAGTAGTCGGTGACCACTTTCGAGCCGGGTGCCAGCGAACTCTTCACCCACGGCTTGCGGGTCAGGCCTTTCTCCACGGCTTTTTTCGCCAGCAGACCGGCCGCCATCATCACGCTCGGGTTCGAGGTGTTGGTGCACGAGGTGATCGCGGCGATCACCACTGCGCCGTTTTTCAGGCGATAGGTCTGGCCTTCGTATTCGTACTCGGTTTCGCCGATCAGATCGGCGTTGCCCACGGCCACGCCACCACCACCCTCGCTTTCCAGACGGCCTTCTTCCTTGCTGGTGGGCTTGAATTGCAGGTCCATGAAGTCACTGAAGGCCTGCGCCACGTTCGGCAGCGAAACCCGATCCTGCGGGCGCTTTGGCCCGGCCAGGCTGGCTTCGACGCTGCCCATGTCCAGCGCCAGGCTGTCGGTAAACACCGGTTCCTGACCGGGAAGGCGCCAAAGGCCTTGGGCCTTGGAGTAGGCCTCGACCAGTTTCACCACTTCGGCCGGGCGACCAGACAGGCCCAGGTATTCGAGGGTTACGTCATCGACCGGGAAGAAGCCGCAGGTCGCGCCATATTCCGGGGCCATGTTGGCGATGGTCGCGCGGTCGGCCAGTGGCAGGTCGGCGAGACCGTCGCCGTAGAATTCGACGAATTTGCCGACCACCCCTTTTTTGCGCAGCATCTGCGTGACAGTCAGCACCAGGTCGGTGGCGGTGATGCCTTCCTTGAGTTTGCCGGTGAGTTTGAAACCGATCACTTCCGGAATCAGCATCGACACCGGTTGGCCGAGCATCGCGGCTTCCGCCTCGATCCCGCCGACGCCCCAGCCGAGTACGCCGAGGCCGTTGATCATGGTGGTGTGGGAGTCGGTGCCGACCAGCGTGTCGGGGAAGGCGTAAGTGCGGCCGTCCTCATCCTTGGTCCACACCGTGCGCCCGAGGTATTCGAGGTTGACCTGGTGGCAGATCCCGGTGCCCGGTGGCACCACGCTGAAATTATCGAAGGCGCTCTGGCCCCAGCGCAGAAACGCATAACGCTCGCCGTTGCGCTGCATCTCTATGTCGACGTTCTGTTCGAAGGCGCTCGGGGTGGCGAATTTGTCGACCATCACCGAGTGGTCGATCACCAGATCCACCGGCGACAGCGGGTTGATTCGCTGCGGATCACCGCCGGCCTTGGCCATGGCGGCGCGCATCGCGGCGAGATCCACCACCGCAGGTACACCGGTAAAATCTTGCATCAATACCCGAGCCGGGCGGTACTGGATTTCCCGGTCGGAGCGGCGCTCCTTGAGCCAGGCAGCGATGGCCTTGAGGTCGGCGCCAGTGACAGTTTTTTCATCTTCCCAGCGCAGCAGGTTTTCCAGCAGGACTTTCAGCGACATCGGTAGCTGGTCGATATTGCCAAGGCTCTTGGCGGCATCGGGCAGGCTGAAATAGTGGTAGGTCTTATCGTCGATTTGTAGAGTTTTAAGGGTCTTCAGACTATCGAGGGACGGCATTACGATCACTCCTTTGAATCCGCACGGCTACGGATTGAGGGGACGGGCAGAGCTATCAACGTAGCCCTGTTTTCAGTAGCTGGCTAATAACTGGACTCTATGGGCAAGTCCAAGGTTCCGACATCGGCTATCATGCGCCGGTTTTCGTGACAGGCTTTGCTTCACCGCAAGGCTTGAGCAGCGTGCAGGGGCCGAATGTCCGCCCTCTGCCCAGGAGTAAGAATGAACACCCTATTCATGCATTGCCGGCCAGGCTTCGAAGGCGAAGTCTGTTCGGAGATTTCCGACCTCGCCGCCCAACTCAACGTCGCCGGTTACGCCAAGGCCAAACCGGCCACCGCGTACGCCGAGTTTGTCTGCACCGAAGCAGACGGTGCCGAGCGCCTGATGCGCGGTCAGCGTTTCGCCGAATTGATTTTCCCGCGGCAATGGGCGCGGGGCGTTTTCATCAATCTGCCGGAAACCGACCGCATCAGCGTGATCCTCGAGCACATGGCGGACTTCCCGGTCTGCGGCAGCCTGTGGCTGGAAGTGGTCGACACCAACGACGGTAAAGAGCTGTCGAACTTCTGCAAGAAATTCGAAGGCCCGCTGCGCAAGGCGCTGACCGGCGCCGGCAAACTGGTGGACGACGCGAGCAAACCGCGCCTGCTGCTGACCTTCAAGAGTGGTCGCGAAGTGTTCCTCGGCATGGCCGATGCCGGCAACTCGGCGATGTGGCCGATGGGCATTCCGCGCCTGAAGTTTCCGCGCGAGGCACCCAGCCGTTCGACCTTGAAGCTGGAGGAGGCCTGGCACCACTTCATCCCGCGTGATCAGTGGGACGAGCGCCTGCACAGCGACATGACCGGCGTCGACCTCGGCGCGGCACCGGGCGGCTGGACCTGGCAATTGGTCAACCGCGGCATGCTGGTGACCGCCATCGACAACGGCCCGATGGCCGAGAGCCTGATGGACACCGGACTGGTGCAGCACTTGATGGCCGACGGTTTCACCTTCAAGCCCAAGCAACCGGTGGACTGGATGGTCTGCGACATCGTCGAGAAGCCGGCGCGTAATGCGGCGATGCTTGAAGAGTGGATCGGTGACGGCCACTGCCGCGAAGCAGTGGTCAACCTCAAGCTGCCGATGAAGCAGCGTTATGCCGAAGTGAAGCGCTTGCTCGAACGCATCGCCGATGGCTTCAAGGCGCGCGGGATCAAGGTCGATATTGGTTGCAAGCAGCTGTATCACGACCGCGAGGAAGTGACCTGCCATTTGCGTCGGCATGACATCAAGAAAGCCAAATCCCGCTAAGTCACCACTAAACCCTGTGGAAATGATCTCTGTGGTGAGGGGATAAATCCCCTCGCTACAGATGACTGAGCCCCCGGCAATGCGCGACAATGCCGGCCAGTTTCAGGAGTGAATCATGAGTGAAATGATCGATACCCCGGTAGACGGCACCCTCGACGCCACCGGCCTCAATTGCCCGGAGCCGGTGATGATGCTGCACCAGCACATCCGTGACCTGGTACCTGGCGGCCTGCTCAAGGTGATTGCCACCGATCCCTCTACCCGTCGCGACATTCCCAAGTTCTGCGTGTTTCTCGACCACGAACTGGTGGGCCAGCACGAAGAGGCTGGTACTTATCTGTACTGGATCCGCAAGAAACAAGCCTGACCCTCAGGCACACGCAAAACCCAATGTGGGAGCGGGCTTGCTCGCGAAAACGGTGTGTCAGTCACTGTAAATGTCGACTGAAACACCACTTTCGCGAGCAAGCCCGCTCCCACATTTTTTTATCCTGCGTAAGGGTTTCAGCCGGCGCTGCGACTGATCCGAATACGTTTGCGCGCACTGCGGGTCAGGCGGATCGATAGCATGAGTGCCGCGCAGCTCAAACCGACGATCAAACCCTGCCACAAGCCGCTCGGGCCACGCGGTTCGCCGAGCCAGTCGGTCAGGCCGAGGGCGTAACCCACCGGCAGGCCGATGCCCCAGTAGGCGAACAGGGTCAGGATCATCGTCACCCGGGTGTCCTGATAACCGCGCAGAGCTCCGGCAGCCGTCACTTGGATCGCATCGGAAAACTGAAACAGCGCCGAGTACACAATCAGCATCGCCGCGATGTGGATCACCGTCGGATCAGCCGTATAGATCGACGCAATCGGCTCGCGCAGCAACAGCATCATGCTCGCCGAAATACAGGCGTAAGCCAACGCAGTCCCCATGCCGACACCGGCGGCAAAGCGTGCTTCACGCGGCTCTTCACGGCCCAAGGCCTGGCCGACGCGTACGGTCACCGCCATACCTAGCGAATACGGAATCATGAACACCAGCGAGCTGACGTTCAGCGCGATCTGATGCCCGGCCACCACGGTGGCGCCAAGGCTGCCGATCAGCAGGGCGATCACCGCAAAGATGCTCGACTCGGCAAACACCGCGATGCCAATCGGCAGACCGATCGCCAGCAGACGCTTGATCACCGCCCATTGTGGCCAGTCGAAGCGGCTGAAGATCTCGCTCGAACGATAGGCCGGCGCCCAGCGCTCGTAACCGGCCAGCCCCAGCGCCATGACCCACATCACGATGGCCGTGGCCCAGCCGCAACCCACGCCGCCCATGGCCGGCACGCCGAAGTGGCCATAGATGAAGATGTAGTTCAGCGGAATGTTCAGCGCCAGACCGCACAGCCCCAGCACCATCGCCGGGCGAGTGCGGCCGATGCCGTCACTGGTGCAGCGCAACACGTGATAGAACGCCACCGCTGGCAGGCCACTGGCAATGCCGTGCAGGTATTGCATGCACGGGCCGATCAGCTCGGGATCGACCTTCATCAGGTGCAGCACCGGTTCGGCGGCGACCAGCATCGCTGTCGCGATCAGGCCCACCACCAGCGCCAGCCACAGCGCCTGACGCACGATCGGGCCGATTTCACTGTGGGTGCCAGCGCCAAAACGCTGGGCGACTTTCGGCGTGGTGGCCAGCAGGGTGCCGGTCATCAGCAGAAACACCGGGACCCAGATCGAGTTGCCCAGCGCTACCGCCGCCAGATCTTTCGGCCCGACGCGGCCGGCCATCACCGCATCGACGAAGCCCATCGCGGTAGTCGCCAGCTGCGCGATGATGATCGGCAAGGCCAGGGCGAGCAGGTTCCTGAACTCCAGGCGAATTCGCGCGGGGCGGGTGAGTGAGGCAGCGAGAGGTTGATCAGTAACAGAATTCACAGGCAAAGCGTCCACAGGTGTTGATGCGCAAGGCGCCGCATTCTACGCCGCTGACGTGACAGTCAGGAAAAATCCTCTGTTGCGGATTTGTAATCATCGATGCCATCCACTGTGGCGCTGGCCCAACGGTGGATCTGCACCTAAACTGCCGATCCCCTCAAGGAGCCCGCCATGCTGATTGTTGCCGACGAAAATATTCCGCTGCTCGATGCCTTTTTTGCCGGTTTCGGCGAGATCCGCCGGGTGCCGGGCCGTTCCATCGATCGTGCAACGGTCGAGCAGGCCGATGTGTTGCTGGTGCGCTCGGTGACCAACGTCAACCGCGCGTTGCTCGAAGGCAGCAAAGTGCGTTTCGTCGGCACCTGCACCATTGGTACCGATCATCTGGATCTCGATTATTTCAACGAGGCCGGTATCAGCTGGTCCAGCGCGCCTGGTTGCAATGCGCGGGGCGTGGTCGATTACGTGCTGGGCAGCCTGATGACTTTGGCGGAAATTGAAGGCGTAGATCTGCCACAACGTACTTACGGCGTCATCGGTGCCGGTGAAGTCGGCGGCCGGTTGATCAAGGTCCTCAAGGGCCTGGGCTGGAATGTCAAAGTTTGCGATCCGCCGCGTCAGGCAGCCGAGGGCGGCGATTACGTCAGCCTCGAGCAGATCATCGAGCAGTGCGACGTGATCAGCCTGCACACGCCGCTGACGCGCACCGGCGAGGGCGCGACCTGGCATCTGTTTGACGAACAGCGTTTGCAACAGCTCCAACCCGGCACCTGGCTGATCAACGCCGCGCGTGGGCCAGTGGTGGATAACGCCGCATTGCGCAACGTGCTGCTGGAGCGCGAAGACCTGCAAGCGGTGCTCGACGTCTGGGAAGCCGAGCCTGAAGTCGATGTCGCCCTCGCCGAACTCTGCGTGCTCGCCACGCCGCACATTGCCGGTTACAGCCTCGATGGCAAACAGCGCGGTACGGCGCAGATCTATCAGGCTTATTGCGAATTTATCGGTCAGCCGCCGAGCATCCAGCTCAGTGACCTGCTGCCGGCACCCTGGCTGTCAGAAGTGACCCTGCACGCCGACAGCGATCCGGCCTGGGCGCTGGCGATGTTGTGCCGCGGGGTGTACGACCCGCGCCGCGATGACGCGGATTTTCGCCGGAGTCTTGTAGGCAATTTCGGTGAACAGCGTGCTGCCTTCGATGTGTTGCGCAAGCAGTATCCGGTGCGGCGCGAGATCGAGGGGCTGAAGGTGCGGATCGACGGTGATTCGCCGCAGTTGCAACAGATTGTGGCGGCGCTGGGGGCGGTGGCTGTCTGAAAATCCTGTAGGAGCTGCCGGAGGCTGCGATTTTTTGATCTTGCCTTTGAAAAACAAAGTCAAAAGATCGCAGCCTTCGGCAGCTCCTACACAGAACAGAAGAGAACGGCAGGCAGAAAAAACCCGGCCAACCAGGGGCCGGGTCAGGAAGACGGTGGCTATATCACTTTTGTTCGGCAGGCTTGACCAATCGCTTCTCCAGTTCGCGGCACGCGTCCTGGATCATGTCTTCAGTGATCGGTACTTCACGCCCATCCTTGTCGATAATCGAGCAACCCAGAGGTTGGCCGGGCTTGGTGCGGATCACTTGAATCTTGTCATCGCTGCTGTGTTGCAAGGACATGGCCTGTCTCCTCATCAGGTTGTGCACGTAGATTAAAACCGCCACGTGACCAGGCTGTGACAACACCCTTGGGTCTGTCAAAAGCGGCACCTCCAGTCCAACAGAAATGACCGCTCGTCTCAACCGGGACATTAGACCAATAGCAACTATGGCCTAGTCTTTGGGGGCATATTTAACCTGACTCATTGTGATTTACAGAGTTCCGCCCCATAGAAGGTTTAGGCTAGCCCTTTCACCAACACGGATGTGTACCTGAATGATCTCGAAGCTTTCTTCCCGGCACCGTCGAGCGCTGAGTCTGACCAGCCGGTTTCTGGCGCCTTATCGTTGGCAAGTCGGCGCTGCACTGCTGGCGCTGATCGTCACCGCGGCGGTCACTTTGTCGATGGGGCAGGGGATCAAATTGCTGGTCGATCGGGGCTTCATGACGCAGTCGCCGCATCAACTGAACCAGAGCATCGGCATCTTCATGCTGATGGTACTGGGCCTGGCGGTCGGCACGTTTGCACGGTTTTACTGGGTATCGTGGATCGGTGAGCGCTGTGTGGCGGACATCCGGCGCGAGGTGTTCAACCATCTGGTGTACCTGCATCCCGGGTTTTACGAAAACAACCGCAGTTCGGAGATTCAGTCCCGGCTGACTGCCGACACCACGTTGCTGCAATCGGTGATCGGCTCGTCACTGTCGATGTTTTTGCGCAACCTGTTGATGGTGATCGGCGGGGTGGTCCTGCTGTTTATCACCAACCCGAAACTTACCAGCATCGTAGTGATTGCCTTGCCGTTCGTGGTCGCGCCGATTCTGATTTTCGGTCGGCGCGTGCGTAATCTGTCGCGGCTGAGTCAGGACCGGGTCGCCGACATTGGCAGCTATGTCTCCGAAACCCTGGGCCAGATCAAGACCGTGCAAGCCTACAACCATCAGGTGCAGGACGAGCGGCGTTTCGCCACGACCGTCGAGGACGCGTTCGATACCGCGCGCAAGCGCATCTTTCAGCGCTCCTGGATGATCACCGTGGTGATCGTGCTGGTGCTCGGCGCGGTAGCGGTGATGTTGTGGGTCGGCGGCATGGACGTGATTGCCGGGCGCATTACCGGTGGTGAGCTGGCAGCATTCGTTTTCTACAGCCTGATCGTCGGCAGTGCGATCGGCACGTTGAGTGAAGTCATCGGCGAGTTGCAGCGTGCGGCGGGTGCCGCTGAGCGCATTGCGGAACTGCTCAGTTCGCAGAACATCATCCAGCCACCGAGCATCGGACTGGTGACATTGCCAGAACGGATCAAGGGCGAGCTGCAATTGCAGAATGTGCGTTTCTCCTACCCGTCACGTCCGGACAGCTACGCCATCAACGGCTTGAGCCTGACCATCAGGGCCGGTGAGACCCTGGCCCTTGTCGGGCCATCCGGGGCCGGCAAGTCCACGGTGTATGACTTGCTGTTGCGCTTCTACGACCCGCTTGAAGGCCGGATCCTGATAGATGGTGTGCCGCTGACCAGCCTCGACCCGCTGGATCTGCGGCGCAATTTCGCCCTGGTCTCGCAATCGCCTGCGCTGTTTTTCGGCAGCGTCGAAGAGAATATTCGTTACGGCAATGCGGGCGCGACACTGGAGCAGGTCAAGGAAGCGGCAAGAATTGCCCACGCCCATGACTTCATCGAGAAGATGCCCAATGGCTATCAGACCCACTTGGGGGACGCCGGCCTCGGACTTTCCGGCGGCCAGCGTCAACGCCTGGCGATCGCCCGCGCGTTGCTGGTGGATGCGCCGATTCTGCTGCTGGACGAAGCCACCAGCGCCCTCGATGCGCAGAGCGAGCACCTGATCCAGGAAGCCTTGCCCAGCCTGATGCAGAACCGCACCACACTGGTGATCGCGCATCGCTTGGCCACGGTCAAGAACGCCGACCGGATCGCGGTGATGGATCAGGGCAGCCTGGTGGCGATCGGTACGCATCAGGAGTTGATCGTAAGCAATCCGTTGTATGCACGGCTGGCGGCGCTGCAGTTCAACGACGGTCACGCGATCGCGGTGTAGAACTGCCGCAGGCGTTTGCTGAAGATAAAAAAATGCCCGCATCGATTGATGCGGGCATTTTTCATTTCAGGTATTCAGTACCTGTCATTGATCGTCGAAATACCGCTCATGCCAGTCCACCAGCGGCTGCGGCGAATTGAGCTTCTGCCCGTAGATCACCGAGTATGACAGCACGTTTTGCACGTACTGGCGGGTTTCGTCGAACGGGATGCTTTCCACCCACACGTCGAAGCTCAGGTGATCGGCACCGCGCAGCCACTGGCGCACGCGGCCGGGGCCGGCGTTGTAGGCGGCGGAGGCGAGCACGCGGTTGCCGTTGAACTGGCTGTGCACCTGGCTCAGGTAAGCGGCGCCGAGCTGGATGTTCTTGTCCGGATCGAGCACTTGCTGCGGCGAGGCCAGCGGGATGCTGAACTTGCGTGCGGTTTCCTTGGCAGTGCCGGGCATCAACTGCATCAGACCGCTGGCACCAACGCCGGAGCGGGCGTCGTCCATGAAGGCACTTTCCTGGCGGGTGATGGCGAACACCCAGCTCGAATGCAGGCCGCGCGTCTTGGCTTCACGCACCAGAGTGTCGCGGTGGGCCATCGGGAAGCGGATATCCAGGTCGTCCCAGTATTGCGCCTGACTGATGGTGCGGATGGCCGGGAAATACCATTTCAGGTCGTAGGCCAGTTTGGCCTGAGCGACCATTTCGTCACGATTGAAATGGCGACTGACGTGATACCACTCGCGGCGACCGTCAACGATCTGCCCGCGCGCATGGAATTCCAGAGCGCGCCGCACGCCGGGAGTGTTACGCACCTTGTTGATGGTCGCCTGACTGAGTACTAGCGGCTTGTTCATCAGCGAGTAAGGCAGTTGCGAGCGGTCGGCAGCGAGGAAACCGTAGAAGTCGCGTTCCTTCGCCAGATTCTTGTACAGGGTCTGCGCTTCCGGGTTCTGCGGTTGCGCCAGTTCCAGGCTGCGGGCCTGCCAGTAACGCCAGCGGTTGGTGGTCGCCAGATCCTGTGGCAGACGACGAGTCAACTGATACGCATCGTCCCAGCGTGCCAGGCGCAGCAGCAAACGCAGGCGCCATTCGGACACGGTGTTGTCACGCAGTTCCGGATCGTATTTGGTCATCACGTCCAGCGCGCGGCTGTCGAAACGCCGGGCCAGGGTCAGGCCGATTTCCCGGGCAATCGCGACTTTCTCGTCACGGGAGAAATGCATGCTGCTGGCGTATCCGTCGAGCAGGGCCATGGCCTTGTCCGGATCCTGACGGGCGAGGCGGCGCAGGCCGAGGCTGACCACGTCGGACATCGGCTCGTCGGCCGGGGTGAAGCGCGACGGCTGATTGAGCAGCTCGGGTTTCTGCGCCACATCTACCAGCAGCCGACCGCGCGGGGCGAGGGTGGTCAGGCCGTTGACCAGACTGTTGGCCAATGGATAGTTGCGTGCCTGGGCGGCGAGTTTGGTGCGTTCCCAGCGTTTCTGTTCGGTCAACTGACCGTCGGCGGCCCAGATCCCGAACAGCCCGTCACAGGCAGCCGGTTGCGATTTACCGGTCAGCCACAGTTTGTCGGCGTTGGCATAGCCCTCGGCCTTGTGGCCGCTGCTGATCTGGAACTGCGCATTGAGGCAGTCCAGTTCGGTGAAGTTGAGTTTCGGATCGTAATACTTGGTGAAGGTCGCCCAATCGCCACGGTCGGCGAGCCAGCGCAACCAGCGCAGCTTCATCCAGTTGGCCTGGGGCAGGTCGCCGTGCTCGGCGAGGAACTTCTCGATTTCGGCGTTGCTCGCGGTTTTCAGACGCGCGGTCAGTTCGTCGTAGGCCAGGTACGGTTCCAGCGGGTAATCGGCGAGGGCCTGGCTATAACGGAAGTACGGGCCGGTATCTCCCTTGGCCAAGGCGCGTTTGGCTTCATCGTAATATTGGCGTTGGGTGGACAGGTCCACCGCCTGGGCGGATTGAGCGGCAGCGGCGGTAAGTAGCAAACAGGACAAGACACTGAAAAGGCGACTGCGCATGAGACATCCGGGCAGAGAAATCATGACAAGCACCGGCCGCGGCCAGCACTGAATTGTCTGTAGCTTAGCCTTTTGCCAGCAACGGGCGAAAGCTTTGCCGGTCTTGCAGCACAAGTTCGCAACAAATGTTGTGCAGAGTGCTTCGGCAGACAAATTGCCGGCCTGCTGAGAGCCTAACTCAGGTAGAATGCGCGCCCGGTTTTTGGAGAAGCTCATGACCCTGCTCAAATTCAGCGATGTGTCCCTTGCATTCGGCGCGATGCCGTTGTTGGACAAGGTGTCCTGGCAGATCGCCCGTGGTGAGCGGGTGTGCATCATCGGCCGCAACGGCACTGGCAAATCCAGCATGATGAAACTGGTCAAGGGCGACCAGAAGCCCGATGACGGCTCGGTGTGGCGTGCCCCCGGTCTGAAAATCGGTGAATTGCCGCAAGAATTGCCGGTGGCCGACGGGCGGACCGTATTCGACGTGGTTGCCGAAGGCCTCGACGGCGTTGGCGCCTTGCTCGCCGAATATCATCACCTGAGCCAGAACATCGTTACCGACGCCGATCTGGACAAGCTGATGCACGTTCAGCATGACCTCGAAGCCCGTGACGGCTGGCGCTTGCAGACCCTGGTCGACAGCACTCTGAGCCGCCTGCAACTGCCGGCCGACAAGACCCTCGCCGAGTTGTCCGGCGGCTGGCGCCGTCGCGTGCTGCTGGCGCAGGCGCTGGTCTCGGAACCGGATCTGCTGCTGCTCGACGAACCGACCAACCACCTGGACATCGGTGCGATTGCCTGGCTTGAAGAAGCCCTGAAGGATTTCCAGGGCGCCGTGCTGTTCATCACGCACGACCGTTCTTTCCTGCAGAACCTTGCCACGCGCATCCTCGAACTGGATCGCGGCGGCCTGATCGACTGGAACGGCGACTACGCCAGCTTCCTGGTGCACAAAGAAGCCGCGCTGGCCGCTGAAGAAACCGCCAACGCGCTGTTCGACAAGCGTCTGGCTCAGGAAGAAGTGTGGATCCGTCAGGGCATCAAGGCCCGTCGTACCCGTAACGAAGGCCGTGTGCGTGCCCTTAAAGCCCTGCGAGTCGAGCGCAGCGAGCGTCGCGAGCGTACCGGCAAGGCGAATATCCAGCTGGAAACTGCCGACAAGTCCGGCAAGCAAGTGATGGTGCTGGAAAATGTCAGCTTCCATCACCCGGACGGCCCGTACCTGATCAAGGACTTCTCGATGGTCCTGCAGCGCGGCGACCGTATCGGTCTGCTCGGCGCCAACGGTACCGGCAAGACCACCCTGCTGAAGCTGATGCTCAACGGTCTGCAACCGACCAGTGGCAAGGTGGAAGAGGGCACGCGCATCGATGTGGCCTACTTCGACCAGTTGCGCCATCAGCTGGATCTGGAAAAGACCGTGATCGACAACGTCGCCGAAGGTCGCGACTTCATCGATATCGACGGCCAGAGCCGCCACGTTCTGAGCTACCTCGGTGACTTCCTGTTCAGCCCGCAGCGTGCGCGCACGCCGGTCAAGGCGCTGTCCGGTGGCGAGCGTGCGCGTTTGCTGCTGGCCAAACTGTTCAGCAAACCGGCGAACCTGCTGGTCCTCGACGAACCGACCAACGACCTCGACGTGGAAACCCTCGAGCTGCTCGAAGAAGTGCTGCTGACCTTCAACGGCACTGTGCTGATGGTCAGTCACGACCGGGCGTTCCTCGACAACGTGGTCACCAGCACCCTGGTCTTCGAAGGTGAAGGCAAGGTGCGTGAATACGTCGGCGGCTATCAGGACTGGATCCGTCAGGGCGGTTCGCCGCGCCTGTTGGGCGTGACCGAGAGCAAGTCGGGCAAAGCTGATCTGAATTCGGCGGTGGTCACCGCTGAGCCAGCCGTGGTTGCCGCACCTGCCGCTGCCGCGCCGGCAGCCAAGAAGAAGCTGAGCTACAAGCTGCAGCGCGAGCTGGAAGCATTGCCGGGCGACATCGATGCCAAGGAGCAGCAGATCGCGGCCGTCGAAGCCGAAATGGCTGAAGCCGGCTTCTATCAGCGTCCGCCAGCAGAAACGGCCAAGGTGATTGCTTCGCTGGAGCAGTTGCAGGCTGAGCTGGATGCACTGGTGGAGCGTTGGGCCGAGCTGGATGCCTGATTGATCCGGTCATGAAAAAGCCCGGCGTTCAGTGATGAGCGCCGGGCTTTTCATATACGGGTATCGGTGAAGATTCAATGTGGGAGCGGGCTTGCTCGCGAAAGCGGTATGTCATGTAGCGTCAATGTTGAATGTGCCGACGCCTTCGCGAGCAAGCCCGCTCCCACAGGTCTTTGTGTTTCAGCGTTTGATCAGGTGCACCGCGAGCACATCGCAAGGCGCGCCGTGCAGCACGTCGTTGGCCGTGGAGCCCAGCAACAGTGCCAGACCGTGACGGCCATGGCTGCCGACCACGATAAGATCGCACGAGTTTTCCTTGGCGAAATGATGGATCTCCTGACGTGGCTGGCCATAGGTCAGGTGGCAATTGGCGCCTTCGAGCTCGGCATATTTGGCTTTCAGGCGCTCAAGACGCTCCTTGGCCTGATCGAACTGCTGCTGTTGCAGTTGTGACAGATCCATCGGCACATCGCCGCCGAACGCCATGGCCATCGGTTCGACGATATGCACCAGCGACAGCTTGGCGCCATTGCTCGCCGACAGCTCTCGGGCGCGGTGAATCACAGGGTCGCACTCTTCGGTCAGGTCTACGGCGACCAGGATATGGTTGTAGGGCATGAGGTGCTCCTCGTGACGGTTCAATATTGTTAAGTATGGCTGGTTTCAAGCGCATTGGTTCCAAAGTGACACAATGCGCTCACCTTAAGTCGGGAGTAGAGATATGACGGTCTGGTTGGTGGTGTCAATCCTGCTGGTGGTTTTGAGTCCACTGGCGTGGTTGCGCCCGTCGCGCGTGCAGAGCGGCCGGATGGCCCTGCGCATGGAGGCGCGACGCATCGGGCTGGCCATGCAGCTGGCGCCTCAGGAGTGGCCGCACTGGCTGTCTCAGGAGCCGCCCAGCCCGTGCGCGCAATATCATCGGCCACGGCGTGGCACTCAGCCGGCGTGCTGGACCTACTGGCAGAAATCGCCGGGGGTATGGGTCAATCAGTGGCAGGAAGTCTGCGAGGACCGGTTGCTGCTCGATCATTTCGAAAAGTTGCCGGGCAACGTGTTCAAGGTCGAGGCCGACAAGCAGATGATCGCGCTGTACTGGGGCGAGAAGGGCGAAGCCACGGTTTTGCAGGATATTGACGCGACTCTGAAAGCGCTGGCCTGACTCGCGGACTTTTCCCACTGCAAGGGTGGGGAGCGTCCGGCAGACGAGCAATAAAAAGCCCGACATGATTCATCGGGCGGGGTGGCCAGGCAGGCCGGTAACTGTTTTTATCGCTGACTTGGCTTTTCGCGGTCAGCGATTCTCCCTGTAGTCCAGCCAGCGTAGCCTGTTAAACAAGGCTCGCCGGGAATTAGGGCGACTTTTCTAACTATTGATTCTATGAATGGCTTTGCATGCAGCTGCGTGTTGCGGATCTGTGTGCAACGGAAATGACCACAAAGTCGCATTTCAACCCGTATTTTGGGCGATTGACAATTGTTGGAAATTCCGTGAAGGTGACGTACCCAAATCAAACGGGCGTATGAATTGAGCGTTTGTCTTACAGACTGCTCCTACAGAATCCCGACTATCGCGTTGGCGGGTGTGCCGGGTGGATTGGCGTCAGCATCGACGAAAAAGCGTCCTGCCGAGCCATTTACCTGCGTCCGACGTGTACTGTTCAGCTTCCATATCGTGGAGATCAGTTGATGATTTACGAAGGTAAAGCCATCACGGTTAAAGCTCTTGAAAGTGGCATCGTCGAATTGAAATTCGACCTCAAGGGTGAGTCCGTCAACAAGTTCAACCGTCTTACCCTGAACGAACTGCGTCAGGCCGTGGACACCATCAAGGCAGATGCTTCGATCAAGGGCGTGATCGTCAGCAGTGGCAAGGACGTGTTCATCGTCGGCGCCGACATCACCGAATTTGTCGACAACTTCAAGCTGCCGGATGCCGAGCTGGTTGCTGGCAATCTCGAAGCCAACAAGATCTTCAGCGATTTCGAAGACCTCAACGTTCCGACCGTGGCCGCGATCAACGGCATCGCCCTGGGTGGCGGTCTGGAAATGTGCCTGGCGGCGGACTACCGCGTCATGTCGACCAAGGCCAAGATCGGTCTGCCGGAAGTCAAACTGGGCATCTACCCAGGCTTCGGCGGCACCGTGCGTCTGCCACGCCTGATCGGCGTCGATAACGCCATCGAGTGGATTGCCGCCGGTAAGGAAAACCGTCCTGAAGACGCGCTGAAAGTCAGCGCCGTCGACGCCGTGGTTGCGCCGGAGAAGCTGCAGGAAGCTGCCCTTGAACTGATCAAACGCGCCATCTCCGGCGAGTTCGATTACAAGGCCAAGCGTCAGCCAAAACTTGAAAAACTCAAGTTGAACGCCATTGAACAGATGATGGCTTTCGAAACCGCCAAAGGTTTCGTGGCAGGGCAGGCTGGTCCGAATTACCCGGCGCCGGTCGAAGCCATCAAGACCATCCAGAAAGCCGCGAACTTCGGTCGTGACAAGGCGCTGGAAGTCGAAGCCGCCGGTTTCGTCAAACTGGCCAAGACCTCTGCCGCGCAGAGCTTGATCGGTCTGTTCCTGAACGATCAGGAGCTGAAGAAAAAGGCCAAGGCCTACGACGAAATCGCCAAGGACGTGAAGCAGGCTGCCGTACTGGGCGCCGGCATCATGGGTGGCGGCATCGCCTATCAGTCGGCCTCCAAAGGCACGCCGATTCTGATGAAGGACATCAACGAGCACGGTATCGAGCAGGGGCTGGCCGAAGCCGCCAAACTGCTGGTTGGTCGCGTTGACAAAGGCCGCATGACCGCCGCGAAAATGGCTGAAGTGCTCAACGGCATTCGTCCGACCCTGTCCTACGGTGACTTCGGTCACGTCGATCTGGTTGTTGAAGCCGTGGTCGAGAACCCGAAGGTCAAGCAAGCGGTGCTGGCTGAAGTCGAAGACAAGGTCAAAGAGGACACCATCCTCGCGTCCAACACCTCGACGATTTCCATCAGCTTGCTGGCCAAGGCCCTCAAGCGCCCGGAAAACTTCGTCGGCATGCACTTCTTCAACCCGGTGCACATGATGCCGCTGGTGGAAGTGATCCGTGGCGAGAAGTCCAGCGAGCTGGCGATTGCCACAACCGTTGCCTACGCCAAGAAAATGGGCAAGAACCCGATCGTCGTCAACGACTGCCCGGGCTTCCTGGTCAACCGCGTTCTGTTCCCGTATTTCGGCGGTTTCGCCAAGCTGGTCAGCGCTGGTGTGGACTTCGTCCGCATCGACAAGGTCATGGAAAAATTCGGCTGGCCGATGGGCCCGGCGTACCTGATGGACGTGGTCGGCATCGACACCGGTCACCACGGTCGTGACGTGATGGCTGAAGGCTTCCCGGATCGCATGAAGGATGACCGTCGTTCGGCCATCGACGTGCTTTACGAAGCCAAGCGTCTGGGTCAGAAGAACGGCAAGGGCTTCTACGCTTACGAAGCCGACAAGAAAGGCAAGCAGAAGAAGGTTGCCGATCCGTCGGTGCTGGAAGTGCTCAAGCCGATCGTTTACGAGCAGCGCGAAGTCACTGACGAAGACATCATCAATTGGATGATGATCCCGCTGTGCCTGGAAACCGTGCGCTGCCTGGAAGACGGCATCGTTGAAACCGCCGCCGAAGCCGACATGGGTCTGGTCTACGGTATCGGCTTCCCTCCATTCCGTGGCGGTGCGCTGCGCTACATCGATTCGATCGGTGTGGCCGAGTTCGTTGCCCTGGCTGACCAGTACGCTGATTTGGGCGCGCTGTACCACCCGACCGCGAAGCTGCGCGAAATGGCCAAAAACGGCCAGAGCTTCTTCGGTTAAGCGCCCCCAACTAGAGTGAGAGTGAACTTATGAGCTTGAATCCTAGAGACGTCGTGATTGTCGACTTCGGTCGTACTCCGATGGGCCGCTCCAAGGGCGGCATGCACCGCAACACCCGCGCCGAAGACATGTCGGCGCACCTGATCAGCAAACTGCTGGAACGCAACAGCAAGGTTGATCCTGCTGAAGTCGAGGACGTGATCTGGGGCTGTGTGAACCAGACCCTGGAGCAGGGCTGGAACATCGCGCGCATGGCGTCGCTGATGACCCAGATTCCGCACACCTCGGCCGGCCAGACCGTCAGCCGTCTGTGCGGCTCGTCGATGAGCGCCCTGCACACTGCAGCGCAAGCGATCATGACCGGCAACGGTGACGTATTCGTGGTTGGCGGCGTCGAGCATATGGGCCACGTGAGCATGATGCACGGTGTCGATCCGAACCCGCACATGTCGCTGTACGCGGCGAAAGCCTCGGGCATGATGGGCCTCACCGCTGAAATGCTCGGCAAGATGCACGGCATCACTCGTGAGCAGCAGGATGCCTTTGGCGTGCGCTCCCACCAGCTCGCCCATAAAGCAACGGTGGAGGGCAAGTTCAAAGACGAAATCATCCCGATGCAGGGCTACGACGAAAACGGCTTCCTGAAGCTGTTCGACTACGACGAAACCATTCGTCCGGAAACCACCCTGGAAAGTCTGGCGGCCCTCAAACCTGCCTTCAATCCAAAAGGCGGCACCGTGACAGCCGGTACTTCGTCGCAGATCACCGATGGTGCTTCGTGCATGATCGTGATGTCGGCGCAGCGTGCACAGGATCTGGGGATCCAGCCGATGGCGGTGATCCGTTCGATGGCAGTGGCGGGTGTGGATCCGGCGATCATGGGCTATGGTCCAGTGCCGGCGACACAAAAAGCCCTGAAGCGTGCGGGCCTTGGCATCAACGATATCGACTTCTTCGAGCTCAACGAAGCTTTCGCTGCACAGGCCCTGCCAGTGCTGAAAGATCTGAAAGTGCTCGACAAGATGAACGAGAAGGTTAACCTGCACGGCGGCGCGATCGCCCTGGGTCACCCGTTCGGTTGCTCCGGTGCCCGTATTTCCGGCACCTTGCTGAACGTGATGAAGCAGAATGGCGGCACCTTCGGGGTGGCCACCATGTGCATTGGTCTCGGCCAAGGCATCTCCACCGTCTTCGAACGCGTTTAAGCGTCTCGTCGATGGAAGCCGGGGCCCAGTGCCCCGGTTTTTGTTTTTGCGGATTTATTTTTGTATTTATTTTGAAAAAATTTGAGTGAGGGCCGAAGCATGCCGATACAACCTGGGCTCTACCAACATTACAAAGGTCCGCAGTACCGCGTATTCAGTGTTGCGCGGCATTCCGAGACCGAAGAGGAAGTGGTGTTTTACCAAGCCCTGTATGGCGATTACGGCTTTTGGGTGCGCCCTTTGAGCATGTTCGTCGAGTCGGTCGAGGTTGACGGCGAGCAGGTGCCACGCTTTGCTTTGGTGCACGCCGAACCGAGCCTTTTTTCCAAGGCATAAGGCGAGTGCGCACAGAACCCTGTGCTTGACCTCACCTTGTAGCCACTATATATAGCGGTGCCGCGTCAGGCGCCAACCGCCTTTCACTTCTAGAATTCAGGAATTTTCTGATCCATGGGCAAATCGCTGGTCATTGTGGAATCCCCGGCTAAGGCCAAGACCATCAACAAGTATCTGGGCAACCAATACGTGGTGAAGTCGAGTATCGGCCATATCCGAGACCTGCCCACCAGCGGTTCGGCTAGCGCCAGCAAAGAGCCAGCCGCCAAGCGCGGCAAGGCTGCCGCGGGCGAAGGGCCGGTGCTCACGCCGAAAGAGAAAGCGCGCAAGCAGCTGGTCTCGCGCATGGGGGTCGATCCCGAGCATGGCTGGAAAGCCCAGTACGAGATCCTCCCGGGCAAAGAGAAGGTCATCGAAGAGCTGCGCCGGCTCGCCAAGGATGCTGACACCATCTATCTCGCAACCGACTTGGATCGCGAGGGGGAAGCCATTGCCTGGCACCTGCGCGAAGCCATCGGTGGTGACGACAGCCGCTACAAGCGCGTGGTGTTCAACGAAATCACCAAGAAGGCGATTCAGGAAGCCTTCTCCGAGCCGGGCGAGCTGGACATCGATCGTGTAAATGCCCAACAGGCGCGTCGTTTCCTCGACCGCGTTGTGGGTTACATGGTCTCGCCGCTGCTGTGGGCCAAAATCGCCCGTGGCCTGTCAGCCGGTCGCGTGCAATCGGTTGCCGTGAAACTGGTGGTGGAGCGTGAGCGCGAGATCCGTGCATTCAACCCGGAAGAGTACTGGGAAGTGCACGCTGATCTTGGCACCGCCAAGGGTTCGACCGTACGTTTCGAAGTGGCGCGCGAGAAGGGTGAAGCCTTCAAGCCGCTGAACGAAGCTCAGGCCACAGCCGCGCTGGAGAAACTCAAGTCCTCCAGCTACAGCATCGTCAAGCGCGAAGACAAGCCGACCAGCAGCAAGCCGTCGGCGCCGTTCATCACCTCCACCCTGCAGCAGGCCGCGAGCAACCGCCTGGGCTTCGGTGTGAAGAAAACCATGATGATGGCCCAGCGTCTGTACGAAGCCGGCTACATCACTTATATGCGTACCGACTCGACCAACCTCTCGGCTGATGCCGTGGCGATGGCGCGTACCTATATCGAGGACGAGTTCGGCAAGAAGTACCTGCCGGAAACGCCGAACGTCTACAGCAGCAAGGAAGGCGCACAAGAGGCTCACGAAGCGATTCGTCCTTCCGATGCCAACACCACGCCAAGCAAGCTTGCGGGCATGGAGCGTGATGCTGAGCGCCTCTACGAGTTGATCTGGCGCCAGTTCCTCGCTTGCCAGATGCTGCCGGCGCAATATCTGTCGACCACCGTCAGCGTTGCCGCTGGCGACTTCGAGCTGCGTGCCAAAGGCCGCATCCTCAAGTTCGACGGTTACACCCGCGTTCTGCCGCAAATCACCAAGCCTGGCGATGACGATGTTCTGCCGGACATGGCGCAGGGCGATGCGATGAAGCTGATCAAGCTCGATCCGTCGCAGCACTTCACCAAACCGCCGGCCCGTTACTCGGAAGCCAGCCTGGTGAAAGAAATGGAAAAACGCGGCATCGGTCGTCCTTCGACCTATGCAGCGATCATTTCGACCATTCAGGATCGCGGCTACGTGACCCTGCACAACCGTCGTTTCTACTCGGAAAAGATGGGCGATATCGTCACCGAGCGTCTGTCGGAGAGCTTCTCGAACCTCATGGACTACGGCTTCACCGCCGGCATGGAAGAGAACCTCGATGATGTGGCTCAGGGCGAGCGCGACTGGAAAAACGTGCTGGACGAGTTCTACGGCGACTTCAAGAAGAAGCTCGAAGTGGCCGAGAACCCGGAAAGCGGCATGCGTGCCAACCAGCCGGTCATGACTGACATTCCGTGCACCACGTGCGGTCGTCCGATGCAGATCCGTACGGCATCGACCGGCGTGTTCCTCGGTTGCTCGGGTTACAGCCTGCCACCAAAAGAGCGCTGCAAGGCCACCGTCAACCTGGTGCCGGGCGACGAGATCGCTGCGGACGACGAGGGCGAGTCGGAGTCGCTGGTGCTGCGCGGCAAGCATCGCTGCCCGATCTGCAGCACCGCGATGGATGCCTACCTGCTCGACGAGAAGCGCAAACTGCACATCTGCGGTAACAACCCGGATTGTGCCGGCTATGAAATCGAAGAGGGCAACTACCGCATCAAGGGCTACGAAGGTCCGAGCCTGGAATGCGACAAGTGCGGCAGCGAGATGCAGCTCAAGACTGGCCGTTTCGGCAAGTTCTTCGGTTGCACCAACCCGACCTGCAAGAACACCCGCAAACTGCTCAAGAGCGGTGACGCGGCGCCGCCGAAGATGGATCCGGTGAAGATGCCTGAGCTGAAATGCGAGAAGGTCAACGACACCTACATTCTGCGCGACGGTGCTTCCGGTCTGTTCCTGGCGGCCAGCCAGTTCCCGAAAAACCGCGAGACCCGTGCTCCGCTGGTGATCGAGATTCTGCCGCACAAGGATGAGATCGATCCGAAGTACCACTTCCTCTGCGAAGCACCGCAGAAGGATCCTGATGGTCTGCCGGCAGTAATCCGTTACAGCCGCAAGACCAAGGAGCAATATGTGCAGACCGAGGTCGACGGCAAGCCTACCGGCTGGAAAGCGTTCTACGACGGTGGCAAGTGGACTGTTGAAGACAAGCGCACGAAAGCCAAGGCTGAGTAAGCGTTAGCCTGATCCACAAAAGGCCGCATGATGACTCTCGGGTTTTCATGCGGCCTTTTTGTTTTGTGCTTGCGGTGGGATCGGCTGATCCACGACACTGTCGGGTCTGTGTGACGCAATTATTTCGCTGTGGAGACTGCCGGCATGGCGCACGAACTCTATACCCGCACCAATCAGAAGATCTATTTCGCCGGCCTGTCGCTGGAGGCTCTGGCTCGCGCCGAAGAGGGGCGGGCGATGAATGCGTTGGCGCTGATTCAGGCTGGCCGCGAATCAGCATTGTTTCACCTCTATGGCGCGCTTCTGGGCCTGTGTCACGAGATCGCCGGTTTTTATCGTCTGCCTCAGGCCAATGCATCGCGAGCAGAAGCGTTGCTGACTCGCGAAGTCCTGGAATCGATTGCGATCCCGGAACTGGCCGAGATGGTTGAGCTGGCTGGTAACCCTGAAACCTGGCTGGCGAAATTGCTGGCGGCGCACTCAGCGTTGTTCCAGCCGCCACGGGTGCCACACAAGCCCAAGGGCGATGTGACACAGCCATTGATTCAGGCCATCAATCTCGATGAAGAAGAGGCGCCGCAGGAGTTGAGTCGGGAAGAGCTGGAGAGCTGGCGGCAGAATCTCAAGGGCTTGGCAATCCGCTTTCGCGAAGGCTTGAACGAATGCTGAGGACAATTGACACGGTGGCAATCTGAAACATGCTGCTGGTCAAGATCCCGAGCGAAGCCCGAATGATGTCTATATAATCCCTGCCTTTCGTGGAGAACAGACCTATATGCCAACGTCCTTTCTAGAAATTGTCGAGTTACCAGACGGCCGAATCGAACTGCGCAGGGCTGAGGACGAGGGTTCTCTGGTGACGCTGGATTTCTCCGAGGATGCTAAAGCATTCCTGCAAGGCCAGCATGTGGAAATCGCGAAAGCGATGTTGAGCGTTGGCGTACAGATGGCCGGCCGTATGGTCGAAGGCGAATTTGATAAGGAAGAAGGGCCGCGGGTTCTTCACTGAGATCCGCCTGTCGGCGCTTGCCGCTGCAACATCAGATCGGCTTCTCTGTCCCTGGAGAAGCCCTGCGCTTCACACAGCGCGCGTTACAAGTGAGTCAACCCAATCGAATGTTCAGGCTCTGAGCGTCGCCCGTGCGGGCTGCGCTGATCAGTTGTTGCCGTGAACTTGTGTTCAGCGGATTGAGCCAGGTTACCACCGTATGGCTACGACCCAGGCGCAGTGCTTCGCAGGCCAGTTGCTGAGCGCTTTGCGCACCACGAGGTTGCAGTAGCAGAATGCGTTCACGGTTCAGGCCGGCCTCTCGCAGCCAGATCTGGGTCAGGCTGGCTGGAGGGGCGATCAGCGTCAGCCAGCGAGCATCCTGATCCTCGCTCAGTTCGCGAAGGATCGGGGCCAGCAGGTTCAGGCAGTTCCCGGCCGCACCGCGCAGTGACAGCTCACTGAATACTTCCGGTTCGGCAATCCATGGGCGCTCGACCACATCTTTCAGGATCGGTGCCATCGGTTGTGCCAGAAACGCTTCGAATAGAGGCAGTTGTGTTTGCTGGGGTGTGTGTGGGAACTGCATAAAGCCTCCTTTAGCGGCGGATTACGCCGACACTCAAGCCTTCGATCACCAGTTCCTGATCTTTCAGGTCGACTTCGATGGGGGCGAACTCAGGGTTTTCGGCAATAAGCCAGACTTTGCTGCCTTCGCGCTTGAAGCGCTTGACCGTCACTTCATCGCCGATCCGTGCAACCACCACCTGGCCATTGCGTGCTTCGCGGGTGGTGTGAACCGCCAGCAGGTCACCGTCGAAAATGCCGATGTCCTTCATGCTCATGCCGTGTACGCGCAACAGGTAATCGGCCCGTGGGTGAAAGAACGCAGGATTGATGTTGCAGGACTCTTCGATGTGCTGCTGGGCGAGGATCGGTGCGCCGGCAGCGACCCGGCCAATGATCGGCAGGGTAGAGTCGTCAGCCTTGGCTTCGAAACCGGGGATGCGAATGCCGCGGGAGGCGCCCGGGGTCATCTCGATAGCGCCTTTGCGGGCCAGGGCCTTGAGGTGTTCTTCCGCCGCATTGGGCGACTTGAAACCCAGTTCCTGAGCGATTTCCGCGCGGGTTGGCGGGTAGCCGTTGTCTTCGAGGCAGCGTTTGATAAAGGCCAGAATCTCGGCTTGGCGTGGCGTCAGCTTTAGCATATTGATCGCTCTGTCTTTTTATACAGTGACTGGGATTATATACAGTGAAGCGGTCTTGGCAATGCCCGTTTTTTTGCAGCCCGCCGGACGGTCGGTTGCCGTGCTTATTAATGCGCCGGTCGAGTGTGGTTAAATAGCTGACCGACCATTCCCAAAACGAACTGGCAGGCTTGACAAGGCTTGGGCTGAAACGTATGTTTCAAACAAGTGTTTGTCAGGCGGAGTAGCCATGGCCCAGTCGGAAACCGTTGAACGCATTCTTGATGCTGCCGAGCAGTTGTTCGCGGAGAAAGGTTTCGCTGAAACCTCATTGCGTTTGATCACCAGCAAGGCCGGGGTAAACCTGGCGGCGGTGAATTATCATTTCGGCTCCAAGAAAGCGCTGATCCAGGCGGTTTTCTCGCGCTTCCTCGGGCCGTTCTGCATCAGCCTCGATAAAGAGCTGGAGCGTCGCCAGGCCAAGCCTGAAAACAAGCCGACCCTTGAAGAGTTGCTGGAAATCCTCGTCGAGCAAGCGCTCGTGGTGCAGCCACGCAGCGGTAACGACCTGTCGATCTTCATGCGTTTGCTCGGTTTGGCGTTCAGCCAGAGCCAGGGTCACCTGCGTCGTTATCTGGAAGACATGTACGGTAAGGTGTTCCGCCGCTACATGCTGTTGGTCAACGAAGCGGCTCCGCGCATCCCGCCAATCGAGCTGTTCTGGCGCGTGCACTTCATGCTCGGCGCTGCGGCGTTCAGCATGTCCGGGATCAAGGCCTTGCGCGCGATTGCCGAGACCGATTTCGGCGTCAACACCTCGATCGAACAGGTGATGCGTCTGATGGTGCCGTTCCTTGCCGCCGGCATGCGTGCCGAAACCGGTGTCACCGACCCGGCGATGGCGACTGCGCAGCTTCGCCCGCGCAGCAAATCGACTCCGGTGGCCGCCAAGGTTTAACCGCACACGGGTGGGCGCGGCTGCTTGTATCCGCTAAGCTAGCCGCCCATGCCGACTTTCGTTCTGAACCCGATCTCCATAGAAATTATTGGCCTGCCGAGCACTGCTCACGGTAGAGATTTCTGGCGGCTCGGGTTTTTCGTTTTCAAGGAATCTCTATGACTGCTGGCCTGCAAGGCTCGTTGATGGTGGACGTCGCCGGTACCTGGCTGACGGCTGAAGATCGCCAATTGTTGCGCCAGCCCGAAGTGGGCGGCCTGATCATTTTCGCGCGCAACATCGAGCACCCGCGCCAAGTGCGCGAGCTGAGTGCTGCGATCCGCGCCATTCGCCCGGATCTGCTGCTGGCGGTCGACCAGGAGGGCGGCCGGGTGCAGCGTCTGCGTCAGGGCTTCGTGCGCCTGCCCGCGATGCGTGCCATCGCCGACAAGCCGAACGCCGAATACCTCGCCGAACAATGCGGCTGGGTCATGGCCACCGAAGTGTTGGCGGTCGGCCTCGACCTGAGTTTCGCCCCGGTGCTGGATCTGGATTACCAGCGCAGCGCCGTGGTCGGCACTCGTTCGTTCGAAGGGGATCCCGAGCGCGCAGCGTTGCTCGCCGGCGCCTTCATCCGCGGCATGAACAGCGCGGGCATGGCCGCTACCGGCAAGCATTTCCCCGGTCATGGTTGGGCCGAAGCCGACTCCCACGTCGCGATCCCGAATGACGAGCGCAGTCTCGACGAGATCCGCGCCAACGACCTCGTACCGTTCGCCAGACTCAGCAAGCAACTCGCTGCGGTCATGCCGGCGCACGTCATCTATCCGCAAGTCGATTCGCAGCCGGCCGGGTTCTCCCGTCGCTGGTTGCAGGACATCCTGCGCGGCGAGTTGCAGTTCGACGGTGTAATCTTCAGCGACGACCTTTCGATGGCCGGCGCCCACGTGGTCGGCGACGCTGCCAGCCGGATCGAAGCCGCGTTGACTGCCGGTTGCGACATGGGCCTGGTGTGCAATGACCGCGCTGCGGCCGAACTGGCCCTGAGTGCTGCGCAACGGATGAGGGTCAAGCCGTCCGCACGCATTGCGCGGATGCGCGGGCAGGCGTTCGCCAGCACCGACTACCGTCAGGATCCGCGCTGGCTCACCGCCATCGGCGCGCTCAAAGACGCTCAACTGATCGATTAAGGATTTTTGCTATGACGGTTTACGCAATCATCGGTGGCACCGGCCTGACCCAGCTCGAAGGCCTGAGCATTCGTCAGTCGTTGGCGGTGGATACGCCTTACGGTTCGCCGTCGGCTGAAGTGCAGATCGGCGAATATGCCGGCAAGGAAGTTTTGTTCCTCGCCCGCCACGGCCATCCCCATCGTTTCCCGCCGCACAAGGTCAACTACCGCGCCAACCTGTGGGCGCTGAAGCAGGCCGGCGCCGAGGCGATCATCGCGGTCAACGCGGTGGGCGGGATCCATCCGGCCATGGGTACCGGGCATTTCTGTGTGCCACACCAGATCGTCGATTACACCAGCGGTCGCGAACACACGTTTTTCGCCGATGATCTGGAGCACGTCACCCACATCGATTTCAGCTTCCCTTACAGTGAGCCGCTGCGTCAGCAACTGATCGCCGCGCTGGCTGCCGAAGGTTGCGAATACAGCGATCAGGGCGTGTATGCCTGCACCCAGGGCCCGCGTCTGGAAACCGTGGCCGAGATCGTGCGTCTGGAGCGCGATGGCTGCGACATCGTCGGCATGACCGGCATGCCGGAAGCGGCACTGGCCCGTGAGCTGGATCTGGATTACGCCTGCCTGTCGCTGGTGGTGAATCCGGCGGCGGGCAAGACCACGGCGGTGATCACCATGGCCGAGATCGAGCAGGCGCTGCATGACGGGATGGGCAAGGTGAAATCGACGTTGGCGCGGGTGTTGGCCAGCTAAGGACTGTCCATGAGCAGTTTCATCGAGCGGCTTAAAGGGCTGGCATGGACTCACGCATTCAGTAGCAAGGCGTTGGCCAAGGCCCGCGCTTATGCTGCCGATGATCGGGTAGAGATCATCGAGATCGATGACAGGAAAATCGAGGCGTTCTGCGTCGGTTCGGAAACACAGGCGTATGAACAAAGCATCTACCTGTCCGATGATCGCCTGGGATCGGTTAATTTGCGTTGCTTATGCACCTGCCCCGTCGCGATTGATTGCAAGCACTGCGCGGCGGTGCTCTATCACCTGCAGGGCATTGACGACGATACGTCCGAAAGTGACGCACAGATCCCCTTGGGTCGGGCGCTGGAGCATTGGCTTTCGACAGTCCCCGTCCCGGCCAGGCCCGTTGACGAAGGGGCGCAAACCGCGGGCACGCGCCTGTTTTACAAACTCAAACCCACGTCTGCGAACGGCAAGTGGCTGCTGGATATTTTCAAGGTCTATCAGCTCAAGAGCGGCGAGTTACGCGAAGTAAAACCGATGTATTCGCTGTCGGACATGCTCATGCGTCAGCCCGGTTATCTGTCCGACCTGGATCTGCGCGTTGCCAGGCTGTTGGTCGCCATGCATTCCCATCACGCCTATTACAGCGGCTATCCGCTGGAAGGCAGCAGTGGCGCGGAACTGCTGGAAATGCTCCTGCGCACCTCCCGCCTGTTCCTCGACTTCGAAAACTTGCAGCCACTGACGCCGGGCGCGAAACGCATGGGTCTGTTCTCTTGGGCCGAGCAGGCCGACGGTGGGTTCCGCGCCCAGTGGAGCAGTGCCGAGGCTGCGCAGGAAACCGTGCTGGCGCTGGAGCCGCTTTATTACATCGATCGTGAGCAGCGACAGGTTGGCCCTCTGTTCAGTGAGTTGGAAGAAAAACTGGCCTGCCATTTGACCCTCGCCCCAGACATCCCGGCGCGTCAGGCGATGCAGTTCAGCCATCGCATGAGCGCGATGACCAAAATCCCGCCGCCGCACAAGCTCACCGAACGAATCATCGATGACGTGCTTCCGCAGCCGCAACTGACCTTGGTCAGCGGCCGGGAGCGTTCGCGCTGGGAATACGTTCTGGAGCACCGCGCCGCTCTGGTGTTTACCTACAACGGTCATCCGGCGGTGGATCGTCATCCGGAAGTGATGATCCTCAATGGCACTGAAACCCAGCGCATTCGACGCCAGCCTGCGATGGAAAAGAAGCTGCGCCAGAGCCTGCAAAAGCACGGCTTCAAAAAAGCCACGCGCAAGAGCGCTATGGATCGTCTCGGCGAGATGTTCACCTTGCCGGATGATTCCGCCTGGCTCGGATTCATGCATGAAGGGCTTGCCACACTGCGCGCCGCGGACTGGGAAATCGAAATCAGTCCCGGCTTCCATTTCGATGTGCAGCCGGTTGAACACTGGTACGCGGAGGTCGAAGAAGAGGCCGGGCATCAATGGTTTGATCTGCAACTGGGCATCGTCGTCAATGGCAAGCGCTACAGCTTGTTGCCGATCCTTCTGCATCTGTTGCGCACCCAGCCACGTTTGCTCGACCCGGTGAATCTGGCGCAACGCAGCGACGACGAAAAACTCCTGATCGAACTCAAGCCCAGCGGTTTTGGCGACCCGGTAGGCGCCAAGGTGGCGTTGCCGCTGAGTCGGGTCAAACCGCTGATGGCGACGCTGGGCGAGCTGTACCTGGGCGGACATCAGGGCGATGCGCTGCGCTTGACTGCTCCAGACGCCGCGCGCCTGAGTATGCTCGATGGCATGCCACTGGAATGGCAGGGCGGCGAACGCCTGCGCACTTTTGCCAAGCGGCTGCACAATTCCAGACACACCCATATTGCTGCGCCGGCCGGCCTTAATGCGCAACTGCGCCCATATCAGCTCGAAGGCCTTGGCTGGATGCAGACTCTGCGGGAGCTGGAGGTCGGCGGCATTCTTGGCGATGACATGGGCTTGGGCAAAACCCTGCAGACCCTGGCGCATCTGCTCACGGAAAAGCACGCCGGTCGCCTCGATTGCCCGGCACTGGCGGTGATGCCGACCAGCCTGATTCCCAACTGGCTCGACGAGGCCCAGCGCTTCACGCCTCAGTTGAAGGTCCTGGCGCTGCATGGGGCCGGGCGGCAAAAAGACTTCGCCAATCTCGCCGAATACGACTTGGTGCTGACCACTTACGCCTTGCTGCCCAGGGATCTTGAAACGTTGCGGCCGCAGTCGTGGAGCGTGCTGATTCTCGACGAAGCGCAGAACATCAAGAACCCGCTGAGCAAAGCGGCGCAGGCCGCACGTGACTTGCAGGCCCGTCAGCGCTTGTGTCTGAGCGGCACTCCACTGGAAAACCATCTCGGCGAGCTGTGGTCGCAGTTTCATTTCCTCATGCCTGGCTGGCTGGGCGACAGCAAATCCTTCAACCGCGATTACCGCACACCGATCGAGAAACATGGCAATGTCCAGCGCATGCAGCACCTGACGGCGCGCATCAAGCCGTTTTTGCTGCGTCGCAAGAAAGATCAGGTCGCCACTGAGCTGCCGCCGAAAACCGAAATCATCCATTGGGTTGAACTCAGCGACGGCCAGCGCGACGTCTATGAAACGGTGCGCGTGGCGATGGACAAAAAAGTGCGCGATGAAATTGCCCGCAGTGGTGTGGCGCGCAGTCAAATCATCATTCTTGATGCCTTGCTCAAGCTGCGTCAGGTCTGCTGCGATCTGCGCTTGATCAACATGCCTCTCACGGCGAAGGCATTGCGCTCGGGCAGCGGCAAGCTGATCAGCCTGATGGAGATGCTCGAAGAGTTGCTCGGCGAAGGTCGACGCATCCTGCTGTTCTCCCAGTTCACCTCGATGCTGGCGCTGATCGAGCAGGAGTTGCAGCAGCGCGCTATCGGTTATTCGTTGCTGACTGGCGACACCACCGACCGGCGCACGCCAGTCAAGAATTTCCAGGGCGGCAAGGTGCCGTTGTTCCTCATCAGCCTCAAGGCTGGCGGTACTGGTCTGAACCTGACGGCTGCGGACACGGTGATCCACTTCGACCCGTGGTGGAACCCGGCAGTGGAGAATCAGGCAACTGATCGCGCTTATCGTATCGGGCAGAACAATCCGGTGTTTGTTTACAAGCTGATCGCTCGCGGCACGGTAGAGGAAAAGATACAAGCGTTGCAGCAGGAGAAAGCAGCGCTGGCCGGGGCGGTTCTTGAAGGTGGTACGACGGGTGGATTCAAACTGGAACAGAGTGATATCGAAGCGCTGTTTGCGCCGTTGCCCGCTTCCAGGCAGTAAGCTTCAGTTTGAACCTTCAACTGAGGTGATCCGTTCGCGAGCAGGCTCGCTCCCACAAGGGGAAATGCGATCCAACTGCGGGAGCGGGCTTGCTCGCGAAAGCTATCTAGCAAACACTGCACATCTCAGCGCTTGTCGAGCTTATCCGGCAGCGGCGCAAACAGCGCTTCAATATCATCGCTCTGCAACTTCCAGTCCCCGGCCTTGCGCCCATCCAGCACGCCCGCTGCCAAGTCAGACTTTTCCTTCTGCAGGTGCTGAATCTTCTCTTCCACCGTGCCGCGGGCAATCATCTTGTAGACGAACACCGGTTTCTCCTGACCGATTCGATAGGCGCGGTCGGTTGCCTGGTTCTCGGTTGCCGGGTTCCACCACGGATCGTAATGGATCACCGTGTCCGCTTCGGTCAGGTTCAGGCCGACGCCGCCGGCCTTCAGGCTGATCAGAAAAATCTGACGTTTGCCGCTCTGGAATTCCTTCACCGGCGTGCGCCGATCGCGGGTCTGGCCAGTCAACAAGGCGTAGGCCACGTTGCGTTTCTTCAGTTCGTCCTCGATCAGTGACAGCATCGAGGTGAACTGCGAGAACAATAGAATCCGCCGACCTTCTTCAAACAGCTCTTCGAGCATTTCCATCAGGCTGTCGAGCTTGCCCGAGCTGCTGCCGCGGGCGGGCAGGGTGGCGTCGTTGACCAGGCGCAGATCGCAGCAGACCTGACGCAGCTTGAGCAGGGCTTCAAGAATGATGATCTGGCTGCGCGCCACGCCTTTGCGAGTGATCTCATCGCGGACTTTCTTGTCCATCGCCAGGCGCATGGTTTCGTACACGTCGCGCTGCGCCTCATTGAGATCGACCCAGTGGATGATCTCGGTTTTGGGCGGCAGTTCGGTGGCCACCTGTTCCTTGGTGCGGCGCAGCAGAAACGGCTTTATCCGTCCATTGAGGTGCTGCAGCCGGACTTCGCTGGCGCGTTTTTCGATCGGCACGCGGTAGTCGGCATTGAAGCTTTTGACATCGCCCAACCAGCCCGGCAGCAAAAAGTGGAACAACGACCACAACTCGCCGAGGTGGTTTTCCAGCGGTGTGCCACTCAGGCACAGGCGCTGGCGCGCGTTGAGTTCGCGAGCGGCCTGCGCGGCCTTGCTGTTAGGGTTCTTGATGTACTGCGCTTCGTCGAGCACCAGAACGTGCAGCGGCTGTTGTGCCAGCCGTTCGACGTCCTTGGGCAGCAGTGCATAGGTGGTCAGGATCAGGTCGAAGTCGGCCAGATGCTCGAAATGCTTTTTGCGGCCGGCACCGTACAGCGCGACAACTTTAAGCTGCGGCGTGAAGTGCGAGGCTTCGTCGAGCCAGTTCGGGATCAGGCTGGTGGGCATCACCACCATGCATGGCCGATCCAGGCGTCCGGCGTTTTTCTCACTGAGAATATGCGCCAGGGTCTGTAAGGTTTTACCCAGACCCATGTCGTCCGCCAGAATCCCGCCGACCTCAAGCTGACGCAGGGACTGCATCCAGCTCAAGCCTTCGAGCTGATAGGGACGCAACGTCGCGTTCAAGCCTTCCGGCGCTTTCGCGCTGTAGTCGCGAATGTCGCGCAGGCGTTGGGCGAAACTGCGAATCTGTTCGCCACCCTCCCACAGCAGGGGAATGCCTTCCAGCGAGTTGAGCCGCGTGGCGTCGGCCTTGCTCAGGCGCAGGGTGGTTTCGCCCGGCTCCTGCAAGTAGAACTCGCCCAGCGTCGCCAGTACCGGTTTCAGTCGGCCAAGGGGCAGCGCCACTTGCAGCGCCCCGTGCTCACTGTTGCGTTGCGGCACATTGACCAGAATCAGCTCGTCATCGCGGCGCCGCGCAAGGCGTTCCGGGTTGAGGATTTCCGTGTGCGAGCGCATCAGATTGAGCAGGATCGGCAGCAGGCTCAGGCGTTCACCATTGACGATGATCCCCAGTTCCAGATCGAACCAGTCGCGCTCCGGCGCCTGTTCGACGGTGGCGTACCAGTCGTCGACGGCGGTCAGGTCGAAACCGAATTCCTCGTCGATCTGCAATTCCCAACCTTGGGTGCGCAGCTTCGGCAGTTCGTTGAGGGTAAACGTCAGCCAGGCGCTGTCGTTGACCATCTCGTACAGCTCGCCGGCGCTTTCCGGCAGCGCTTTGCTCTGGCGCGTGGCGATACGGAAGCCGAGGATTCTTAACTGTTCGCGGTAGGACTGTTCCACTTCCGGATGGCGTTTTATCCGCAGGGTCTGGGTTTCCTGGCGAATCAGAATGTCGCTGTTTTTCTGCCCGCTGATGTACTCATCCAGATAGCTGAACGACAGCGCCGCCCGATGCTGGATGTAGCGCTGCATCTTGCCATTGCGCGGCTCGAACGCGCTGAACTCGACACTCGCCAGCCACAGGCGCGGCAGCGGTTGCACGTTGTCCACCAGCACTTGCGGCGGCGCCTTGGGGCTGCGGTTTTCCAGAACAGCCTGGAGTTTTTCCAACAGTTCGGCGTCTTTGGCGGCGGCAGGGTATTCGAGGGTTTCCTGCACTTGCAGGAGTACCGCAGCGCAGTGTTTGCAGTTGTTGCGCACCGGGCAGGTGCAGGTGGCGTCAACCAGCAACAGGGTGTCTTTGGCTGACTCGCGCAAGTGAATGGTCTGACGGTAGACGTTACCGCCAGAGCCTTCGCAACTGGCGGTGATGGTCGCATCGCCCACCTGCGCGATGCGTACCCGGTTCTCCAGGGCGTAGCGGCGGCCACGCTCCAGGCTCTGTTCCTTGAATCGGCTGACCCAGGAGGGTGCCAACGGTTTACTCAGGGGCGGGGACATAAGGACTTCGATCAGTCCGGAATCGCTTCAGGGGCTTGCCGTGGGGCGGGCGCCGTCAGGGATGTGATCTTGATCAGCAGCGCCAGGTGGCCGTTGTCGAGATAGTTGAGCTGGCCGTTTTTGGTGTGGCTGTCCTGTTTCAGGTGTTCGCTGGCAGTGACCATGCCGTTGGCGTCGATCTGGTTGACCCAGAAGTCGGCGTTCACGTCGGTAAAGCGCCCGAGTTTCATTTCCAGCGTGCCCTCGATCGGGAACTGGCCGAACTGTTCCTTGCCGTCGCTGACTGCCACCTTGGTCGGCGCTTCGCCGAGGGTCTGCTGCCAGGCCTTGTGCATCAGCACACTGTAATCACCGCTGGCGCTGAGTTTGCTGGCAACGTCGCCGAGCGCAGGTGTGCGCAGGCTGTCATCACCCAGGCGTTGAGCGCCGGCGGCCCAGTCTTCCGGGGCGGCGCGGCTGACGATAGCCGGCACGGCGTTCTGGCGCACCAGAATCATTTCGACCTGATACAGGTCATCGGCGAAAACCGAAGGGGCTACCAAGGCAAGTAGCAAAGTCAGTGAGCGAAACAGGCGCATGCGGCGTCCTTCAAACAGTTTTCGGGAGGAGGCGCTCGAACAGCGCCTCTACAGTATTAAAGCGCTCTTCCGGGCGTTCCATCGGCACCTGGAACTTGAACATCGTGGCGCCTTCGAATTTGTAGCGTTTTGGTTGAGTCTGGATCAGTTTGATCAAGGTCATCGGGTCGACCGGCGTCTGCGCGGCGAACTCGATGCGTCCACCCTGCGGGCCACCGTCGACTTTCTTGATGCCCAGCTGTTCGGCCTGCAACTTCAGCGCAGTGATGCGCACCAGATTCTTGGTTGGTTCAGGCAGCAGGCCGAAACGATCGATCATCTCCACTTGCAGATCCTTCAGGCCTTCCTCGTCGGTGGCCGAAGCGATGCGCTTGTACAGAATCAGGCGGGCGTGAACGTCCGGCAGATAATCTTCCGGAATCAGCGCCGGCACCCGCAGGTTGACCTCCGGGCCTCCGCCGAGCGGTTGATCGAGGTTCGGCTGTTCGCCCTTGCGGATCGACTTCACCGCGCGCTCGAGCATTTCCATGTACAGCGTGAAGCCCACGGCCTGAATCTGCCCACTCTGGCCGTCGCCCAGCAGTTCGCCGGCGCCACGGATTTCCAGGTCGTTGGTCGCCAGCACGAAACCGGCGCCCAGATCCTGGGTGTTGGCAATCGCTTCCAGACGCTTTTCCGCATCGGAAGTGATTTGCTGGCGCGGCGGGGTTAGCAGGTACGCGTAAGCCTGGTGGTGACTGCGGCCGACACGTCCGCGCAACTGGTGCAATTGCGCCAGGCCGAACTTGTCGGCGCGCTCGATGATGATGGTGTTGGCGCTCGGCACGTCGATGCCGGTCTCGATGATGGTCGAGGCAATCAGCACGTTGAAGCGCTTGTGATAGAAGTCGCTCATCACCTGTTCGAGTTCGCGTTCGCGCATCTGCCCGTGGCCGATGCCGATCCGCGCTTCCGGCACCAGTTCGGCGAGATCCGCCGCGCATTTCTCGATGGTCTTCACGTCGTTGTGCAGGTAGTAAACCTGCCCACCGCGCAGCAGTTCACGCAGCAGGGCCTCTTTGACCGTGCTCTTGTTCTGCTCCATGACGAAGGTGCGCACCGACAGGCGTCGCGCCGGCGGCGTGGCGATGATCGACAGATCACGCATGCCCGACACCGCCATGTTCAGCGTGCGCGGAATCGGCGTGGCAGTCAGGGTGAGAATGTCGACTTCGCTGCGCAGGGCCTTGAGCTGTTCTTTCTGCCGGACACCGAAACGGTGTTCTTCGTCGATGATCACCAGCCCAAGGTTTTTGATTTTCACGTCGTCGGACAGCAGTTTGTGCGTGCCGATGACGATGTCGATCTTGCCTTCCGCCAGATCGGCGATCGCCGCGTTGACTTCCTTGGCCGATTTGAAGCGGCTCATCACTTCCACGGTCACTGGCCAGTCGGCGAAGCGGTCGCGGAAGCTGTTGTAGTGCTGCTGGGCGAGCAGGGTGGTCGGCACCAGAATCGCTACCTGACGCCCGCCGTGCACGGCGATGAACGCGGCGCGCATTGCCACTTCGGTCTTGCCGAAGCCGACGTCGCCGCAGACCAGACGATCCATCGGCTTCGGCGCGAGCATGTCTTCGCGCACCGCTTCGATGGTGGCTTGCTGGTCCGGCGTTTCTTCGAACGGGAAACCGGCGCTGAAGGTCGCGTAATCGGCTTTCGGGTCGGCAAACGCGTAGCCTTCGCGGGCGGCACGACGGGCATAGATGTCGAGCAGCTCAGCGGCGACATCGCGCACCTGTTCGGCGGCTTTGCGCTTGGCTTTCTGCCAGGTCTCGGAGCCGAGGCGGTGCAGCGGCGCCAGTGAGTCATCGCTGCCGGTGTAACGCGCGATCAGATGCAGGTTGGCCACCGGCACATAGAGCTTGGCGTTCTCCGCATATTCCAGAGTGAGGAATTCTGCAGCCTGGTTGTCGATTTCCAGAATCGTCAGGCCCAGATAACGCCCGACACCGTGATCGATGTGCACCACCGGCGCGCCTTCGCGCAGTTCGGTAAGGTTTTTGATCACTGCATCGTTGTTGGCGTCGGCGCGTTTTTCCCGGCGACGACGCTGCATGACGCGCTGACCGAACAACGGGCTCTCCGCCACCAGCGCCAGCGCCGGGTCATCGAGCATCAAGCCTTCGTCGAGCGGCGCGATGGTGATCGCCAGGCGATCCTTGCTCGAAACGAAGTCCGGCCAGCTGTCGACGGTTTTCGGCCGCAGCTTCAGCCGTTCCAGCAGCTCCAGCAGGACTTCACGCCGGCCCGCGGATTCGGCGGTGAACAGCACGCGTCCGGGGAATTCGTCGAGGAATGTCGAGAGCGCCGCCAGTGGTTGTGTGGCTTTGGCTTCGATCGCCAGGTTTGGCAGCGCTTGCGCCGGGAAGCGCTCGCGACCGGGACCGGCTTCGACGTCCTGCTGACTGGCCACTACCCGTGGCCAGCTCTTGAGACGGGCGAAGCAGTCTTCCACCGGCAGGAACAATTCCGCTGGCGGCAATAAAGGACGCGATGGATCGACGCGGCGCTCTTCGTAGCGATTGCGCACGTCGTTCCAGAAGTTTTCTGCCGCTTGTTCGATACCCGGCAGCGAGAACACTTGAGTGTCCTGCGGCAGGTAATCGAACAGTGTCGAGGTTTCGTCGAAGAACAGCGGCAGGTAGTACTCGATACCGGCCGGGGTGATGCCGCTGCTCAAGTCCTGGAAGATCGGGCAGCGTCGGAAGTCGACATCGAAACGCTCGCGAAAGCGCGCCTTGAAGCGGGTGACCGCATCTTTCTGCAGCGGGAACTCTCGGGCCGGCAGCAGCTTGACCGAATCGACCTTGTCGATGGAACGCTGGTTTTCCGGATCGAAGGTGCGCAGGGTTTCGATTTCGTCGTCGAACAGGTCGATGCGATAGGGCAGTTTGCTGCCCATCGGGAACAGGTCGATCAGCGCGCCGCGTACGGTGAACTCGCCGTGCTCGTAAACCGTATCGACGTAGCGATAGCCGCTGGCCTCAAGGCGCGAGCGCGTCTGTTCGACATCGAGCTTCTGCCCGACATCCAGCACCAGGCTGCTGCCGAGCAGAAACCTGGTCGGCGCCAGGCGGTGCAGGGCGGTGGTGATCGGCACCACCAGCACGCCGTGCGCCAGTTCCGGCAGTCTATAAAGGCTGGCGATACGCTGGGAGATGATGTCCTGGTGCGGCGAGAACAGATCGTACGGCAGGGTTTCCCAGTCGGGGAAATGCAGCACGGGCAAATCCGGGGCGAAGAAACTCAGCTCCTGTTCCAGCCGTTCGGCACTCTGGCTGTCGGCGGTCAGTAGCAGGGTGAAGCGCTTGGCAGCGCTGGCAGCCTCGGCAATCGCGAGGCTGAGGGCAGCACCGGGCAGGTTGCCCCAATGCTGTTTACCTGCCGCGGCAGGGAGAAGCGGTAGACGCAGAACGGGCACGGAAGGTTGAGCTCCAGGCTTTGCGACAAAGTCGGTAATTGTAGCGGCGTCAGGTGCCGGCTGTCAGTTGCAGACTGCGTCTATCTTCGCGCTTTGCGCAAAATGTAGTGGTAACCATAAAAACGAGCACTTTTTTAGTGGTTATGTAGTGCCGAAATCGACTGGTGTTACGGAGGGTTACAGACATCGTCTAACAGTCGTCGAAAAATTGACTGCGCTGGAAGCCCCGGTTTTACTGGGCTGGCGCGGGGCGTAATTTTTTTGAACGGAATTTTGTTACCGATTGCGCGACAAGCGCGCATTGCTACAAGAGGTTCTCGGCGGCATAATGTAGCCCCTTTTTTCTGCCCCTACATGTGGAAGGTTCCCGTGACTCAGAAGCCCGACCAGTGTCTTGGTGAATGGATCGACCGTGAAGCACTCGCAGAAGCGATGATTCCGCTTATCGGTCAGCTCTACCGCAATAACAACGTGGTGAGCTCGATCTATGGCCGCAGCCTGATCAACCAGTCTGTCATCGCGATTCTCAAAGCTCACCGCTTTGCTCGCCACCGTTCCTCCGACGATAGCGAACTCTCCGTCCACGAAACATTCCCTCTGCTGAAAGCCATGAGCGAGCTCAAGCTCGGCGCGGCTTCGGTAGACCTGGGCAAGTTGGCGTTCAAATTCCGCAGCGAAGGCAATGGCCGCAGCGCCGAGCAGTTCGTGCGTGAAGAACTGGCTGACGTGGTTGGCCAGCAAAACGCTTCGGCCCGCAAAGGCACTGACGTTGTGCTGTACGGCTTCGGTCGTATCGGCCGTCTGCTGGCGCGCATCCTGATCGAGAAAACCGGTGGTGGCGACGGTCTGCGTCTGCGTGCCATCGTCGTGCGCAAGGGCGCCGAAAACGACCTGACCAAACGCGCCAGCCTGCTGCGTCGCGATTCGGTACACGGTCCGTTCAACGGCACCATCGTCATCGACGAAGAAAACAACACCATCACCGCCAACGGTAACCTGATCCAGGTGATCTACGCGAAGAACCCGACCGAGGTGGATTACACCCAGTACGGCATCAAAGACGCGCTGCTGGTGGACAACACCGGTGTATGGCGTGACGCCGATGGCCTGGGTCAGCACCTGCAATGCCCGGGTGTCGCTCGCGTTGTTCTGACCGCGCCTGGCAAAGGCAAGCTGAAGAACATCGTTCACGGTATCAACCACAACGAAATCACCGCTGACGACAAGATCGTGTCCGCCGCTTCCTGCACCACCAACGCCATCGTGCCGGTGCTGAAGGCTGTGAATGACAAGTTCGGCATCATCAACGGTCACGTCGAAACCGTTCACTCGTACACCAACGACCAGAACCTGATCGACAACTTCCACAAGGGCGATCGCCGTGGCCGTTCCGCCGCGCTGAACATGGTCATCACCGAAACCGGTGCTGCCACCGCTGCTGCCAAGGCTCTGCCTGAGCTGGCAGGCAAGCTGACCGGTAACGCGATCCGCGTTCCGACGCCAAACGTATCGATGGCCATTCTCAACCTGAACCTTGAGAAAGCCGCCAGCCGTGAAGAGATGAACGAGTACCTGCGCTACATGGCGCTGCACTCCGATCTGCACAAGCAAATCGACTTCGTCAACTCGCAGGAAGTGGTGTCCACTGACTTCGTGGGTTCGCGTCACGCCGGTGTGGTCGACGCTGAAGCGACCATCGTTCAGGACAACCGCGTTGTGCTGTACGTCTGGTACGACAACGAGTTCGGCTACAGCTGCCAGGTGGTTCGCGTGATGGAAGACATGGCCGGTGTAAACCCGCCAGCGTTCCCGCGCTAAGCCTTCGCTGCAAATGAAAACGCCCCGACTTAGGTCGGGGCGTTTTTTTATGCCTGCTGAATCTTTATTGCCTGTACCGGCCTCTTCGGGAGCAAGCCCCCTCCCACAGGTTTGGCGGTGTTCACACAATCATGTTGGCACCACCGGACCTTGTGGGAGGGGGCTTGCTCCCGAAGGCGTTTTATCGGGCGCCACCTGCCACGGCCGCTTGCGCAGTCCGCAGTTCATGCTTGTTGCCACGGAACAGCACCAGCGTCGCAATCAACCCCAGTACCGCCGCACCGCTGAGCCAGATCCCCGGCGCAGCCTTGTTGTCCAGCACGTGGATCAGGTAAGTACAGGCTGCCGGCGTGAAGCCACCAAAGGTCGCCGTCGCCAGGCTATAGGCCAGCGAGAACCCGGTGGTGCGCACTTCCACCGGCATGATTTCGGTCAGCGCCACCACCATCGCGCCGTTGTACGAACCGTACAGGAACGACAGCCACAGTTCGACGATCAGCAGATGACTGAAACTCGGGTTCGCCACCAGCCACGACAGCGCCGGGTAAGCGGTGAGGATCGCCAGAATGGTCGCCGCCAGCAGTAGGGGTTTGCGGCCGATCTTGTCGGACACCGCGCCCATCACCGGCAGCCAGAAGAAGTTCGACAGACCGATGCACACGGTCACCAGCAGCGCGTCGAAATCCGACAGATGCAGTTCAGCCTTGCCGAAGGTCGGGGTGTAGGCGGTGATCAGGTAGAACGAAACCGTGGTCATCACCACCAGCGCCATGCCGGCGATGACGATGCCAAAGTTCTGACCGATCGAGCGGACGATTTCCCGCAGGGTAGGGCGATGTTTACGCGCCTGGAATTCCGGGGTTTCCTCCAGCGAACGACGAATGACGAAGATCACCGGAACGATCATGCAGCCGATCAGGAACGGCACACGCCAGCCCCAGTCACCCATCTGTTCCGGGCTTAGCCAGTGATTGAGGCCCACCCCGAGCAGGCCGGCAAACACCACCGCCGCTTGCTGGCTGGCGGACTGCCAACTGACGAAAAAGCCCTTGCGGCCCGGCGTGGCGATTTCCGCCAGATAGACCGAAACACCGCCCAACTCGACGCCGGCCGAGAAGCCTTGCAGCAAACGACCGAACAGCACGATCAACGGCGCTGCGACACCCAGAGTGGCATAGCCCGGCACGCAGGCGATCAGGATCGTACCGGCGGCCATCAACGCAAGGGTAATGATCAGGCCCTGGCGACGACCGTGACGGTCAATGTAGGCACCAAGGAAGATCGCGCCCAGTGGACGCATCAGGAAACCGGCACCGAAGGTGGCCAGGGACAGCATCAGGGAAGCGAAGGCGCTGTCGGCCGGGAAGAAGGTTTTGGCGATGGCCGTGGCGTAGAAGCCATAGACCATAAAGTCGAACATCTCGAGAAAATTGCCGCTGACAACGCGAAAAATCGCTTTGCCTTTGCCCGTGGTCGAGGACATTTTCAGTTACTCATTATTGGTTTCTTATGACGCGTTGCATCCGTTGGGGAGCGTGCGGGCCTTTGATCCATAATGGCCGGCGCGCTTTTATGGGGAGATGAAGAATTGTTCACTGGACGGTGGGTTTGGCTTGTGAGTGTGACGGTTGTCCTCGCTGCCTGTGGCAACGGTGAGTCCATGGAAAGCTTTGGGGGGCCGACCATGGGCAGCACGTATTCGATCAAGTACGTGCGGCACTCGGGTATTGCCGAACCGGCGCAAGTTCGCCGGGAAGTGGAGGCTATCCTCGCGAAAGTGGATCGGCAGATGTCGACCTATCGCAATGACTCCGACATCGAACGTTTCAATGCCTTGCCAGCGAACAGCTGTCAGACCATGCCGGCTGCCGTGCTCGAATTGGTCCGTGTCGGCGAGCAGCTGTCGGAGCAAAGCGAAGGTTCCTACGACCTGACTGTCGAACCGCTGATGAACCTGTGGGGGTTCGGCCCGCAAGGGCGTGAAGAGACAGTCCCCGACTCCGCCGCGCTGGCCGAAACCCTGCAGCGAGTCGGCTACCGCCATTTGCATATCGACGGCGACCGCTTGTGCAAGGACGCCGCTGTCGAAGTCGACTTCAACAGCATCGCCGCCGGTTACGCAGTCGACACCATCGCCGCCAGGCTCGAGTCGATGGGCATCCATGACTATCTCGCCGAAGCCACCGGTGAGCTAAAGGCCAAGGGCAAGAAGCTTGATGGCTCATCCTGGCGTATTGCGCTGGAAGAGCCGCGAGACGATCAACAGGTGGCCGAACGGATCATTCAGGTCGACGGCTACGGGGTTTCCACCTCCGGTGATTACCGTAACTATTTCCTGCAAGGTGGCCGGCGTTATTCCCACACCTTCGATGCGCGGAGCGGGGCGCCGGTCCTACACAGCCTGGCGTCAGTCACGGTGATTCATCCTTCAGCGTTGATGGCCGATGGACTATCGACGCTGTTGCTGATTCTCGGGCCTGAAAGGGCTTGGGACTATGCCGAAAAACACGACATTGGTGCATTCTTCGTGATTCGTGCCGATACAGGTTTTGTTATCCGCACCAGTGCAGCTTTCGAACGCCTCAGTGGCGCAAAAGTTGACTGAAAACAGTACGAAAGCTGGCGTTGTAGTGCAGGCAAAAGTAGCCTACGACGCGACCAAGGGTTAATGTGCGCGGCGTTGACGCTTCTATAGACTGTGTCCGGGTTCTTTACTGACCCCCAATTGTTCCTTCGCGCCACGATTCGGCGTGATTTAGCCGCCGGTGCTGCTGGCACCGCGGCCTGTTCTGAGGAGTACGCATGGCTGTCTACAACTACGACGTGGTGGTGTTGGGTTCCGGCCCGGCGGGAGAAGGCGCGGCAATGAACGCCGCCAAAGCAGGGCGCAAGGTGGCGATGGTCGACAGCCGTCGCCAGGTCGGCGGTAACTGCACCCACCTGGGAACCATCCCGTCCAAGGCCCTGCGTCACTCGGTGCGGCAGATCATGCAGTTCAACACCAACCCGATGTTCCGGGCGATCGGCGAGCCACGCTGGTTCTCCTTCCCGGACGTGTTGAAAAGCGCCGAGAAAGTCATTTCCAAACAAGTCGCTTCGCGCACTGGCTACTACGCTCGTAACCGCGTCGACGTGTTCTTCGGCACCGGCAGCTTCGCCGACGAGCAAACCATCGAAGTGGTCTGCGCCAACGGCGTGGTCGAGAAGCTGGTGGCCAAGCACATCATCATCGCCACCGGTTCGCGTCCTTATCGCCCGGCGGACATCGATTTCAATCACCCGCGTATCTACGATAGCGATACCATCCTCAGCCTCGGCCACACCCCGCGCAAACTCATCGTTTACGGTGCCGGTGTGATCGGTTGCGAATACGCCTCGATCTTCAGCGGTCTGGGGGTACTGGTTGAACTGGTGGACAACCGCGGTCAGTTGCTGAGCTTCCTCGACTCGGAAATTTCCCAGGCGTTGAGCTATCACTTCAGCAACAACAACATCACCGTGCGCCACAACGAAGATTACGATCGTGTTGAAGGCGTCGATAACGGCGTGATCCTGCACCTCAAGTCCGGCAAGAAGATCAAGGCCGACGCCTTGCTCTGGTGCAACGGCCGTACCGGTAACACCGACCAGCTCGGTCTGGAAAACATCGGGGTCAAGGTCAATAGCCGTGGCCAGATCGAAGTCGACGAGGCTTACCGCACCTGCGTGCCGAACATCTACGGCGCCGGCGACGTGATCGGCTGGCCGAGCCTGGCCAGTGCCGCCCACGACCAGGGTCGTTCGGCTGCCGGCAGCATCGTTGATAACGGTAGCTGGCGCTTTGTGAATGACGTGCCGACCGGTATCTACACCATTCCGGAGATCAGCTCGATCGGCAAGAACGAGCAGGAGCTGACCCAGGCCAAGGTGCCGTACGAAGTCGGCAAGGCGTTCTTCAAGAGCATGGCGCGTGCGCAGATCGCCGGCGAGCCGCAAGGCATGCTGAAGATCCTGTTCCACCGTGAAACCCTGGAAGTGCTGGGTGTTCACTGCTTCGGTTATCAGGCGTCGGAGATCGTGCACATCGGTCAGGCGATCATGAGCCAGCCGGGCGAGTTGAACACCCTGAAGTACTTCGTCAATACCACGTTCAACTACCCGACCATGGCCGAAGCCTATCGGGTAGCGGCGTACGACGGCCTCAACCGGCTTTTTTGACGGGCTCCGGCCGGTGGCCTGAGCCGGCCGGGGAGACCGATTTCAGCAACTCTCGAGGGTGGCAGTGGCCAAACCGGGAAAGTCTGTAATCAGGCTGTCAACGCCGAAGTCGGCGAGTCTGCGCATCAGCGCAGGCTCGTTGACGGTCCACACCGAGACATGCAGCCCCTGACGCTGCGCCTTCTGCAGGCGTTCCGGCGTACACAGCGTCCAGTTCAGAGCCAGAATCTCACAGCCATAGCTGGCGGCGACCTTCAACGGGTCGAGCCAGGCGTATTCGGCCACCAGTCCACGCGATACGTCCGGCACCAGGTCCAGCGCCGCTTTCAGCACTTCCCGTGAGCTCGAAGTGATGGTGACCTTGTCCAGCAAGCCATGACGCTGAGCCATTTCGCGAATCGCCAGTACGGTAGTCGCGGCGCGGGTGCGTGAAGCGCTTTTGACTTCCAGTTGCCAGTGCTCGAAATCACACTGCTCGAACAATTCTTCCAGGGTCGGAATCGGGCACGGTTTGATCCAGCCCGGGCCGCCCTTGCGCGCGTCGTAGGTCACCAGTTCGGCGGCGGTGTGTTCGACCACCTTGCCGCGCCGGTCGGTGGTGCGCTTGAGGGTCGGGTCGTGGATCACCATCAGCTCGCCGTCCTTGGACAGGTGCAGATCCAGTTCGCAACGGCGTACGCCGTGCTTGAGACATTCCTGAAAACTGGTCAGGGTATTTTCCGGTGCTTCGCCCTTGGCGCCGCGGTGGCCGTAGATGAGGGTCACGGTGCTTCCTTAATTTAAATGCCTGATTCGTTCTGTTCACGGGCCAGGCGTCGTTCCTGGGCCTGTTTCTGCAAGATATAGCGGGCGAGCAACTGGCGCTGGGCGTCGGTCAAGTGTTCGAACTCGGTGCCGACGTCGTAGCCGTCGCCCTTGCGATCGCAATGAGTGACGCGGGCGCGCAGCAGCAGGCCCAGTGCCTGCGGCATCAGCACCAGTTTCACCGACAGGTGCGCGCCAGTGGCAATCGGGGTCGGGTGCTGAAAGTCGATCCCGCCTTCGGAGATGATCACCGGTTGTGGCTCGCCGATATGGCCGAGCACGGTCAGGGCGACCACCTGGCTGAGCAGGTCGATGCGTTTGTTCTGGGATTTGAGAAACGCGGCGATCGCCCGGTCGCGCTCGCTGATCTGGCGTAACAGGTGCTGCGACTCGAATTCGCTCAGGTGCAGTTCGCTGAGCAGGTTGAACAGCGGGGAAGCATCCTGCAACACTTCCTGGCCTGCAGCTTCGGGAGCGGACAGGGGCCGAATTTCCAGTGCGATCATGTCCTCGATACGGTAGTATTCGCGGCGATCTTCTTCATCTAATGTCGACATGGCGAACCCATGGTAGCGGCGGTGGTCTGAGTGTAAAGCTGGTTATCGACCCCCGCCACAAGGACGTTCCTTTTCCCTCCGAACAAGCCCCGACATGTTCAGACCTCTCTTCGTATTTATCGGCACGCGTTATACCCGTGCAAAGCGTCGCAATCATTTTGTGTCATTCATTTCCCTGACTTCGATGATCGGGCTCGCCCTCGGCGTGATCGTGATGATCGTGGTGCTTTCGGTGATGAACGGCTTCGATCATGAGATGCGCACCCGCGTGCTGGGCATGGTGCCCCACGCGACTCTTGAAACCGGCGAACCGATCAACGATTGGCAGAGCCTGGCCGCCAAGGTCAAACGCAACCCTGAGGTGACGGCGGTTGCGCCGTTCACCCAGATGCAGGGTTTGCTGACCAACAACGGTCAGGTATCCAAGGTGTTGCTCAACGCCATCGACCCCGCGCTCGAGCGCAATGTGTCGATCATCGACAACTTCATGAAGCAGGGCAAACTCGACGACCTGACGCCGGGCAGCTTCGGCATCGTCATCGGCGACAAGGCTGCGACCAAGCTCGGCGTGGGCCTCGGTGACAAAGTCACCTTCGTCGCGCCGGAGGTCAGCGTGACCCCGGCCGGGATGTTCCCGCGCATGAAGCGCTTTACCGTGGTCGGCATCTTCCATGTCGGCGCCGGTGAGCTGGACGGCTATCTGGGCGTCACCAACCTGCAGGATCTGGCGAAGATGCACCGCTGGAAACCTGATCAGGTGCAGGGCATCCGGTTGAAGTTCGATGATCTGTTCCAGGCGCCGCGCGTGGCCTGGACCATCGCCCAGCAGTTGGGCGAAGACCATTACTTCGCCCGCGACTGGACCCGCACCCACGGCAACCTGTATCAGGCGATCCGCATGGAAAAAGCCATGATCGGTCTGCTATTGCTGCTGATCGTCGCGGTGGCTGCGTTCAACATCATTTCCACGCTGGTGATGGTGGTAAATGACAAGAAGAGCGACATCGCCATTCTGCGTACCCTCGGCGCCACGCCGGGGACGATCATGCGCACGTTCATGGTGCAGGGCACCGTGATCGGCGTGGTCGGTACGGCGATTGGTGCCGTGGTCGGGATCTTCGCTGCGCTCAACGTCAGTGCGGCGATTTCCGCCCTCGAAGGGCTGATCGGCCACAAGTTCCTCAACGCCGATGTGTATTTCATCGATTACCTGCCGTCGCAGGTGCAGAGCCAGGACGTGGTCATGGTCTGCGCCGCTGCGTTGGTCCTGAGTTTCCTCGCCACCCTGTATCCCGCCTGGCGTGCTGCGCGCACCCAGCCGGCGGAGGCGCTACGTTATGAGTGAGTCGGGCATGAGTGATAAAGCAATCTTGAGCTGCCGAAACCTGGGCAAATCCTACGAGGAAGGCCCGGAGTCGGTGCAAGTGTTGGCCGGTCTGCAACTGGAGTTGCACCCGGGCGAGCGTGTGGCGATCGTCGGCAAGTCCGGTTCCGGCAAAAGTACCTTGCTCAACCTGCTGGGCGGTCTCGACACGCCGACTGAAGGCAGCGTCTGGCTCGACGGCGAAGAACTGTCGGCGCTGAGCGAGAAGAAGCGTGGCCTGCTGCGTAACCGTGCCTTGGGGTTCGTGTACCAGTTCCACCACTTGCTGCCGGAATTCACCGCGCTGGAAAACGTCTGCATGCCGCTGCTGATCGGCAAGACCGCGATCCCGCAAGCACGTCAGCGTGCTACCGCGTTGCTGGAGCGCGTGGGGCTGGGCCATCGTCTGGAGCACAAACCGGCCGAGCTGTCCGGTGGCGAGCGCCAGCGTGTGGCTATCGCCCGGGCGCTGGTGAACAATCCAGGCCTGGTGATGCTCGACGAGCCAACCGGCAACCTTGATTCGCACACCGCCGAAGGCATCCAGGACTTGATGCTGGAACTCAGCACTTCAATGCGCACGGCGTTCCTGGTGGTGACTCACGACATGAACCTGGCCCGCCAGATGGACCGCGTCCTTCAATTGCAGGAAGGCTGCCTGACTCCAATCGCTTGAGAGCTACTGCGCTCGGAAATACTGCGTTAAAAACAGGCTCGGAATGCTCATTTACAGCCAGTAGACTCCGCTTCCTCGCCTGTTTTTGCCTTGTCTTTCCTTCGCTCGCTACGCTCTCAAGCGATTGGCCGCTTTTTTAAGCTTGATTTTTTATACGGTGCCCCAGCGAATGTTCAGACCGTTATCGATCTTTATCGGCACGCGCTATACCCGCGCCAAGCGCCGCAATCGCTTTGTTTCGTTCATCTCGATGACTTCGATGATCGGGCTCGCCCTCGGCGTGCTGGCGATGATCGTGGTGCTGTCGGTGATGAACGGCTTCCAGCGCGAAATGAGCTCGCGCATCCTTGGCATGGTGCCGCACGCGACCATCGTTGGCGTCAAGCCGATCGATGACTGGCAGCCGGTCGCCGCCGCCGCGCTGAAAAATCCGGAAGTGACCGCCGCCGTGCCGTTCACCGAGATGGAAGGCATGCTGTCCTACAAGGGTTTGATGCAGCCGATCCAGATCAGCGGCGTCGATCCGGCCCAGGAAGGCAAGGTGTCGATCGTGGCCCAGCACATTGTGCAGGGGCGTCTGGATGACCTGAAGCCGGGCGAGTTCGGCGTGGTGATCGGTGAAATCACCGCGCGCCGCTTCCGCCTCAATGTCGGCGACAAGATCACCTTGATCGTCCCGGAGGTCAGCACCGCACCGGGGGGCATTACCCCGCGCATGCAGCGCCTGAACGTGGTCGGTGTGTTCAAGGTCGGCGCTGAACTGGACGGCTCGATGGGGCTGATCCACGTGGCCGATGCCGCGACCATGCAGCACTGGCAGCCGAATCAAGTGCAGAGCGTGCGCCTGGCGGTGAAGGATCTGTACGCCGCGCCGAAAGTCTCCTCGGACATCGCCGCAGGCCTCGGTGCCGAGTTCAAGGCTGACGACTGGACTCACACCCAGGGCAGCCTGTTCAGCGCGATGAAAATGGAAAAAACCATGATTGGCCTGCTGTTGCTGATGATCGTTGCGGTGGCGGCGTTCAACATCATCGCCACGCTGATCATGGTGGTTAACGACAAGGGCGCGGACATCGCGATCCTGCGCACCATCGGCGCCACGCCCCGGCAGATCATGGCGATCTTCATGGTGCAGGGCACGGTGATCGGCATTGTCGGCACACTGATTGGTGGCGTGCTCGGCGTGATCGCGGCACTGAATGTCAGCGAGATGGTCGGCTGGGTCGAGCGCGTTACCGGGCAGCATATCTTCAGTTCCGACGTGTACTTCGTCAGCAACCTGCCTTCGGAATTGCAGGGCGGGGATGTGCTGTTGATCTGCTCGGCGGGGTTTGTTCTGAGCTTCCTGGCGACGGTGTACCCGGCGTTGCGGGCGGCGAAGATCGAGCCGGCGCATGCGCTGAGATATTCGTAAGCGCCAATACCGTCTTCGCGAGCAAGCCCGCTCCCACAGGGGATTTGTGTATGACACAGATCCCCTGTGTGGCTAGCTACCCCCACAGTGATACAAATTCAGGGTTAACGCAGATCCAATGTGGGAGCGGGCTTGCTCGCGAAGGGGCCGGGCCTGCTGGCCTCAATTCCCCTTGGGCAACTCGATCACAAACCGCGTCCACCCCGCAGCCGATTCGCAATGAATCTGCCCACCATGGGCGCGGACGATCGATTGGGTAATCGCCAGCCCCAGCCCCGCATGTTCACTGCTGCCTTCCTGCCGCGCCGGATCTGCTCGATAAAACCGGTCAAACAGCCGTGGCAACAACTCTGCCGAAATGCCTTCGCCACTGTTCTCCACCGACACCTGCGCTATGTGCGGTTGATCGACGATGGACAGGCGCACGCTGCCTGACGCCGGGGTGAAGCGCAGCGCGTTATCCAGCAGATTCGACAAGGCCCGGCGCAGCATGCTGCGATCGCCTTCTATACGCGCATGACCTTCGCGGCTCAGCGTCACCCCGGCGTCCTCGGCCAGTGGCGCAAAAAACTCCAGCAATACATCGCTCTCATCCGCCAGCTCCAGCACCTCACGCTTGGGCATCAGCAAACCGTGGTCAGCCTTGGCCAGATAAAGCATGTCGTTGACCAGTTGGGCCATCCATTGCAGTTCTTCGAGGTTGCTGTGCAGGGCTTCGCGGTAATCCTCGATCGGTCGCGGGCGGGTGAGGGTGACCTGGGTGTGGGTCAGCAGGTTCGACAGCGGAGTGCGCAGTTCATGGGCGATGTCGGCAGAGAACGCCGACAGCCGTTGAAACGAGTCGTCGAGGCGTCCGAGCATGGCGTTGAAGCTGTGGGCCATTTCTGCAAGTTCTGGCGGCATTTGCGCTTCCGGCAGTCGGGCGTTGAGCGAATGTGCAGAAATCCCACGGGCGACTGCGCTCATACGGCGCAACGGACGCAAACCGCTGCGCGCGGCCCACGCGCCGAGCAGCGCGGTGGCCAGGGCCGACAAGCCGACGGTCAGCCAGATCAGATGCTGCATGCGCTGCAGGAAGTGCTGGTGATGAGTGATGTCCAGCAGCAGAGTGAGCTGTGGCGAGTCGGTTTTGTCAGGGTAGAGCGGGGCGTTGAGCACGCGGTAGTCGGCGCCGTCATGGCTGATGGTCGACAGGCCCGGCTGTTGCGGCAAGTCCTGCGGTAAATTGATCGAGCTGTCGTACCAGCGCTGGCCGTCACTGCCGGTAATACGCAGCGCCAGATCGGCCTGACGGCTCAGCTCATCCGCCAGCCGCGCCTCACGCTGAACGGGTTGCACATCCTGCAAGGCACGGCGCAAACCGATCAGCTTGCCGTCCAGCAATTGCTGATCGAGCTCAATGAAGTGCGCCTCGCTGGCGCGGCTGAACAGCACCCCGGCGAATAGCGAGACCACGGCGGTGCAGGCGGCAAAGAGCAGCGCCAGACGAGAAGTCAGCGACAGGCGACGCATCAGGCCGGACGCTCTTCAAGCACGTAACCCATGCCGCGCACGGTGTGGATCAGTTTGTTGGGGAAGTCATCGTCGATCTTCAGGCGCAGGCGACGGATCGCCACTTCGATCACGTTGGTGTCGCTGTCGAAGTTCATGTCCCAGACTTGCGAGGCAATCAGCGATTTCGGCAGCACTTCACCCTGACGGCGCAGAAGCATTTCCAGCAGGGCGAATTCCTTGGCGGTGAGGTCGATGCGCTGGCCACTGCGTTCGACCCGACGGCGAATCAGGTCCAGACGCAGGTCGGCCAGTTGCAGACTGGTTTCCTGGGGCAGGGCGCTGCCCCGGCGCAGCAGGCTGCGCACCCGGGCCAGCAATTCGGAAAAGGCGAACGGTTTGACCAGATAATCGTCGGCGCCGAGTTCGAGGCCGTGAACCCGATCTTCGACTGCATCTTTGGCGGTCAGAAACAGCACTGGCGTGTCGAGGCCGGCACTACGCACCGCCTGCAGAATCTGCCAGCCACTGCGCCCGGGCAGCATCACGTCGAGAATCAACAGCGCATAATCTCCGCTCAACGCCAGTTGCTGACCGCTGACGCCGTCGGCCACCAGTTCTGTGTTGAAACCGGCCTCGGTCAGGCCCTGGCGCAGGTAGTGGCCGGTTTTCGGTTGGTCTTCGACGATCAGCAGTTTCATGGGCGACTCGGGTTGTAGGAACAAAAGCGTTATACCGTGGGAGCAGGCGACGCACGCCAACCTGACAAAGTTGTAATCTGCCTGTCAGGTAGCTGCCAGCGCAGGCGGGCTAGAGTTTCCCACAGGCTGAACCTTATCTTGTTGGAGTATGACTATGTTTTTGCGCAACCCTCTGACCGTCGCCGCCTGTGTGCTGGCGCTGAGTTCACCTGTCTGGGCCGCACCCGCGCACAGCTATGATTTCGGCCAACCGGCACCAGCAGCCAAGGCTACTCGCAGCATTGAAGTTGTACTGAACGACATGTCGTTCGATCCCAAGGCGATTCAGGTCAAGGCCGGTGAGACGGTTCGCTTTGTGCTGGTGAATAAAGGCCAGTTGCTGCACGAATTCAACCTCGGTGACGCGGCGATGCATGCCCAGCACCAGCAGGAAATGTTGCAGATGCAGCAAAGCGGCATGCTCACGCCTACCGGCATGAAAGAAATGTCCCACGACATGGCGGGTATGGATCACGGCAGCATGGGCCACGGCATGAAGCACGACGACCCCAATAGCGTGCTGGTCGAGCCGGGCAAGACCGCCGAGCTGACCTGGACCTTCAGCAAGGCCAGCAGCCTGGAATTTGCCTGCAATATTCCCGGTCACTACCAGGCGGGCATGGTCGGCAAACTGACTGTCAGTCAGTAAGCACTCAAAGGCGGGCGCAAAGGCTGATAGAATCCGCTGATTCTTCAGTCAGGTTTCCGCCATGCATCCCGCAGCCGAACATTCGCCGCTGGGCAAATCCAGCGAATACATCGCCACGTACACGCCGTCCCTGCTGTTCCCGATTCCGCGCACCGCGAAATGGGCCGAGCTGGGCCTGACCGCCGAAACCCTGCCGTATAAAGGCGTGGATTTCTGGAATTGCTTCGAACTGTCGTGGCTGCTGCCGTCGGGCAAGCCGGTGGTGGCGATCGGTGAATTCAGTATTCCGGCGGATTCGCCGAACATCATCGAATCCAAGTCGTTCAAGTTGTACCTGAACTCGCTGAATCAGACGTCGTTTACCGACATCGCCAGCCTGGAAGCAACACTGGTCAAGGACTTGTCGGCCGCTGCCGGCAAACCGGTCGGCGTACGCGTGCGCAGCCTGAAAGATGTCGAAGCCGAAGGCGTCGTGGCGTTGCCCGGCGTGTGCATCGACGATCTGGACATCAGCGTCAGCAACTATGAACATCCGCGTCCGGAACTGCTGCGTTGCGATGATTCGAAGATTGTCGAAGAGAGCGTGCATAGCCATCTGCTCAAATCCAACTGCCCGGTGACCAGTCAGCCGGACTGGGGCAGCGTGGTGGTGGAATATCGTGGCGCGGCGCTGGATCACGCGAGTCTGCTGGAATACATCGTCAGCTTCCGCCAGCACTCGGACTTCCACGAACAATGCGTGGAGCGGATCTTTCTCGACCTGCAGCGTTTGCTGAAGCCGGAGAAACTCACGGTGTTTGCACGGTATGTGCGCCGGGGCGGGCTGGATATCAACCCGTATCGCAGCACCGAGACTGCGCAACTGCCGAACCACCGCCTTGTGCGCCAATAAATAACCCCTGTAGGAGTGAGCCTGCTCGCGATAGCGGACTGACATTCAACATTGACGTCGACTGATACACCGTTATCGCGAGCAGGCTCACTCCTACAAGGGATCGCGTTTCAAATTGCGCCTATGAAAAAGCCCTGCCAGCGCTGGCAGGGCTTTTTGCATTTCAGGGGAGGAAAATCAGATCCCCATGCTACCCAGCGCATTGACGATATTGCGCAGGGTGCCGGCAATGGCCGGGTGTTCGAGTTCGAAGCGGTCCACCGCCAGGTTCACGCCATCGGCGATGCTGGCATCCTGAGTGGCGCTCTCCAGTTTGATTTCAGTTTCGATCTGCGCCATCAGCGTATGCAGATCTTCACGTTCGGCTTCGGACAGCGGCGGATTCTGCTCCAGTTGCTCGCGCAGGGTGTCGAGTTGTTTTTGCAGTTCTTGGGCGGGCATGGTGGGGTTCCTTTTATCAAGAGGCACTGGCATTGACCGCAGCCGCGCGCCAAAGGTCTATGGCTGACCTTTAGATTAATCCACTCTGCTGCAACCTGCATGATTCCGGTCAGGGCTTTTCGCCCTTGAGGCGGCGCAGGTTGATGTCGGCCAGGCAGGTGTCGAGTTCGCCCAGATGATCGATCACCGAATGCACGCCCAGATTGAACAACTGCAGGGTCGCCTTGCCGCGACGCTGCTCGCGTTCCTGCTGGCTCAAGGCTTGCCACTCGCTCGGCGACAGGCCGCACAGCGAGCCGCAGGACGCCAGGCCAATGGTCCACAACCCGGCGTTGAGGCCCGATTGCAGCAGGCGCGGCTCGCCGCTCACCAGCACGCAGCCATCCAGGCAGCTGACGTTCAAACCCATCAGCGCCTGCCAGCAGGCGTTCGGCGCGGGCCATGGATTGATTGTTGCTGAATATTGCGTCGGTTTGATCCACGCCGGCAGAGAGGCCGCCAAGGGTTGCGCGAGGGCAGGGGGCAGCTCGTCGATCCACGCACAGGGAATCTGCTGGCGCTGCAGGCTGAGCAGGCTGTCGAGAGCGCCGGGTGTGGCGTGGGCGTGCTCGGGCAGTACGCTGGCGTGTTGATGGGCACGGGCGCCGAAATCCACCAGACAGCCACTGAGTCCGAACAGCACGGCGGTCAGGCCGGGCGCGGCGACAGGCAAGACTTCAGCGTGGGTCATGGCAACGTCCCTGAAATAGGCATGAGGCTAGGGGACATCGGTGACAGTTGGATGACAGGTGTGTGAAGGCGCTCCCTGGAAACGTCCTGCATTACTCTTCACGGGCAGACTGCCCAAAACGGCTTTTGCGCTTATACTAGCGCTCTTAACGCCTGGGCCCGGGTGCCCGCGCCAGTAAAAATCCAAGGAGTTTTTCTATGCGCTGGAGCAATCCTCTCGCTCAGCTATGTGTATGTGCCAGCGTCCTGCTGGTTCCGTTCGCCGCCAACGCTGCAACGGAAGAAGACCCTTGGGAAAGCGTCAACCGCCCGATCTTCCAGTTCAACGACTTCGTTGACACCTACGCGCTCAAGCCGCTGGCGCAGGGCTATGAGTTCGTGACGCCGCAGTTCCTCGAAGACGGCATCCACAACATGTTCCGCAACGTCGGTGACGTCACCAACCTGGCGAACAACATTCTGCAGGCCAAGCCGGCAGCAGCCGGTGTCGATACCGCGCGTATCATCTTCAACACCACCTTCGGCCTGCTGGGCTTCTTCGATGTCGGTACCAAAATGGGCCTGAATCGCAGTGACGAAGACTTCGGTCAGACCCTCGGTTACTGGGGCGTCAGCAGCGGCCCTTACGTGATGCTGCCGTTGCTCGGCCCGAGCACCCTGCGTGATGCACCGTCCAAGTACGTCGACAGCTACACCGGTCCGTACCGTTACATCAACGACGTGCCTGTCCGTAACTCGGTGTTCGGCCTGAACATCGTCGACACCCGCGCCAGCCTGCTGTCGAGCGAGAAGCTGATCAGCGGCGACAAGTACACCTTCATCCGCAACGCCTATCTGCAGAACCGCGAGTTCAAGGTCAAGGATGGTCAGGTCGAAGACGATTTTTAATCTCGACCGATGACAAGAAGGCGGCCCATGAGGCCGCCTTTTTTGTGTGCGCTTATTTCATCTGCAGAATGGTCAGGCCGAGCTTCTGTCCATCGCCGTCCTGGGCCTTGACCCAGACCACTTCGGTCTCCGCCTCCAGCCCACTCAATGCGGCATGTTCGGAATCGATGCGCACGCTCAAACGGTCACCAACCGCGAACTGGCGCGGCGCTTCGACCTGCATGCCGCTGCTCGAGAGGTCGATGCACACGCCGGCGATCTCATCGCCTTCATGGATCAACACCACATCGGCATCGACCCGCATGCGGATGAAATCGCGCTTTTCGCTGTAGTCCCGACCGGTTTGACTCATGGCTTCGACCTTCCATTGGGTTACGGTTTGAGCTGTTCTTATAACTCTCGGTGATTTGACAAGTAAAGTCGTCAAGCGACCATCGGCGCATGCTTGAAACGCCCCGCGGATGGGAGTACCGTCTGCGCCTTAGAAGGGCACCTCTGGTGCAATCGCGTTCCGGGTCAATGCTCGAAAGCGGTGCAGCAGAGAGGCTAGAAAGCGAATCCAGTAGTCTGAGCCGGGCCGATGCCCCGCCTGCTACGCCAACCTAATTCTGGCGCCGTTTGCCCACATGCCAAAAACCAGTGCCACGCTGCTGATAATCGATGATGACGAAGTAGTGCGCGCGAGCCTCGCGGCCTATTTGGAAGACAGTGGTTTCAGCGTCCTGCAGGCCAGCAACGGCCAGCAGGGTCTTCAGGTATTCGAGCAAGACAAGCCCGACTTGGTCATCTGCGATCTGCGCATGCCGCAGATGGGTGGTCTCGAACTCATCCGTCAGGTCACCGAGCGCTCACCGCAAACGCCGATGATCGTCGTTTCGGGTGCCGGCGTGATGAACGACGCGGTCGAGGCGCTGCGCCTGGGTGCGGCGGACTACCTGATCAAGCCTCTCGAAGACCTGGCCGTGCTCGAGCATTCGGTGCGTCGCGCGCTGGATCGTGCGCGCCTGCTGCTGGAGAACCAGCGCTACCGCGAGAAGCTGGAGAAGGCCAACCGCGAGCTCGAAGCCAGCCTGAACCTGCTCCAGGAGGACCAGAACGCCGGTCGTCAGGTGCAGATGAACATGCTGCCGGAAAGCCCGTGGCGCATCGACGAGTTCCAGTTTGCCCACCAGATCATCCCGTCGCTGTACCTGTCGGGTGATTTTGTCGACTACTTCCGTGTCGACGAGCGTCGGGTGGCGTTCTACCTGGCCGACGTATCGGGGCATGGCGCCTCTTCAGCGTTCGTCACGGTGCTGCTGAAGTTCATGACCACGCGCCTGCTGTTCGAGTCCAAGCGCAACGGCACGTTGCCGGAATTCAAGCCTTCGGAAGTCCTTGGTCATATCAACCGGGGGCTGATCAGTTGTAAGCTGGGCAAACACGTCACAATGGTCGGTGGAGTCATCGACGAGGAGACCGGTTTGTTGACCTATAGCATCGGCGGCCATCTGCCGTTGCCTGTGTTGTACACGCCTGACAGTGTTCGTTACCTCGAAGGCCGCGGTTTGCCGGTGGGCCTGTTCAATGAGGCCACCTACGAAGATCACGTGCTTGAGCTGCCTCCGACGTTCAGCCTGACGCTGATGTCCGACGGCATTCTGGATCTGTTGCCAGAACCGACGCTCAAGGAAAAAGAAGCCGCTTTGCCCCAACGGGTGAAGTCGGCGGGCGGCAGCCTGGATGGTCTGCGGCAAGTGTTTGGATTGGCCACGCTAGGGGAGATGCCGGATGATATCGCCCTGTTGGTGTTGAGCAGGAACCTTCAATGAGTACCGGTAGAATCCAGTTCGCCGAGCAGGACGGCACCTTCGTCCTGAAGTTCGTCGGTGAAGTTCGCCTGACCCTGTGTTCGGCGTTGGATGCGACTATTGAGAAAATCTTCACCGCGTTGAATTTCAACGCGATCGTGATCGATTTGACCGAAACCCGCAGCATCGACAGCACCACCCTCGGCCTGCTGGCCAAACTGTCGATCCTGTCGCGGCAAAAGGTCGGCCTGCTGCCGACCGTCGTCACCACCCACGAAGACATCACCCGTCTGCTGCAGTCGATGGGCTTCGAGCAGGTGTTCAACATCGTCAACCACCCGGTGCCGTGCCCCGAGTGCCTGGATGACCTGCCGGATCAGGACCAGTCCGAAGAAGTGGTGCGGATCAAGGTGCTCGAAGCGCACAAGATCCTCATGGGCCTGAACGACTCCAATCGTGAAGCCTTTCATGATCTGGTGAATGCCCTCGAAAGGCATTGATGGCCTGAAATGTGGGTAGGGTCTGCTGGCCCTATCGCGAGCAGGCTCACTCCTACAGGGTTTCTCATTCGACGCATAATCTTGAGTAATCCACAGATCCACTGTAGGAGTGAGCCTGCTCGCGATAGCTCTCGTCAAAACACTAATAATCCAGCAGGCACAAAAAAAGGGCGAACCCGTTTGGGTTCGCCCTTTTTGCGTTTCAGCGACTCAGATCACAGCTTGGCCTGCAGCAGCGCCTCGAGCTTCTCCTGGTCACGGGCAAACTGACGGATGCCCTCAGCCAGTTTCTCGGTAGCCATCGCATCTTCGTTGGACAGCCAGCGGAATTGCGCTTCGTTGAGGCTCAGGCGCGCTTCGCCGGCGTGGCCCGGGGCGAGTTTGCGCTCCAGTTTGCCGGTGTCTGCCGCGAGCTTGTCGATCAGGTCCGGGCTGATGGTCAGGCGATCGCAGCCGGCCAGTTGCTCGATCTGGCTCAGGTTGCGGAAGCTGGCGCCCATGACCACAGTCTTGTAGTCATTGGCCTTGTAGTAGTTGTAGATGCGGGTGACCGACTGCACGCCCGGATCATCGGCGCCGGTGTAGTCGTTGCCGTTGGCCTTTTTGTACCAGTCGTAGATGCGGCCCACGAACGGCGAGATCAGGAACACCCCGGCGTCAGCGCAAGCGGCGGCCTGAGCGAAGGAAAACAGCAGGGTCAGGTTGGTCTGGATGCCTTCCTTCTCGAGGATCTCCGCAGCGCGGATGCCTTCCCAGGTCGAAGCGATCTTGATCAGCACGCGGTCACGGCCAATGCCGGCCTTGTCGTACAGCTCGATCAGGCGATGCGCACGCTTGAGCACGGCGTCCTGGTCGAACGACAGGCGCGCATCCACTTCGGTGGAAATGCGGCCCGGAATCACTTTGAGGATTTCCTGGCCCACGGCGACGCCGAAACGGTCGCTGGCCAGACCCACGTCGCCCTTGCAGTCGCTGACGCAGGCGTTCAGCAGCTCGGCGTAGGCGGGGATGGCGGCTGCCTTGAGCAGCAGGGAAGGGTTGGTGGTGGCGTCGACCGGCTTGACCCGGGCGATCGCTTCGAAGTCGCCGGTGTCGGCAACTACGGTGGTCATCTGTTTGAGTTGTTCCAGCTTGGAAGTCATGGGTGTGCTCTGTCCTGTGGGTTTGACGACATTACCCGAGCGTTGACAGCCACTCAAGGGCATCAAGGCGCAACGGGTTCCCCGGGGGCAACAACCTGAGAACGGCTGTTTGAACGGTGGGGCGCGGTATCGATGAATACGATGCCAAAATCGGCCGCAGGTTCAAAGCAACTGACGGCCAGCGCCCCTTGAGCACATTGATGGAGGTTATTGCTGGCTCAGCTGGGTTTTGACCGCAGTTTCTGCCGGTTTCGGCTGGCCATCGGACGTCAACAGGCCGAAATTCTTCTCGCGGTCATTGCTGCCGGTGTCGCTGTTTTTCCACTCGTAAATCGAGGTCAGGGCAATGTTGCGGGTTTTGATATCGGCGACGAATGCGCTGATTTTGCTGGCCTGACCCTCAATCCCGCCGTTGGAGGCGAGCGCCGAGATGCCCCATTCGCTGATCACCCCCGGCAGATGGAAGTTCTGCTGGATAAACGCCTGGGCGTTGCTGATCTGCGTGCCGCTCATGCCGTAGGGATGGTAGGAGACCGCGTTGAGGCATTTGGGGTATTCGCTGACGATTCGGTTGAGTGCCACGGTGGACGCCGAGCCGGCGGTGGGCGGCCGGGCGAAGCCAAAACCGATCACCGGGACAGTCTGGGGTTTGTCTTGCAGGGTCTTGCACGCTGCGCTCATGAACGGCACGAAGGTCGTGTCGAAATTGCCGGTCGGCCAGTAGGTGCCGAGGTCCGGCTCATTCCATAGCTCGATCGCCACCAGTTGTGAGCCATAGGTCGCTGCCAGGCTGGTCAGCGCGTTGGCATACGCGACCCCCGCGTTCGCCAGATCATTGGCCGGTAACGGCTTGGTCGCGCGCAGGGTCATCAGCACCGGCAGTCCGGCCGCGCGGGCCACGGCGAAGGCATCGCTGATCTGCTTCTGGTAGGCCGCGCTGGGCAGGCTGTCAGTCCATACGCCAAAACGCACGAAACTGAAGCCGGTGGCTTTGACGCGCTCGGCGTCCGCAGCGGAAAAGGTTTGGACTTTGACCTGAACCCCGATGGTTTTATTGGCGGGCAATGCCGGGAACAGTTCATTGGCCTGGCTCTGGCCGGTTGCCGCCAGCAGTAACAGGGTCAGGGCGCTCAGGGGTTTGAGATGGACTGATTTCATGTCGGTTCTCCGGGTGAGAAGTGACAACGGCGAAAAGATATCTCGAGATAACTGTTTCGAAACTGACAATGGCACTAAGTGCGCCAATGTTATTTTTTGTCAGGAAAATCAGACCTGAAAATCACAGTTATTTTTAGTCCGTTAATTGTGTTTTGGCGGCTTTTGACCCTGTGGTACTTAATACGCTGGTACTAACAGGGCGAATCTATTTCTGAGTGCAGAATGATCTAGTGGGTTCATTAAGATCCGCTCTAGATGTTGGCAGAATGATATTACACAGGAATGTAAACCTTGTTCAAAAAGATCCTCGTCGTGTGCGTTGGCAATATTTGCCGAAGTCCGACAGCAGAACTTCTGCTGCGTAACGCGCTGACCCCCTCAACCATTTCGGTGACTTCCGCAGGTCTCTCTGCGCGGGTTGGCGAAGGCATGGAAGCCTCGGCGCGCCAGGTGCTGGAAGACCACGGGCACAGCGCCGAGGGTTTCCGGGCCCGGCAATTGACCGCCGATATCGTCAATGAATCAGACCTGATTCTGGTCATGGAAAAACAACATGTGAATCAGGTGCTGAAGATCGCCTCGCACGCCCGAGGCAAAGTATTTCTTCTCGGCAAGTGGCAGAGCGAACGAGAAATACAGGATCCGTATCGTCAAGGTAAGGCCGCTTTTATTCATGCCCATGCATTGATTGAAGATGCTGTTAGCTCGTGGGCGCAGCGCCTCGGACATTGATGAATATTCTTCAGATCAGTGAATGGTAAGAAAGACTTATGCAGTTACCGTCAGTAATCGCCAACCGTGATAACGATCAAGACAGTATTGATCTTCTCGGCATATTCGGCAGTTTGATCGACCAGAAATGGTTGATCGGTGCATTCACCGGTGCCTTCATGGCCGCCGGCGTTGCCTATGCGGTATTGGCGACGCCGGTGTACCTGGCGAACGCGCTGGTGCAGGTCGAACCGAAAAAGAACGACATGCTCGGTTTTTCCGACCTCAGCAGCATGCTCGGCGGGCAATCGCCGTCGGTGACCGAAATCGGCATCATCAAGTCCCGCGCGGTGATCGGCAAAACCGTCGACGACCTGCGCCTGGATATCGACGTCACCCCCAACACCTTCCCGGTGGTCGGCGGTTTTCTCGCCCGGCGTTATCGCGGCGAAACCGAGTTCAGCGTGGCGCCGCCGCGTTTTGGCTTCAACAGCTACGCCTGGGGCGGCGAGCGTCTGGAGTTCACTCGGCTCAATCTGCCCAAAGAGTTGTTGGGCAAGAAGCTCACCCTGGTGGCTGGCGAACAACAGCACTTTCAGTTGCTCGATGACAACGACAACCTGTTGGTCGAGGGCGTCGCCGGCGAAGCCTTCGCCCAGGACGGCGTCGAGGGTTTGATCGAGCGCCTGCAAGCCAACCCGGGTACTCGCTTTGAAGTGGTGCGCAATCCACGGATCGTGACCATTCAGGGTTACCAGGATGCGCTGGATATCTCCGAGCAAGGCAAGGAGTCGGGGATTATCCGTCTGGCGCTGGCCAGCGCCGATGCCGCCGAGGCGGTGAAGATCCTCAACAAGATCGCCGCGCTCTACGTCGATCAGAACGTGCGCCGCACCTCGGCGGAAGCGGCGCAGAGCCTGGCGTTCCTGCAAAGCCAGTTGCCGCAGGTCAAGCGTGATCTGGCCAAGGCCAGCGATGCGCTCAACGCGTATCAGACCCACGGCAAGACCGTGAACATTTCCCTGGAAACGCAATCGGTGCTCGGTCAGTCCGTGGCGCTGGAAACGCGGATTTCCGAGCTGAAAATGCAGCAGGCGGAAATGGATCGCAAGTTCACCAAACAGCATCCGGCGTATCGCGCCTTGATGTCGCAGATCGGTGAGTTGACCCAGCAGCAGAAGTCGCTGGAAGGCAAGGTCGGTGATCTGCCGGCCACGCAGCAGGAATTGCTCAACCTGACCCGCGATGTGGAAGTGGCTTCGCAGATCTACACGCAGTTGCTGAACAAATCCCAGGAATTGGACATCGTCCGCGCCGGGGCGGTGGGCAATGTGCGCCTGATCGATCCGGCGGATGTTGACCTGAGCAGTCCGGTCAAACCGAAAAAAGCCCTGATCGTGCTGATCGCAACGTTCCTCGGCGCCTTTGTCGGCGTAGCCCTGGTGCTGTTGCGCAAATCGTTGAGCAAAGGTCTGGAAGGGCCGGAAGCCATCGAACAGCTCGGGCTGCCGGTGTACGCGTCGATTCCCTACAGCGCCTTGCAGCGTGACGAGGACACGAAAAAAGGCCGAGCCAAAATCACCGCCGAGACGCCGGCCTATCTGCTTGCCCTGCGCAACCCGACCGACCTGTCCATCGAGTCGATCCGCAGCCTGCGCACCTGCCTGCATTTCGCCGCGCTGGATTCGACCAACAACCGCATCATGATCTCCGGCCCCAGCCCGCAGGTCGGCAAGACCTTCGTCTCCTCCAACCTCGCCGCGGTCATGGCGCAGAGCGGTCAGCGCGTGCTGTTGATCGACGCCGACATGCGCAAGGGCCACCTGCACAAGACGCTGAATGTGCCGATCGCCAATGGCCTCTCGGATCTGCTGGTCAAGCGCTGCAGCATCGAGCAGGCGATCAACACGGTGGAAATCGACAACCTGCACTTCATCAGCCGTGGTCAGGTTCCGCCGAATCCTTCCGAGTTGTTGATGCACGCCAACTTCCGCGACCTGCTCGCCGAACTGAGTCAGCGCTACGACGTGGTGATCATCGATACGCCGCCACTGCTGGCGGTGACGGACGCGGCGATTGTCGGGCGTGAAGCCGGGATCAGCCTGATCGTCACGCGGTTTGCGGTAAACCCGGCCAAGGAAATTGAAGCGACCATTCGCCGCTTCGCGCAGAACGGCATCGAGCTCAAGGGCGCGGTGTTCAACGGCGTCGAGAAGCGTGCTGCCAGCTACTACGGCAATGGCAGCTATGGCTATTACAACTACGAATACGCGTCGGACAAATCCTGAAATCAGGGGCGTTCCAACAGGCATGAAAGTGGGTGGGTTGTGAAGAAAATACTGCACGTGGCTGAAACGATAAAAGGTGGGGTCGCCACCGTTATCCGCACCATCTCGGCGTCGCCCGAAGGCCAGGATTCGAATTACGAGCTGGTCTATCTGGTGCCGCTCGACCAGAAACAAGAGCTGCACGGCATTGATGCACAGCAGATTCGCACGTTCGAACGCAGCGGGCGTGATGTGCGTTCGCTGCTGCGTTTTGCCTGGCAACTGACCCGGGTGATGCTCAAGGAAAAACCCGATGTGGTGCATTTGCACAGCACCTTTTCCGGGGTGATCGGCCGCGTGGTCTGTGTGCTTCTGCGACCGTGGCGCAAGCCGAAAATCGTCTACTGCCCGCACGCCTTTTCGTTCCTGATGGAAAGCTCGCCGACCAAGCAGAAGATCTACGCATGGATCGAGCGGGTCCTGCAGCGGGTCACCGACGTGATCATCTGCGTCAGCCGCTACGAGATGGACAAGGCTGCGCGGTTCGGCATTCAGCGCTCGCGCATGAAGCTGATCTACAACGGCATCCACCAGCGAGACGAAGCGCCGAAGGCCGAGAGCCCCGCGCCGATCCATCTGCTGTTCGTCGGTCGCCTCGACTACCAGAAAGGTTTCGACGTGTTGCTCAAGGCCTTCGCCAAGGTGCAGCGAAGTGATCTGAAACTGACGGTGGTCGGCAGTGCGGTCAACGAGGACACGGTCGAGTGCCCCGAGATGGACGCGGTCGAGTACCTGCCGTGGGTCACGCCGGCCGAAGTGCAGGCGCTGTATCAACAGGCCGACGCGCTGATCGTTCCGAGCCGCTGGGAAGGTTTTGCCATGGTGCCGCTGGAAGGCATGGCCGTGGGCTTGCCAGTGATCGCCAGCAACTGCACGTCACTGCCCGAACTGGTCACCCATGAAGTGTCCGGCTACGTCTTTCCCACCGGTGATCACCAGGCGCTGGCCGATGTGCTGGCGCGAATCCAGAAGCCGCGGTTGCTCGACCTCGGCAGCGAAGGCCGGAACATCGTGCGCGAGCGCTTCAGTGCCGCGCTGATGATCCGCCAGACCTACGACGTGTATTGCGCTCCCACTTATTAAGTAGAACTCAGCTTATGAACGTAACGATTTTGCATGGCTACAGTGCGTCCAACTCCGGTGACGGCCTGCTCGTCGATCTGGCCATCGCGTTGGTGCAGCGCAACTTTGGCGAAGACACCGCGATCAATGTCGTGGCCTCCGACCCGCAGTCTTTCGCCTACCTGCCGCACCCGCGTTTCGATGCGCCGGTGATGGCAGCCAAGGGCCTGGGGCGGGTCAAGCAGGCAGTGTTTCTCAATCAGTCGTATGCCGGGCTGGCGGATCTGCTGCGCAAGACCGATCTGATCGTCGGCGTCGGTGGCGGCTACATGCGCTCGAAAAGCGCCTTCGAACACATCAAGCTGAAACTCGGCCACGCCAAACAACTGGAAACGGCGATCCTCAGCAAGGTGCCGTCGGTGTACCTGCCGCAAAGCATCGGCCCGTTCCATGGCGAGAGCCGCAAGATCGTCGATCACTACGCCAGCGCTGACGCGGTGTTCGTGCGCGATAACCGCTCCTCGGCAATGTTCGATGCCTGCGAAAACGTCTATCGTGCGCCGGATCTGGCAGTGCAGTCACTGGCCAGCAAGATCCTTCAGCAACCGAAGTTCACCCGCTGCGCCGCATCGCCGGCCACCGTGTGCGTGGTGCTGCGCAAGCCGCCGGAGTGGAGCAAGGAAAAGAAGGTCGCCTACGTCGCCAACCTGAAGCTGCTGCTGCAGCGCCTGAAGAACAAAAGCAAAGTGGTCTGCGCCGTGCAGAGCGCCGTTCGCGGCAACGATGACGGTGCGTTCTATCGCGAACTGGGCATCAGCGAAGACCTGCTGTCGTTGAAGGCGACGATTGCCAAATATCAGCCGGACCTGGTGATCTCGGTGCGTCTGCACGGCGCCATCGAGTCGCTGCTGTCCGGTGTCCCGGCGTACCACATCAGCTATGAGCGCAAAGGCTTTGGCGCCTATCAGGACATGGGCGTGGAAGACTGGGTGATCAACGGTGGCGACATCAATGTCGACCAGATCATCGACACCGTGTATGCGCCGAATGCCCTGTCGAATTTCGGCAAGCGCCTCACCGACACTTGCCGCGAAATCGAAGCCAAGACAGTGATGATGGACGAGATCATCAAAGGCGTCGTTCGATGATATTTCGCTTGCTGCTGCGCGGCGGAGCCTTGGGCGCGAAGTTCTTGCTGGTGTTGGCCATCACCCATTACCTGGGCTACGAAGCGCTGGGGTTTTACGGGGTGGTGGTCGCCGCGTCGCTGATCGCCTCGAAGTTTTACAGCGTCGGTTTCAGTTCCGAGATCAATCGGTTGATCAGCGTTGGCGGCAGCTCGCGGCGGGTGGTCGACAAAGTCCTGCTGCTGTACCTGGCAGTGGGGCTGCTGCTGTCGCTGCTGACGGTGGGGATTTACTCGCTGTTCCAGCAGGTCGAGGCGAGCACCGCGTTGATCCTCTGCGTGACGCTGGTGCTGCTCACCGAACACCTCTCGTTCGAGATCAACTCGTTCGTGTTTTCTGCGCAGAAAGCCACGGCAGGCGCGCTGCTGTTCTTCATCAAGACCGGTCTCTGGGCGTTGCTGGCGGTGGGCGGGATGATGCTCGACTGGGTCGCCGGCATCGCCAGTGTGCTGTGGCTGTGGGTGGCCGCCAACGTGCTGGTGATCGTCGCCGGTTACCTGATCGTGGTGAATGTGCACAAGGGTCGGGTCAGCGAAGCACTGACTACCGCGACCGTGTGGAAGGCCGGCCTGCCGTTCTACTTCGGCACGGGCTTGATCGCGCTGAGTCAGTACGCCGAGCGCTTTCTGATTGCCGATCTCGAACCCTACGCCAGCCTCGGTAAATACGTGTACGCGTGGTCGGCGGCGAACACTTTGCAGGCGCTGTCTTACGCGGTAGTGGCGGTGGTCGGCATTCCGGTGCTGGCCAAGCGGTTTCAGGCGGATCAGCAGTCATTTACGGTCAAGCAATTGTTCGTTAACAAGTGGGTGATGCGCTCGCTGCTGGTGTCGGCGGCGGTGGCGGTGCTGATCTATCTGTTCTTCAACGTGGTGCTCGATTACGTCGCCACCAGCGTGCCGCGTCCGGATAACGCGATCCTCGGTGTGCTGATCTTTTCCTTTGCCCTGCGGGCCATTGGCGACATCGTCTGGGGTGGTCTGATCGCTTCGAAAAACAGTCGGGTGTCATTCGCCAGCGCGGCGATCTGTCTGCTGGTGTCGGTGCCGATCAGCTACCTGCTGATCAAGCACTATTCGATTTATGGCGCGGCGTGGGGCAATGTCTTCGCGATCATCGTGCAGCTCGGAGTGATCGCCGTGTTGACTCGGGCGACCCGTGCCAAAGGGGCGCTGGCATGGGGTTGAAGTTGCCGTGTATCGAGTTTCGCGGCCGCAAACTCGATTCCTCGCTGTCGTTCCTGATTCTGTTCACCGGGTTGTTTCTGTCGGTGGCGATGCCGCTGCTGATCCCCCGCGCTCCGGGCCCGGATGCGATGACCTTGTGGTCGTCCTATGCCCGCGCCGACAACTGCAATTTCTGGAACCCGTTCTCGCCGGATCGCTCCTCCTACGAGTGTTCGGCGTTCCTGCTGCGGCCCACCGGGATCAACCTGACCAACGCCTGGGCCTACGGGATGTTTTGCAACTTCTTCCTCACGGCGATCCCGGTGGTGGTTTTCCGGCGCATGCCGCTGGCGATCTTCGGCACCCTGTGCCTGTGGGGCGTGGTGCGCTCGTTTTTCCTGGAAAACCTGACCAAGGAAATCATCGTTTCGGTGGCGGTGCTGAGCATCTTGTTCAGCTCGCTGACGCGCAAATACCGCGGCGGATTTTTTCTGTCGGCGGTGATCTACGGCGTGCTGATCCGGCCTTACTGGATTCTGTTTTCGCTGTCGTGGGTCGGCGTCTGCGTGATGAAGAAGTACGTGTCGCGCTTCACCTTCTTCCTGATGCTGTTCCTGTTTTACCTGGCGGTGGCCATGGCGATTCAGCTGGCGTTGGGGTTTCCGGTATCGTCGATTCGCGCCAGCAACAACGAGTTGCGTACGGCCGGGGAGGAGGGTTCGAAATCGCTGATCGTCTCGTGGCTCAGCGGCAGTGACTTCGTCTCGCAGGCGCTGGACTCGATGATCATCTTCTTTCGGCTGTCGTTCCCGGTGGAGCTGATTCTGTTGTCCGGGCCGGGCCAGGTGATCTTTGTGGCGCTGATGATCATGACCGCGCTGCTGCTGTTCAAAGTCATCACCTCCACCGACTACAAAGGCGCGCCGATCGAAACCAAACCCAAGGAGCTGATCGCGATTCCGCTGGCGTTCCTGTTGGTGCAGGGGTTGTTCGAGCCGGACTTCGGTTCCTTCGCCCGGCACTTTTCCATGGTGGTGCCGGTATTGTTTGTCGGCCTCGGCCTGATGTTGCGCGCGAACAAGCCGGTGCGGGTTGAATCACGCGTTCAGAATTGAGACAGGTGCTGTATGTCGAGCAAGAAAAAATCGCTGGAGATCGAAACCCTGCGTGGCCTGGCGTGCCTGCTGCTGGTGCTCTATCACGTCATTGGCCCGTTGGGCGGGGGCTTGAAGATCGATCTCGGCTCGCCGTTTCGGGTGATCGCCGACTCGATGGTGTACGTGCGCATGCCGCTGTTCACCTTCATTTCCGGCTACATCTATTCGATCTACAAAATTCGCGGCAATGACTTTTCCGCATTCTTCAGCGGCAAGGTACGACGGCTGATCGTGCCGCTGTTTTGCGTCGGTGTGCCGTTCTCGGTGTTGCAGGCGGTAGGGCCGGGGGTGAACAAGGATGTCGGCGTGATCGATGCCTTGTTGTCGTTCTGGGTGCCGGTCAATCACTTCTGGTTCCTGCAGGCGGTGTTCATCATTTTCATGTTCGTCGGTCTGCTGGAATGGCGCGGGATGCTGCGCTCGATGACGCGCTTGTATCTGCTGTTCGCCTTCGCTGCGGCGGTGTTTCTGTTGCCGCCGTTCAAGCTCGATGCGTTCGGCATCAATGGCGCGATTTACCTGCTGCCGTTCTTTGTGGCGGGGATGATCGGCCAGGAAAATGTCGAGGCGTTGAAGCAGCGGTTCAAGGTGGTCGGGCCGCTGGTGTTTGTGTTGATTTCGCTGACGCTGCTGTACGTGGCGGCGATTGATCGTGAGTTGATCGTCGACCGCCGCAGCCTGATCGGTCTGACCGTGGGGTGTGTGTCCTGCATTGCTTTGCTGTCGAGTGACATGCGCTCGAAGTGGCTGACCTGGCTGGGCGGCTACTCTTACGCGATCTTTCTGTTCCATGTGCTGTTCGCGGCGACTTCGCGGTTTGTCATGGGGCGGCTGGGGGTGAAAGACGAAAGCATTCTGGTGCTCAGCGGACTGCTGTTTGGTCTGTTGGGGCCGGTAGTGCTGTCGATGATTTTCAGTCGCTTCAATGTCACTTCGGTGCTGTTTTTGGGCGAGCGTGCGGCGAAGAAAAAAACGGTGGCGAGCGTTACTCCGGTGGTGCCGGTCAATAGCTGAAAAGCTTCGCGAGCAAGCCCGCTCCCACAGGGATTGTGCGAGTTGCCGAGATCCAATGTGGGAGCGGGGTTGCTCGCGAAGGGGCCATTCCAGACTGAAGGAAATAATGCATGTTGGCAGTAAATGACGCGCAACCCGTCGCAGCGTCGGTGGTTGAGGTAGGTGATGCCCGCGAGCGCTTTGCGCAGTGGCGCGAAGGCAAGGCCGGGAAGGTCTTGTCGGTCTCGGTGATCGGCGACAGCTACAGCGCCGGGCAGGATTTCTACCTGAACAAACTGGTGCAGCGCGTGGCCGGCGAGGTCGGTTTTGCCGGTCCCGGTTATGTCGGTTTCAACCATGGCGCCGCGCTTGGGGGCACGCATTTCAAATACACCCGCAGCAGCGAAAAGTACTTCGGCGGTGGCTGGCAAGTGTCTGGCCTCGGCCAGGCCAGCCCCGACAGCCGCACGGTGACCGGCAAGCCCGGTGCCTGGCTGCAAATCGATGCCAGCCCGACACCGGCCATCGACACCCAAGTCACCCAAGCGAAATTGCTCTACCTGGGCAACGGCGAAACCAGTGAGCTGCGCTACCGCTGGACGCCCTCGGAAGACTGGCAACCGTTGACGCTCAAGGGTTCAGGCGTGCAGGAAGTACCACTCGCAGGTCTTTCGGCAGCCGCAGACTGGTCATTCAAACTGGAAGTGGTGAAGGGTGCACCGACCTTGTTTGGCTTGTGGATGAGCAACGAGCAGCACGGCGTGCGGGTTTCAAAACTGGCGGCCTCGGGCGCGGCATCCGCGGATTTCTATCACCAGAACCCGCAATGGCAGGTGCAGTGGAAAGCCGCCGTGTCGAAGATCCCCGCCGACGTTTACCTGATCATGCTCGGCGGCAACGATCAGGGCTTCGGGGTCAAACCCGAACAGTACCTGCACAACGTTCAGGGCCTGGTGGCGATGATCCGCGAGATCCAGCCGGCGGCGAGCATCAACCTGATCATGCGTCAGGACACCACGCGCTCAAGTGCCTATCCGATGTCGGCGTATGCACAGGTCTTGCAGCCGTGGGCGCATGAGCAGCAGTTGGGTTTTGCCAATCTGCAATGCGCGTTCGGCCCGGACGTCAAACGCTACGCGGCGGCGATGATCGGCCCGGACAAGATTCATCCGCAGCCGGCCACGGGCGGGAAGGTGATTGCCGATTACTTCTATCGCTGGATCGTCAGTGGCATCAACGCGGACAGTTGCGACTTGTAGGAGCTGCGGCACGCTGCGATCTTTTGATCTTGCTCTTGAAAACAAAATCAAAAGATCGCAGCGTGCCGCAGCTCCTACAGGAAAGTGTTTTTATTTGAAGTTATCTATCTGGCTCAGGAGCTCCGCAGTCTTCTGCGGCATCAGTTGCGTGGCACACCGGGTCTCGACATTGATGATGATCGCCGGTTCGTTGCAGCACAGGCGTACGCGGAAGCGCCAGTCGCTGAAGATCACCTTCAGGCCATCACGATCGTCCATTTCCAGCGCCTGCTCGGCATACCGTTGTTTCAGATGGGCGAGCAGGGGATAGGGATCCGCCAGCGTCCGGCGAATGTCGCCGGACGCCGGAAACATGCCGATGCGCTCCACCAGCAAAATACTGCCCAGCCATGACTCGTTGGCGCTGGCCAACGGCTGATGGTGTGCCAGCCAGCTCACCGTGCCGAGGTTGCCCACCTCCCGTTCAATCTCTGCTGCATGCTGTGCCATGTTCATGGGTGCCTCCTGAAAAGAGAAGTGGGCGGGGACCGTCTCAGCGGCCCTTGAGGTAGACGTTGTCGTAGCAGAAGTTGGTTGCCTGCAGGTAACCCTCGGCGTCGCCGCAGTCAAAGCGCAGGCCCTTGAACTTGTAAGCCAGCACGCAACCGTTCTGCGCCTGTTTCATCAGCGCGTCGGTGATCTGGATCTCGCCGCCCTTGCCCGGTTGGGTGTCGGCGATCAGGTCGAAGATGTCCGGGGTGAGGATGTAGCGGCCGATGATCGCCAGGTTCGACGGGGCATCCTGCGGTGTCGGTTTTTCCACCATGTTATTGACCCGGTAGATGCCCTCGGAAATCAGCTCGCCGGCGATCACCCCGTATTTGTGGGTCTGATCGGCCGGGACTTCCTGGATGGCGACGATCGAGCAGCGGAATTTCTTGTACAGCTGGATCATCTGCGACAGCACGCCGTCACCTTCCAGGTTCAGGCACAGGTCATCGGCCAGCACCACGGCGAAGGGTTCATCGCCGATCAACGGGCGGCCGCTGAGAATCGCGTGACCGAGGCCCTTCATTTCCACCTGACGGGTGTAGGAGAAGGTGCAGGTGTCGATCAGCTCGCGGGTGCCAGCGAGGAATTTCTCTTTCTCGGTGCCGCGGATCTGGTGTTCGAGTTCGTAGCTGATGTCGAAGTGGTCTTCCAGCGCACGCTTGCCCCGACCGGTGACGATGGCCATGTGTTGCAGGCCGGCGTCCCGTGCTTCTTCAACGGCGTATTCGATCAACGGCTTGTTGACGATCGGCAGCATCTCTTTCGGCATGGCTTTGGTCGCCGGCAAGAAACGCGTGCCGTAACCGGCAGCGGGGAACAAACATTTACGAATCATAAAAGTATCCTGGACAGTCATGGAACACAGGCAACGGGTGCGCGCACTTATCAAAGCGCACAAGTTTCAATGATTATTGAACGAGTACTTTAATACCTGAGTCAGGTTGTTAATGGCAATTAGCGCAGGGGGTAAAACATGACAATGTTATGAGATGTCGGTTAAGGCGTTATTAGTTATTTTTAGTCGGTATCTGTTGATAGTGATGAGTGTACTTGGGGTGCTAATAAGTACCGGGCAATACAGTTTGACCTGCAAAAATATTTATTGCCAGTGGTTGAACTAATTTTGTTTAAGGCTGTTGTCGTCCTTATTTGTGTGGTGCGCCACAGATTCAATGAAAGGGACTTGACAGGCTACTTGTCACTTATCCAATGACGGACCGCGCTATGAAGATTCTGGTAACGGGTGGTGCCGGCTATATCGGCTCGCACACCACACTTGCGCTGCTTGAAGCAGGTTATGAAGTTGTTGTACTGGATAATCTTTGCAACAGCAGCGATGCGGCACTGCACGCGATAGAAGGTATCTGCGGCAAAAGTGCGCTGATGATTCGCGGCGATGTCTGCGACCGGGCGTTGCTGGACCGGATTTTCCGCGAGCATGCGATCGACGCGGTGCTGCATTTTGCCGGGCTCAAAGCCGTCGGCGAGAGCGTGCGCAAGCCGCTGGATTACTACGAAAACAACGTCGGCGGCAGCATCACCTTGTGTCAGTCGATGGCCGCAGCGGGGGTGTTCCGGCTGGTGTTCAGTTCGTCGGCCACGGTGTACGGCGAGCCTGAGCAGATGCCGATCCGCGAGGATTTCCCCACCGGCATTCCGACCAATCCTTACGGTCAATCCAAGCTGATCGTCGAGAACGTGCTGCGCGACCTGAGTCAGGCCGAGCCGCGCTGGAGCATCGCCTTGCTGCGTTACTTCAACCCGATCGGCGCGCATCACAGCGGGCATATGGGCGAAGACCCCAGCGGCATCCCCAGCAACCTGCTGCCTTACATCAGCCAGGTCGCGGTTGGCAGCCTGCAGGAATTGTCGATTTTCGGCGACGACTACCCGACGATCGATGGCACCGGAGTGCGCGATTACATCCACGTCGTCGACCTCGCCGATGGCCATCTCAAAGCCTTGCAATCGATTGCCGACCGTCCGGGCATTCATACCTGGAACCTTGGCACCGGCGACGGCTACAGCGTGATGCAAGTGCTGCAGGCCTTCGAACAAGCCAGTGGACGTCCGGTGCCGTACCGGGTGATGCCACGGCGCAGCGGGGACATTGCCGAGAGCTGGGCCGACGCCTCGAAAGCGCAAAAAGAACTCGGCTGGAAAGCCACGCGCAGTCTGCAGGACATGGTCACCGATACCTGGCGCTGGCAATCGAATCATCCGCGCGGTTATCTCGAATGATGTCGTTCTAATACTGAATGTTAGTTTCGGTCAGCTGTTAGATATCGTCGGGAAAATACGCTGGAAATGCCTTTTGCAAGTCCGTAGATATAAACCTGCCGTTCGACTTTTATCAGTTGGGTAAGACTGTGAAAGAACGACGGATCTTGTTCGCGCTTTTCGCGGACTTGAACGCTACCACCGCTAACAAAGACCGGTTTTTAACAGGTCGAATGTTAGAAAGGAGTTGATATGAAAAAAGTGATGGCGATTGCCCTGTTGACGATGTTGAGCAACTGGGCGTCCGCTGCTGAAGCGCCGCTAACTGCGGTGACCAATGTATCTGGCAGTGTTGCGGCTTCTACAGCGCCTGCTGCCAGTACTGCAATGGTTGCCAGTGCAGTCGCAGCGTCCAACAGCGGCGGAAGTGCCAACGGCGGTACCACTGGCACCACCGGTACTACCGGCACCACCGGCACGCACAACTAACAGGAACATTTGTTAGTGCAGTACAGGGTCGCCCGACGCAAGTCGGGTGACTTTATTTTTAGATTCGCCCTTGAATAGCGTAGTGCCATTATGACTCGTAGTTTTTCTCTTTTGCTGTTGGCAAGTATCGCTTTGCAAGGTTGCATGTTTTCCCCCGGCCAATACCTGAGCACCGGCGACATCACGCGCCAGGGCGCCAGCGAAAGCAGTCGGGTCGAGCTGATCCCGATCACGCCCAAGCTGATCTCGATGACCCGTGCCACGCAGAAGCGTGAGTCGGTACCGTCGGAACTGTTGGCAACGCCTGCCGAATACCGCATCGGCAGCAACGATGTGCTGTACATCACGGTCTGGGATCACCCGGAGCTGACCGCGCCATCGGGGGCACAACAGCAGATCGACGCCAACGGTCGACTGGTGCGCTCCGATGGCACGCTGTACTACCCGTTCATCAAGGAAGTGCAGGCGGCCGGCAAGACTATTCAACAGCTGCGCTCGGACATCGAAACACGCCTGTCGGCGTTCATCGCCGAGCCGCAGGTGGATGTCGCGGTGTTGCGTTTCGCCAGTCAGAAAGTGGTGGTTTCCGGCGCCGTGGCCAAGGCCGGGCCACAACCGATTTCCACCAACCCGCTGAGCGTGGTCGAGGCCCTCGGTACTGCCGGCATCGACACCAACAACGCCGACCTGTCGGGCCTGCTGCTGACCCGCAATGGCCGGGTGTATCCGCTCAATCTCGACTCGCTGAACCAGCAGGATTCCGAGTTGCAGCATGTCTTCCTCAAGGGCGGCGATCAGTTGTACCTGCCGTACAACGACAACAAGCGCATCTACGTCATGGGCGAAGTCAATCAGCCCCGTGCGCTGAGTTTCAAGACCGCGACGATGAACCTCTCCGACGTGCTCGGTTCGGTCGGCGGTCTGAGTCAGACCACCTCCAACGGCAACGCGGTGTACGTGATTCGCGGGGTGGAAAACCTCGATGTCGAGCCGGCGAAGATCTATCAACTGGAAGCCCAGTCGCCGACCGCCATGGCACTCGCTTCGCACTTTGAAGTGCGCCCCCAGGATGTGGTTTACGTCGGCCCGGCCAACGTCACGCGCTGGAACCGCTTCATCAGTCAACTGGTGCCGTCGGCATCGATTGTCGGGACCGGGGCTTCCGCTGCGAAGAACTGGAGCGAATTCAGTAACAACAGCAAATAAGGCCGACCGTGAAAACCTTGAAAGTTGGCGTCTGCCTGATGGCGGCCTTGATGTTGTGTGGCTGTAACCCGCTGATGACCGCTTCGGTGCGCAACCTCAAGTCGGCGGTGCTCGGCCCGGACGAGCTGGACGTGAGTGCGGCGCAGGTGGCCGAGGTCAAGTACCCGCAAGTCAAACTGACCACGCCGTCCGGCTCCGGGGTGCTGGCGCTGGTGCGCGAGCGTGAAGACCTGCAGTTCTGGGTCGCTTCCGGCAAACAGGTGTTGCTGCTGCGTGACGGCCTCGCTGTGCGCACCATCGGCCTCGGCGTCGAGGGCGACCTGGACGGCACGCGGCTGGCCGACGACGCGCCGTTCAAACGCGGCCTGCATCAAGTCGCCGACGGGTTCACCAGTCAGCGCTGGATCGACCTGTACAAGGGCCAGGAAGTCGGCTTGATCGTTAACAGCCGGTTCTCTCGCCGATCTACGCAAACCCTGCAAATTCTCGACAAGGAATACACCGTGCTGCGTGTCGACGAACGTATCGACGTCCCGGCGATCGGGCTGCGCGCGACCAACCATTACTGGGTCGATCCGCTGGACGGATTCATCCTGCAGAGCGAGCAGCAACTGACCACGCAAATGCGTGTGCGCATCGTGCAACTGACCCCTGATCGCAGGCATCTGCCGTGAAGCGCTTACGAATGTTATCGGCGGGTTTGCTGTTGCTCAGCGGCATCAGTCAGGCAGCGGTCACCGTCAGCGGCGATGTCGCCAACCCAGGGCCGGTGGAGTTGCCGCCGGGCGGGCGCTTGCTCGACGTGATCAGCGTGGCCGTACCGAATGCCGAGGGTTACTGGCTGGCCGGCGTGTTGCTGCGCCAGTCGTTGCTGGAACAGCAGGCGCGGCTCAAGGCCGGGGTGTTGTTTGATCTCGATGTGTTGCAGCGCATGGCCTCGTTGTTTGACCGCCCGAGCCGCGCGGCGCTGGCGCTGCGCTTGGCTGAGCAGGTGCGGCAAATGCCGGTCACCGGGCGTCAGGTGGCGGATCTCGATCCGGTCGCGGTGGAAGTCGGTTTCGCGCGCAACATTCGTTTGGACGACGGCGATCGGCTGATCTACCCGAAACGGGTCGACGAGGTGCAAGTGTTGGGCGCGGTGGCCGAAACCTGCCACCTGCCTTATCAGCCCTTGCTGGAGGCGCGTGAGTACCTGGAAAGCTGTACGCCGCTGGATGATGCCGAGGCCGATTACCTGTGGCTGATCCAGCCCAATGGTGCGGTGCGGCGCGTGGGTATCGCCCACTGGAATCGCGAGAGCGGGCAGTTCCCCGTGGCCGGCAGCAAGATTCTGGTGCCGGTGAAGAATGATGATCTGGATCCGCCTGTTCCTGAACTGAATCAGCAGTTGGCCGAATTGATTGCCACGCAGCTGGCTGAGGTGGTTCGTTGAAGTTACGTTTTGCAGCTGTGTTGTTATTGCCGTGCGGTCTGGTGCATGCCGAGCCGCGTATTACCCAAAATGATTTCGGCGGCACCGGTCTGTTGCAGACCCCGACCGCGCGCATGGCTCCGGCCGGAGAGCTGAGCGTCAACGCCAACCGCACCGAGCCGTACAGCCGCTACAGCGTGTCGTTGCAGCCACTGGACTGGCTCGAAGGTTCGTTCCGCTACACCGCGATCACCAACCGGCCATACGGCTCCGAGGCGCTGAGTGGCAGCCAGAGCTACAAGGACAAGGCGGTCGACGCCAAAGTCCGGCTGTGGCAGGAAAGCCACTGGGCACCGGAAGTCGCGCTGGGCTTCCGAGACATCGGTGGTACGGGCTTGTTCTCCAGTGAGTTCTTCGTCGCCAACAAACGCTTCGACAATTTCGATTTCAGCGCCGGTATTGCCTGGGGTTATCTCGGTAATCGCGGTGATCTCGACAACCCGCTGGGCTACGTCAGTGATCGCTTCGACACTCGACCGGCTCTCGAAGGTACCGGTGACGTCAACTCCGGCTCGTACTTTCGCGGTCGGCCGTCGTTCTTCGGTGGTGTGAGCTATCAGACGCCGTGGGATCGACTCAGCCTGAAGCTCGAATACGAAGGCAACGACTACAAGCACGAGCCGAAGGACAACGTGATCAAGCAGGACTCGCCGATCAACTTCGGTGCGGTGTTCAAGGTGGCGGATTCGGTGGACGTCAGCGCGGCGTGGGAGCGGGGCAACACGGCGATGTTCGGCATCACCTTCCACACCAATTTCGTCAGCCGCAAGGCGCCGGCCAAGACTTACGATCCGACGCCGGAACCGCTGCCGGCGAAGATGCCGACCACGCCGATGGAGCAGGTCAACTGGGCCGACGTATCGCAGCGCCTGCAGCAAAATGCCGGGTACAAGGTCGAGCGCATCAGTCAGCGTGATTCGGAGCTGATCGTGTACGGCGAGCAGCAGCGTTACTTCCATTCGTCGAAGGCTGTTGGTCGCGCGAGCCGGATTCTCGACAACAGTGTGAACGACGACATCAACTGGTTCACCGTGGTCAACAAGCGCTACGACCTGCCGCTGGAAGAGACCAGCGTGCCCCGCCAGACTTTCCGCGAAGTGATCAACAACGAGGAGCCGCTGGAGTCGTTGCACCGCACCACCGAGATCAACCCGGCGATGCCACACAACGAGAAAACCCTCTACAGCGAAGCGCCGCAGCACTTCAACTATGGCGTCGGCCTGGGCTTCAAGCAGAACGTCGGTGGCCCGGATGGTTTGCTCTATCAATTCAGTGCCGACGCGGACGCCGAGTACCGCTTCAACCGCAACACCTGGTGGAACGGCCTGCTCAGTGCCAACCTGGTGAACAACTTCGACAAGTTCACCTACGATGCGCCGAGCGGCCTGCCGCGGGTGCGTACCGATTTGCGTCAATACCTGACCACCTCGGAAGTGACCATGCCGTTGTTCCAGGTCAGCCATGCCGAGCAGTTGGACAAGGACCTGTATGGCATGGTCTACGGCGGCTATCTGGAGTCGATGTTTGCCGGCGTCGGCGGTGAGGTGCTGTTCCGGCCGACCGGTGAGCGCTGGTCGGTGGGGGCGGATCTGAACTACGTGCGCCAGCGCGAGTTCGACCAGGGTTTTGGCCTGCGCGACTATTCGGTCTGGACCGGGCACATCACCGGTTACACCGATTTGCCGTACGACACGCTGGCTGCGGTCAGCGTCGGTCGTTATCTGGCCGGCGACTGGGGCGGCACGCTGGACATCTCCCGCGAGTTCTTCAATGGGGTGCGCTTCGGTGCCTGGGCGACGATCACCACGGCTGGCAGTGCCGAGTACGGGGAGGGTAGTTTCGACAAGGGCATCTACCTGTCGATCCCGTTCGACGAAATGATGAGCATGTCGACCATGCGCCGCGCCAACCTGGTCTGGGCCCCCCTGACCCGTGACGGCGGCGCCAGGCTCAATCGCAGCTTCCAGCTGCACTCGATGACCGACAGCCGCGAGGGTGACATGTTCTACCGCAACTTCTCGAAGATTACCGAGTAAACCCCGGGCCTTCTCGGGACCTGTGGGAGCGGGCTTGCCCGCGAAGGCGTCGGCACATTCAACATCTGTGCTGCCAGATCCACCGCTTTCGCGGGCAAGCCACGCTCCCACAGTGTTTTGTGGTGAGGCACATATCCCGATCCATACCGAGATCCCCTGTGGGAGCGAGCTTGCTCGCGAAGGCGTCGGCCCATTCAACATCTGTGCTGCCTGACCCACCGCTTTCGCGGGCAAGCCACGCTCCCACAGTGTTTTGTGGTGAGGCACATATCCCGATCCATGCCGAGATCCCCTGTGGGAGCGGGCTTGCTCGCGAAGGCGTCGGCACATTCAACATCTGTGCTGCCTGACCCACCGCTTTCGCGGACAAGCCACGCTCCCACAGTGTTTTGTGGTGAGGCACATATCCCGATCCATGCCGAGATCCCCTGTGGGAGAGGGCTTGCCCGCGAAGGCGTCGGCACATTCAACATCTGTGCTGCCTGACCCACCGCTTTCGCGGACAAGCCACGCTCGCACAGTGTTTTGTGGTGAGGCACATATCCCGATCCATACCGAGATCCCCTGTGGGAGCGGGCTTGCTCGCGAAGGCGTCGGCACATTCAACATCTGTGCTGCCTGACCCACCGCTTTCGCGGGCAAGCCACGCTCCCACAGTGGAACGGGGTGAAGCGCATGTCCCGATCCATGCCGAGATCCCCTGTGGGAGCGGGCTTGCTCGCGAAGGCGTCGGCACATTCAGCGTATGTTCTGCCTGGCCCACCGCTTTCGCGGGCAAGCCACGCTCCCACAGTGGAACGGGGTGAAGCGCATGTCCCGATCCATGCCGAGATCCCCTGTGGGAGCGGGCTTGCCCGCGAAGGCGTCGGCACTGCCACCATCGCAGCAGCCTGATCCACTACCCAAATCCCGCCCACGAAAAAGGGGACTTTCGTCCCCTTGCGGTATTGCCTGGCTTGTCACCAGCCCATCAATAAATATCTTTCGACAACAACGTAAACGGCGTCTTCACCAGGATCTTCAGATCCAGCCACAACGACCAGTTGTTGATGTAATGCAGGTCCATCTCCACCCGACGCTGCATCTTGTCGATGGTGTCGGTCTCGCCACGGCAGCCGCTGATCTGTGCCAGCCCGGTAATACCCGGTTTGATTCGATGACGGGCCATGTACGCGAGGATTTTCCCCGAGTAGTAGTGGTTGTGCGCTACAGCGTGCGGACGTGGACCGACCAGGGCCATCTGCCCCTGCAGCACGTTGAACAACTGCGGCAGCTCATCCAGCGAGGTGCGGCGAATGAAGCGCCCGACCGCAGTAATGCGCGAGTCATTACGGCTGGCCTGAACCACTTCACGGTCATCGTGCACGCGCATCGAGCGGAATTTCCACACCTGAATCACCTTGCCGTTCCAGCCGTGGCGATCCTGCTTGAAGAACACCGGCCCCGGCGAGTTGATCTTCACCGCCAGCGCGATGAACAGCAGCACCGGGCTCAGCAGGATAATCGCCAGCAGCGCCACGCCTTTTTCCACCAGACTCTTGCTCAGCGCAGCGGTAGGGCGGCTGGTCAGCGGACTTTCGTTGAGGCAGATCGCCGGCAGACCATCCACGACCTTCACCGAGTGGTTGAGCAGGGTCAGACTGTTCAAGTCCGGCACCCAGACCACATCGACGTTGGCGCCGAGCAAATCGACGTACATCGCTTCGATTTTTGCGGCCTCGGCCAGCGGCAGGGTGATGTACAACCGGCGGATGTCATGATCCTTGATCAGCTCCAGCAAATCTTCCTGATCACCGACCACACGCGGCGCATCCGCATCCAGATTCGGTGTCGCGCCATTGCTGACCAAACCTACCAGCGGCAGGTTTTCCACCTGACTGATCTTCTTCGCCAGACCCAGAGCCAGCTCGCCGGTACCGACGATCAGCGTTTTCTGCGCGCTGGTGCGGGAACGCTGGTAGTACTTGGAAAAGGCATGCAGCGGCGCGTACATCAACGCCTGACCGAGGAAGCCGTAGACCGCCCAGCTCAGCGTCACCTCGCGGGAGAACACTTCGTCGGCCTTGCACACGAACGCGATGCCGGCCAGCGCCACCATGGTCATCGACCAGCCCATGAACAAACGTCCGAGACCGGTCAGGTAGTTGTCCTGCTTGCGATACACGCCGCTGAACGTATACGCCGGTACCGAGGCCAATACCGCCAGTGTCGCGCACATGCGGTAATAGAACTCGACGGTGCCCGTCTGCCGTTCAGCGAGTATGAATAGCAACGCAACAATGAAAGCCTGCGCCAATGCCCATTGGCCCCAGAAGGTAAGTCCCTTGAGGCCGTTATTTCGATTGATCCGTAGAGAAAGTTCCATGAGATATCCCCAGAAATACGTCCATTCAGGTTTCGACAGTTGAAGTCCGAGTTGCTAGATAGGCTTGTTGTTGTTATTGGACGAGTGTCCTGAGGTAACAACGTCGATAGGCCGAACTGTCGTCAATCAATAGACTAAGTTATTGCCGGAGAGGGTGTCTGACGAGTTCTAACAAGATGGCACAGTGCCAACTTTTTAATAATCAAATACAAGGGTGTTAGAAAAGGTCGCAGAGCGGGGGGTGAATAAATTATGTTGTGTTTGTTACTGTAGGAGGGGTGGAGGCAGGGAGCTATTATTACCAGGGGGGAAGCCAAACAGAGTGCTCTTGTTGTTTTTGTAATCGCACTGTTTCTGTTTGTTTTGTTCGCGGATATCGGCGGTATTTACGCAACGATTTCCTGAATGAGGCAATAACCGCGGTTTCTTACGGCACGGAACAATCGCTCACCATTACTCGCGTTTTTGAACTTGTCCTGCAGGCGACTCAGGCACATCTCCAGGCCCCGATACTGCTCCGGCTCGCGGCCGATGCTGAGGATCAGGTCATCTCGACTGACTACACGTTCTTCGTGATGGAGCATTTTGCGCACCAGCGCGGTTTCCAGTCCGGTAAGGCTGATCTCGACGCCTTCCTTGACCAGGGCGCCTTGATCGTTGTCCAGATGCCAGGTCTCGTTGCAGGTGGCGGCGTCTTCGATGGCGGCAGTGCGGTTGTCGCTCTCTGCACTTTGAAACGGCTTCGCCGATTGTGCGGACAGCCATTCCGATTCGAGGGTGGCCAATATGCGCTGGGTGTCGTGTTCAATCGTGCGGGCAACGTTTTTCCGGGTGCCCCTTGGGTAAGTGAACTCCATCAGCATGGGAGCGGAAGAGGGCGAAGTAGCACCTTCAATAAACATTTGTGCCTGAGACGTGCCAAACGAATTGAAGCGCTCGCTGGACAGAATGCTCTCAAGTTCACGCTGCGACGTTGTACTGTTGGTCACGACGACAAAATATTTTCTTGGGAGGGTTGTACTAGTTTCCATGTCTCTCTCCTAAAATGTGCACCAAAATGGGCGAAAAGGTAAATCGGCAGGCGAGCAATAACTTCCTTGGAAGTAACCGACAGGCAGGGTCTGGGCCCAAAATGGCCTCGATAAATTCCACTCGTTCTGCTGCTATGTTGTTAAGTTTATTGTTATGGTTCGGTGTAGCCGTGCTCATTCAATGGCTTGATTATTAGTAGATTTGAAGTACAACTTGAGCTGTATGGTTGCATATGACGATCCTTCGTGATTATGCAAAGAGGATGGCTGCCCGAGAGTCAGGCAGTCGATATCAGACCCCGCATCAGGCGATAGCCGTAGCCGCGGATGCTCTGAATCGCATTGGTACCATACATGTCCTTGATTTTTCCACGCAAGCGGCTGATGGATTTTTCCAGCGCTCTCGGATCGTAGAAATTGGTATTGAGCCCCATGATGCTGGCGATTTCATCATGGCTGAGAATGTGATTGCTGGTCTGCGCAAAGGCTTCCAGGATCTTCATCTCGGCGAACGAGATGTCGAGTTTCTGACTGGTGCCGCCCTGCAGGCAGATGCGCGTCGGGTCGAGCGTGAGGTTGATATCCCGCTGCCATTCTTCGCTGTTGAAGAACTCACCGAGCAACTCGTCGCCCTCGTCGGAAAGGGTATTGAGTTTGATACAGAAGTCGGCACCGGCCAGGAAATACTTGATCTTGTTGAAGGCGCCGCGACCGGTAATGACCGCGCAGATGATCGGCTTCAAGTTGTCGCTGCGCAGGCTCTCGATCAGCGCAAGATTGTCTTCCAGCGCTTGTGGAGTGTCGATAACGATGAAGATGGCTCGATACGAACCAGAAAGTTCATTGTTATAGGAACTAGTGTACGAACCGGCCTCAAGTGCCATGTCAGTGCGTACGTGCTTTGCGATCAGCGCTCTGAAATGTTCGGCCACGCCACGGGTACGACCCAGAGTAAGAACACCGGGTACGTCGTTTGTCGGGCGCGGACTTCTAGTCGCCAAGTTCCCTGAGAGCATCATGCTTTGACTCGAATTAGGTGCTGACATCGGGATGTTAAAGCACCGGTTCTCATCTGTGACTGACAATTGGTAACATTCACGCGATTTTTAGACGTGGCTCCCGAGTTTTCTAACAATAATTAAGCATTTCAAGCTTTTAGTTGATTTTCTCGGGGTTGTGAACTAGTCGTTACATGATGGCGATGTGGAATTGTGCCACTATTTTGAATCTATGGCCACGGCTTTATTCATGTCCAATTGCCACTGTCGACGATCCTGAGACAATGTGAGCTGGATCACACTTTATTGGCCAATCGAACTTTTTTCTACTATAGCCCTAAATATTTTTCGTGTAGTTCGTAGGCGGACGTTTATTAACATGGCTTGAGTGTGTCTTTTGATAAGACATATTCTCCGTCGCCTGATCAGGCAATGGGTGTCGCGTTATACCGATTGTTTAACTTCAGATACTCAATTCCTGAATACAGTTGACCGGTCGCTCATCACGAGCGCTCTGACGGAGGATTAATGGATTTCTGGACCTTTATCCAGGTGTTGATTTTGGGCGCGGTAGAAGGCCTGACCGAGTTTTTGCCGATCTCCAGTACCGGCCACCAGATCATCGTCGCCGACCTGCTGGACTTCGGCGGCGAACGCGCGATGGCGTTCAACATCATTATTCAGCTGGGGGCGATCCTGGCTGTGGTCTGGGAGTTTCGCCCGAAGATCTTCGACATCGTCAAAGGTCTGCCCACCCAACGCAATGCGCAACGTTTCACCCTCAACCTGCTGATCGCCTTCCTCCCGGCGGTGGTGCTCGGCGTGCTGTTCGCTGACAAAATCCATCAATACCTGTTTAACCCGATCACCGTGGCCATGGCCTTGGTGGTGGGCGGTATTGTCATGTTGTGGGCCGAACAGCGCAGCCACGTGGTGAGCGTCGATCATGTCGACGACATGCGCTGGTCAGACGCGTTGAAGATCGGTTTCGTGCAATGCCTGGCGATGATTCCCGGCACGTCGCGCTCGGGCTCTACCATCATCGGCGGTTTATTGTTCGGCTTGTCCCGGAAAGCCGCCACAGAGTTCTCGTTCTTCCTCGCCATGCCGACCATGGTCGGCGCTGCGGTGTACTCCGGCTACAAATACCGCGACCTGTTCCAGGCCAGCGACCTGCCAGTGTTCGCCCTCGGTTTCGTCATCGCCTTCATCTTCGCCATGATCGCCGTACGCGGCCTGCTCAAATTCATCGCCAACCACAGCTACGCCGCGTTCGCCTGGTATCGGATCGCGTTTGGCTTGTTGATTCTGGCGACGTGGGTGTTTGGCTGGGTGAATTGGACGGAAGCAGCGGCGGGGTGATGCGCACGCCAGGCGGATCAACCCGCCTGGCGCGTTTTACGGAAGGAGGGCATCAACGCCCTTGCAGCAACTCGCCAGCCTGATCCAGCAACGCCAGCGGATCCTTGGCCTTGTGAATATCCACCGACAACAACTGACGGAATTTACGCGCCCCCGGGAACCCGGTGCCCAGCCCCAGCACGTGCCGGGTAATGTGATGCATCGCACCGCCCGCTTGCAGATGCTCGGCAATATATGGCCGCAACTGCGCCAGCGCCTCGGCCCGGCTGATCACCGGCGCGCTGCTGCCGAACAGCTGCTGATCGACCTCCGCCAGCAAATACGGATTGTGATAAGCCTCACGCCCGAGCATCACACCGTCAAAGCTCTGCAAGTGCTCATGGCAGGCCTCCATCGTCTTGATCCCGCCGTTCAGCACAATCTCCAACTCCGGAAAATCCGCCTTCAACTGCGCCGCCACGTCATACCGCAACGGCGGAATGTCGCGATTCTCCTTCGGCGACAACCCCTCAAGAATCGCAATCCGCGCATGCACGGTAAAACTGGTACACCCTGCATCCCGCACCGTCCCGACGAAATCACACAACTCGGCGTAACTGTCCCGCCCATTGATCCCGATCCGATGCTTCACCGTCACCGGAATCGACACCGCATCGCGCATCGCCTTCACACAATCCGCCACCAACTGCGGATGCCCCATCAGGCACGCACCGATCATATTGTTCTGCACCCGATCACTCGGGCAGCCCACATTCAGATTCACCTCGTCGTAACCATGCGCCTGCGCCATGCGCGCGCAGGCGGCCAGATCCAGCGGAACACTACCGCCCAACTGTAGCGCCAGCGGATGCTCGGCTTCGTTGTGACGGAGGAACCGTTCGTGATCGCCGTTGAGGAGAGCGCCGGTGGTGACCATTTCGGTGTAGAGCAGGGCGTTCTTCGACAGGAGGCGTAGGAAGTATCTGCAATGCCTATCAGTCCAGTCCATCATCGGGGCGACGGAGAAGCGGCGGGAGAGTGGGGCGGGTGTGGCGGAGATAGGGGACATTGGCGGTTCTGGATTGGGTGGGGCTGGGAGGTGGGGGAGTTTATCAGGAATGGGGGCGGACGGGTTTGGAGGCTGGTGGAGGTCTGTCTTCTTTGCTCATTAATAGTGGATGCTTGGTAGTAAATAAATCTGACCTACGCAGTTGTCTATTATGTGGGCCATTTCTTACTCCTTTAACTCGTCGCAGGGAAATAGGTGTACTGGATTTATTTTTTTGTGCGCGGATTTATTTCTGATAGTGTTTTTGGATGTCCTTCCAGATGTAGCCATATCTGAATTCAAGCCAGCGTATTAGTAATTTGTCCCATTGTCGGCGGAAGTTGCTTTTCTCTCTTGCCTCCAGCATTTCATTTATGTCAGCTTTCAAGTTTTCTAAATTGAATGCTGACCATGTCATTGGAATCACCGTCTCAAGGTTCGTATGACAGACAGGTGCTACCTCATGATAAAGAATTCGCCTGATTTCCTCAGGGTCATAGTCTTCAGTTTGGCGCGCAATAGCTTCGTAATCAACTTCTGTATCAACAAAAGCGTCAGATAGCGCCCAATAGACGTAAGCGAGTTTCTCATCCATCATTGAACGTTCCATGTCAAGAGAAACATCGGGTAAAAAATTGGCGAGTTTATTTAGATAAAGCCGCCAATTTTTAGAGGCACAGCTCAGCACTACTTTGCCTGCTTCTCTTTCATTTTCTCGATGGCATTAGGTAGGTTTTGAATAAATTTAACACCTAGATAAAAGGACCCTTTGCCGACCAGCTTTGCCGCCGAAGCAGCCCGGTCCATACCCGTACCATGGGAAAAATCATCCTTAACTTCACTCCACGCTTCGCCCATCATTTTATCCAGCGACTCGTTGAAAGAAGGTCCGCTTTTTTCCTGAATCTCGTCGTCCATGCTTTTTCCTCAGGTAAGCAAGCTCACAGCGATAATATGAGCTTGCTATGCAGGTAATCTGTTGGTTTTAGGTTTCTACTGCAGAAATGATTTTTGCCTGACCGCGCTCTCGTTCCTTGATTTTTTCCTTTGCCTGACTCGCACTGCTCGCTCGTACACTGGTAGTGATTACCGAAGAGTTCGTACCGCGAGTAAACGTTATGCGGAAGTTCTTGTCGCTCATCCTTGCTTCTCCCAATGATATCAATATGCCTTGCAGGCAAATATTTATCAGTTGGGCTTTAAAAGCACAACCCTGTACGACAGATTGATCTGTCCGACGCCACTTGGCGTAAGACAGGACTACATCCACTCATGCGGTCGCGGCTACCCGGTTTAACAGGCCTTCTGAGCAAGCAGCCTTAGCAACATATGCTTGAAACGCGTTCATTCCCCAGGCTGAATTAGTCTGATGATCGCTGCAGCCAGTTTGCCGCTGTGATTTAAATGCAGTACTCCTCAAACTCCTTCCAAACGATTACTTCCACATTTGTTTAAATGAGGCCCGCTGTCGCTGTCCCGCTCCTACACCACCTTGCGCCTCCCCCTACACCTAAGACAGAATCCGCCGGCTTGTGCGTCTAGCTCGCGGGTTCTATCGTCCCTACGTCACTGAAAACCAGTGATCGGGTTTGGTAGCCCGTCTCCGTCAGAAGCACAAGACTACTGTCTTGCGAGGGCGTTTCTCGTCTTCGTTTTATGGTGGTCATGCGCGGGGCGTCTGCGGATGCGCCGGGGTTCCTGACGACCGGTCTACCAACCTGCGTATGGCCTCCACCCTTCGTTTGGTAGCGAGAGTGATGGCTCCTTTTCGTTTATCCGTCAGGAGTTACACCATGTTCAAACCAACACCCAACCCACCCGAATCCAACCCCGCATCCCCCTACGAATCCCTCGACTCCCGCAAACTCCACGAAGCCGCCGAGCGCGCCCTCGATCACTACCTCACCCCGGCCAGCCAGATCATGGCCAGTGGTGATCAATCCAGACCGATGTTCCTCGCCAACCCGGCCTACGACACTGAGTCCCTGCTCGCCAACGCCAGCGAGTCCCTGGGTTCCGCCACGACCATGCTCAATGACTTCGCCGCGTTGCTGGATGTCTCGCACCGCAAGACGCTGCTGGGCATTGCGCAGGTGGTGATGTTGGGGGAGTTGGCGGTGAATCAGGCGTTGGATAACGTCGAGTTGAAGGCGTAGATCGCTGCCCTCCGTGGCGAGCGGCCAGCTCGTGGTCGCGGAGGGCGTTCTGTCGATGCGCAAAACAACTGCCGAAAATGGCGGGTTTCAGCCTGTTTCCACAGCAATAGCGATGTGCCACAAAAAATGATGGCAATGCGTCATCACGCGCTCAAAAAAGTTCAACGATTATACAAAAATATAAAGTTGTACAACTTTTCCCAAAATTTATAGCATCCGTTCCAACACCTTTGCTGAAACGATAAATCCAGCGTCAGTCCTGGATTTGTCCGCTGGTGCGTGGGCCGTCGGTACGGCTTTTCGCGTCAGGTTGTTGCAGCCGGGTCAGTGGAAGCTGCCCGTATTTCGCCCAGGACGACGACCCCGAATATGAGCGGTAACTCCGGTTATCAGAGATCTACTTTTTGTGCCTGACGCTGAATCACGTCAGGGCGTTAGAGGCTGAACATGGCAGAAGCATCGAATTTCCTGGGCAACATCAAGGTTTCCCGAAAGTTGGGGGCCGGGTTTGGCGTTCTTTTGCTGGCGGTGGGGGCGGTGGCCTTCATTGGCTATAGCAGTAGCAATGTGCTGGTTGATCGCCTGGGTACCACGCGTTTGATCGGTACGCTCAACGATGCGACGCAGGACATGCGGCTGTCGGAGAAGCAGTACGAAGCGGCGGCGGATGTCGCTTATGCCGAGGCTTATCAGTCGCAGCTGACGGTGTTGCAAGGGCTGATCGCCAAGGCGTTGCAGACCCTGACGCGGGCGGAAAACCAGCAAGCCTTGAAGCGTTTGCAGGACACCACGCTGGCTTACGATCAGCAGGTCAAGCGTTTGGTCGAGGCGGACAAGGCAACCAGCGCTGCGCTGAAACCGTTGGGGGCGATGTCGGACAAGTACGCCGAGACCTTCAACAGGATGTTCGAGAGCACCACCGCCAGTGCGCTGGCATCTGCCGACAGCGCGCGGGTGGCGGACTTGCGCACCGTGGCGGATCTGCGCAATGGCATGGCGATGTTTCGTCTGATGTTGCGGCGTTATATCGCCGTGCCGAGCGAGGCCAACAAGAAGGTGCTGCTGGACACCACCGATGCGTTTCTGGCCGACATGAGCAAGGCGCGCAGCGGGTTGCCGGCGGCCCTGTCGAGTCAGCTTGAAGAGGCGCAGGCCGGGATGCGCCGCTATCGCGAGGTGCTGGTGCAGGTCGCCGCGCTGTTCGAGCAGAAGCAGAGCCTGCGCCAGCAGGTGGATCAACAAAGCCAGGCGATGGACAGCATCATGACCGGCCTGATGGACACCCAGCAGCGTCTGGCGCGCGACGATCAACAGCGTGCGTTTATCCAGATTGCAGTGCTGACGGTGCTGGCGCTGGTGGTCGGTCTGTTGGCTGCGGTGCTGATCTCGCGGCAGATCACCGGGCCGCTGGCGCTGACGGTGGAGCTGGCGCGACGGATTGCCAAGGGCGATCTGACGGTGCAAACCAAATCCAGCCGCAAGGATGAATTGGGCGATCTGCAAAACGCGATGCAGGACATGGCACAAAGTCTGAACACGCTGGTGCAGGGGATCGGTAACGGCGTGACACATATTTCGACATCGGCGGAGAAGCTCTCGGCGATGAGCGAGCAGACCAGCGCCGGTGTGCGTCAGCAGAAAGTCGAGGTGGATCAGGTCGCCACGGCGATGCACGAAATGGCCTCGACCGTGCAGGAGGTGGCGCGCAACACCACCGACGCATCCGCCGCCGCGACCCTGGCCGATCAGCAGGCACGACACGGCAGTGCGGTGGTCAAGCAGGCGACCGTGCAAATCAGCGAACTGTCGGTGGCGATCGAGGAGTTGGGCGCGGCGATGAACGTGCTGTCCCAGGACAGCGAGCAGATCGGCAAGGTCATCGATGTGATCAAGGCTGTCGCCGAGCAGACCAACTTGCTGGCGCTGAACGCGGCGATTGAAGCGGCGCGGGCGGGGGAGCAGGGCCGTGGTTTTGCCGTGGTTGCCGATGAAGTGCGCTCGCTGGCGCAGCGCACCCAGGATTCGACCAAGGAAATCGAAGCGCTGATTGTCACTCTGCAGCAGGGCACGCAAGCGGCATCTACGCTGATGACATCCAGCCGCGAGCGCACGCTGGACACCGTGGTGCTGGCGCAGAAGGCCGAACAGGCGATTACCGAGATCAACCATTCGATCGGCACGATCCAGCAAATGAGCCTGCAGATTTCCGCCGCCGCCGAGCAGCAAAGTGCGGTGGCCGATGAGATCAATCGCAGCATCGTCAGTGTGCGCGATGTGGCCGATCAGTCGGCCGTCGCCAGCGAAGAAAGTGCTGCCGCGACCATTGAGCTGGTATCGCTGGGCCAGGACCTGCAACGCATGACGGCGCATTTCCGCACCTGATGGCATTTCGCAATGAACTTGGCCGGAATTGACCGGTCAGCCTGTATAAGCGGGGGCCGCCAAGCGGCGCCACCCGGTCCGTACAGTGATTTTTTCTGGGCCATGGATGGTTGCAACCCGCTCTCAGGGGGCGTCATGACCAATACACCAATTTTCCCCCAGCCCAGCGGGGGGTGCCAAGGATGCCGGCAAAAAGGCGAGGCCGATATGGCGTTCTCCTTCGCGTTCCAGCCGATTGTCGATGTGCGTGATCAATCGACCTTCGCCCACGAGGCGCTGGTCCGGGGCGTGCAGGGCGAAGGTGCACTGTCGGTTCTGCAGCAGGTCGATGACCAGAACCGCTATCGCTTCGATCAACTGTGCCGCGTGCGGGCAATCTCCACGGCCGCGCAGTTGGGGCTCACCGGTTTTCTCTCGATCAACTTCCTGCCGAACGCCGTTTATCGCCCGGACCTGTGCATTCGCAGCACGCTGGAGGCGGCCCGCGCGCATGCGTTCCCGCTCGAGCGACTGATCTTCGAAGCGGTCGAGGGTGAGCACGTCGAAAGCAACAAGCACTTGATGAACATCTTGCGCGAGTACCGCGAGTTTGGTTTCAAGACCGCCATCGATGATTTCGGCGCCGGCTACTCCGGGCTGAATCTGCTGGCGGACTTTCAGCCGGATCTGATCAAACTGGACATGGCGCTGATCCGCGATATCCACCGTGATCGTGTGCGTCAGGCGATCGTGCGGGGCGTGGTGGGCATGTGTACTGAACTGGGGATTGAGGTGATTGCCGAGGGCATCGAGCACCCGGAGGAGCGGGATTTTCTGGCCGATTGCGGGATTTATCTGATGCAGGGTTTCTGGTTCGCCAAACCGGCGTTTGAGGCGATGGCGCAGATTCCGGTGGAGGCGTGGCGGGCGGTTTGATGCGAACCTGAACCCGTGCTGTCGATCGGCAAAATTTCATCTTCCCGAGTGCGGCTTAGGCCTAGGATGCTTGCACAAGATCATCCCAAGGGGAGCTGTACCATGCGCACCAATGTCGTCAAAGTGCTGTTGATCGCCGCAGCTGTCTCGGTATTGAGTGCCTGTTCGGGCGCCGGAGGTTTGACCACCACCAGTTGTTTCTCCTCGGATTGCCAATCGCCGGAGGGGCGCACCAATGCAACGACCCTCAAATTCGGTGGTAACAGTATTGGTAGCAGCTTGAATCAGTACAGCTCAGGGATGTTGCATGACGATTGATCAAAATCGAGGCTGAGACTGTGGCGAGGGAGCTTGCTCCCGCTGGGTCGCGAGGCGGCCCCTCAAAAGAAGGCCTGCTGCGCAGTCCAGCGGGAGCAAGCTCCCTCGCCACAAATGTTTGTGCCTGGAAGATTACTGCGGCAGGGCCAGCCACTCACCAATGACCTTCTGATAACTGCCAGTGACTTTGCTCAGATGCAGCCACTGATCAACGTACAGTTTCCAGCTGATGTCATCGCGCGGCAGCAGATAGGCTTTCTCCCCATACTGCATGTACTGGTGCGGATTCACCGCGCACAACCCCGGTTTGAGTTTCTGCTGATACAGCGCTTCCGAGGCGTCGGTGATCATTACGTCGGCCTTGTTGTCGAGCAGTTGCTGGAAGATCGTCACGTTGTCGTGCAGCGCCAGTTGCGCCTTGGGCAGGAAGGCATGGACGAAGGCTTCGTTGGTGCCGCCCGCCGGTTCGACCAGGCGCACGTTGGGCTGGTTGATCTGCTCGACGGTCTGGTACTTGGCCTGCTCGGCGCAGCGCACCAGCGGGATCTTGCCGTCGCTGTCGAGGGTGTCGCTGAAGTAGGCTTTTTTCTGCCGGTCCAGCGTCACCGAAATCCCGCCCATGCCGATGTCGCACTTGCCGGCCTGCATGTCCGGCATCAGGGTTTTCCAGGTGGTTTGCACCCACTCGACCTTGACTCCTAGGCTGTCGGCCAGCGAGCGCGCCATGGCGATGTCGATGCCCTCGAAGTCGCCGTCGGTGCGCTTGAAGGTGTAGGGCTTGTAGTCGCCGGTGGTGCAGACGCGCAGTTGGCCTTGTTGCTGGATGCTGTCGAGGTGCGAAGGGCTTTCCTGCGCCTGAACGCCAGCGGCCAGGGTCAGCGCGCCGCAAAGGATCATCGTGCTTTTTAGAATGGTCATGGACATCGGGCTTTTGCAGAGGACGGTGAGCCAGTGTAGTGAAAGGCCTTCTCGGGTGTCATCCCGCGTCCGGACTCAACGTGCCGAGCCACGCCACCAACGCCACGATCAGCAGGGCCATGCCCAGTTCCAGCAGCACGCTGCGCCTGAGTGCATGCGCCGCGATGACGTGCTGTCCATCGCGTAGCGATCGCTCCAGCGCAGGCCCAAGGTGAAAGCGGTTCAGCGCCGCCAGAACCAGCATCACGGCAAACAGCAAAACCTTGATCGCCAGCAACATCCCATAGGTGCCGAGCAGCACCTCATCCAGCCTCGGGCCGACGATGAACAGGTAATTCACCACGCCGCTCACTGACAGCGTCAGCACAATCGCCGCGCCGATCCATTCGAAGCGTTTCACCGCCGCAGCCAGCAGGCGAATCCGTGCTTCATCCACACCACCCCGCGCCAGCAGCACCAGCGCCAGCATACCGCCCAACCATGCCCCCGCCGCCAGCAGATGCAGGATGTCGCTGAGGAAATGCCAGACCCGCAGCGAGCCCTCGTCCATTGCTCCGTGCCCACTCCACGCAAGGGAGGTGAGGGTGACCGCGCCGGCCATCGACGCGAGCCACTTCCCCGGCTGAGCCAGCACCACGATCAGTGCAATCATGCGCAGCGCCCACGCCAACCCGACGTCCGTTTCCAGCAGCATCATCTGCAGGTGCGGCCAGAGTGCGGCGAGTTCGGTTTCGCCACTCATGGCGCTCGTCATCAGCAGCAATCCAGCCACTGACAGCAGGGCACCGAGCAACGCCAATCCACGCAACAGCGGCCTGAACCGCAGCGGCGCGTTCACGCTGCACAGCGCAAACAACGCCGCCCCGAACAACAGCAGCAAATCCACATACAACGCCAGGCGCAGAATGATGTTGATCAGTTCAGCCATCGCTCACTGCACTTTGAACGTGACGTTGCCGGTGATCGGGTGCGTGTCGGACGACACCGCACGCCACTCGACCTTATAGGTGCCGGCGGGCAACGGCGTGAGCGGGGTGACAAGCATGGATTTCGGGTCGCTGCCGGCGCTGACTCTGGCCTTCATCGGCATCGGCGAATGGGCCATGCCGGGCATCTCGGTCATCACCAGTTTGGCGCCGGAGAACTGAGTCAGCAGGCTCTCGGAAAAGTGCAGTTCGATCTTGTCGGGAGCCGCGCCGTCGGCACCTTCGGCCGGGGTTGATGACAGCAGTTTCGGGTGAGCCTGAGCGAGGCTGCTCAGAAGCAATCCGCTGGCGAGTACAAGGGTGATATTCAACGTGCGCATGCAAGACCTCTGGGGTTGTTTTTCAATGGGATTCAGAACCACAGCCGCACACCGAGCACGAGCCGTGCTTCGCTGCGATTTTCGCCTTCTTCGCGGAGGTAATCGGCGGTGTTGCCGTAGGTGCGGTGCCACGTCACGCCGAGGTACGGCGCGAATTCGCGGCGGATTTCGTAGCGCAGGCGCAGGCCGGCCTCAGTGTTCGACAGGCCGGAGCCGAGGCCCCGTTGCGGGTCGTTTTTGCCGTAGACGTTGAGCTCGGCGGTGGGCTGCAGGATCAGCCGGTTGGTCAGCAGAATGTCGTAATCGCCCTCCAGCCGCAGTGCGCTTTGTCCGCCTTCGCCGAGAAACGCCGTGGCCTCGGCTTCGAAGTTGTACAGCGCCATGCCCTGCACGCCGAACGCGGCCCAGGTTTGCGGCGCGCCGGGTTTGAAGTCCTGACGCACGCCGCTGACCACGTCCCACCACGGCGAAATCGCGTGGCCCCACAATGCCTGGAGCTCGGCGTCCTCGGTTTTGCCGTTGCTGCGTTCGCCTTCGGAGCGCAGCCACAGGCGATCGATGTCGCCGCCGACCCAGCCGGACAGATCCCAGGCCAAAGCGCTGCCGTCATCGGCGTTTTGCCATTCGAGTTTGTCGGCGAGGAAGTAGCTGTTGATCACGCTGTCGTGCACCTGATGGCCGGCGGGGCTGACGAACACGGCGGCGCGGTCGGCGTCGGTCAGCACCGGGATCGGCGTGCGACTTTCAGTCGGCGCGGCGGGCTGCATCATGCCGTCGTCCATGCTCTGCATCGAGTGATCCATGCCGGGCATCTGACTGTGATCCATGCCTTGCATGTCGTCGGCGGCCATGACGGAGCTGCCGATGATTAACAAGGAGAACGCTGCGATTCGAGTCATGATCGGCCCCTTCATTCTTCCACCCGCACTTCGCGGAACATGCCGGTTTCCATGTGATAAAGCAGATGGCAGTGATAGGCCCAGCGGCCCAATGCATCGGCCGTCACCCGATAGCTGCGACGGGTACCGGGGGGCATGTCGATGGTGTGTTTGCGCACCTGAAAGTTGCCGTTCTCGTCTTCCAGATCGCTCCACATGCCGTGCAGGTGGATGGGGTGGGTCATCATGGTGTCGTTGACCAGCACCAGACGGATGCGCTCGCCGTACTTGAGGCGCAGCGGCTCGGCGTCGGAGAACTTGATGCCGTTGAACGACCAGGCGAACTTCTCCATGTGCCCGGTCAGGTGCAGCTCGATCGTGCGCCCGGGATCGCGGCCGTCCGGGTCTTCGAAGGTGCTGCGCAGGTCGGCGTAGGTCAGCACGCGACGGCCGTTGTTGCGCAGGCCGAGGCCAGGGTCGTCGAGTTTCGGCGCGGTGCTCATGGCTTGCATGTCCACCAGCGGATTGTCCTGTTCGCTGGCGGGGTGCGATTGCATCGGGCCCATCGCCGAGTGATCCATGCCCGCCATGGCGCTCATGTCCATCGAGCCGTGATCCATCCCGGCCATGCCCATGTCATCCATGGTCACCAGCGGGCGCGGGTCCAGCGCAGGCACCGGTGCTGCCAGACCGGCGCGGGTGGCGAGGGTGGCGCGGGCATAACCGCTGCGATCCATGGCCTGGGCGAACAGGGTGCAGGCCTCGCCATCAGGTTCGACGATCACGTCGTAGGTTTCCGCCACGGCGATGCGCAGCTCGTCGACGCTGACCGGTTTGACGTGCAAACCGTCCGCCGCGACCACGGTCATTTTCAGCCCCGGAATGCGCACGTCGAAGTAAGTCATGGCCGAGCCGTTGATCAGCCGCAGACGCAGTTTTTCGCCGGGGCGAAACAGCCCGGTCCAGTTGCTGTCGGGCGTATGGCCGTTGATCAGGAAGGTGTAGGTGGCGCCACTGACGTCGGCGATGTCGGTGGGGTTCATCTTCATTTGCGCCCACATCGTGCGGTCGGCGACGGTGGCGCCCCAGCCTTTGTCGCTGACGTCGTCGATGAAATCGCCAACGGTGCGCTTGTGGTCGTTGTAGTAGTCGGACTGCTTTTTCAGGGTCTTCATCAGGCTGGCCGGGTCTTCGTCGGTCCAGTCGCTGAGCATCACCACGTAGTCGCGGTGGTACTGGAACGGCTCCGGTTCTCTGGCGTCGATCACCAGCGGCCCGTAAACCCCGGCCTGCTCCTGCAAGCCGGAATGGCTGTGATACCAGTAAGTGCCGTGCTGCCGCACCTTGAACTGGTAGACGTATACGCCACCCGGTTCGATGCCGTGAAAACTCAGACCCGGCACGCCGTCCATGTTGGCCGGCAGCAAGATGCCGTGCCAATGAATCGAAGTGCTGTCCTTGAGCCGGTTGCGCACCCGCAACGTCACCGTATCACCCTCGCGCCAGCGCAAGAGCGGGCCGGGCAGGCTGCCATTGATGGTCAGCGCAGTGCGCGGGCTGCCGGTGAAGTTGACCGGGGTTTCGCCGATGAACAGCTCGAATTCGCTGCCGCTCAGTTCGTTGATCTGCCCAGGCGGGGTCAGCGCCCAGACCGGCGCGCGCCACAGACCGAGGCCGCCGAGCAGGCCGCTGGCGGCCAGGCCTTTGACGAAGGTGCGTCTTGAGGTGTTGGAAGGCATGCGCTGGAAGTCCCCGTTTGATTCATGACGGGGAGGCTACCCAGCGCTGGCTTTCAGTTGGCTGAGAGGGGGATTACAGTTTTGACAGTTTGGCCACTCGCGTTACAGGCCGAGCCCTTCCTGCACCACCTGCAACAGGTTGTTCTCGGTCAGCGCAATCGCATCCAGTTCCTGACCGGTTTCCACCGTTTGCAACCACCAATGGCTTTCATGATGTTCATCGACGGTGCGCAGCAGATAGGTGTTGCGATCCGGCAGGGTGATCTGCACGCGGCCGGCGCCGTCTTCGGTAAACCGGGCGATGGGATCAAAGGTCAGGGTTTGCTGGTTGGCTTCAATCACCAGTTGGTCGATCGCGTAATCGTGGCTTTCGCCATCGGGTGAGCTTTCGCAAACGTGGGTCGGGTTGCGACGGATTTTCAGGCCCACTTCAGTGACTGGCTGCAGCCAGGCCTCGATGCGGTGGTACAGATCGTAGACCTGCGCCGGCCAGCAATCGATCTCCAGCGCGGCATCCGCATGGGTGTGCCGGGTTTGCTTGAGTTTGGCGGCCAGTTCGTCTGCTTTACTCATTTCGGATCCCTTGGTTTGATGTCTGCCTGTTAATCGTAGACCGTTCAACGGCGTACGGCCTTGCCTTGCGTCATGCGCTTGCAACACAAGCATGGCGAAATCAGCGCTGGCCAAGTCTGGTCAGCATCAAAAACCACGGACGCAGGCGTCCCAAGGAGCGGGTACATGAAAAAGCTGTTTACAATTCTGGCGCTGATCGCGCTGACGGCCGGTAGCATCGGCCTGAGTTCGGCGCGTCAGTCGAACGCCAGCAAGGTGCAAACGGAAGCGGTAGCGGGGCAGTTCGATTACTACCTGCTGACGCTGTCCTGGTCGCCGACCTTTTGCCTGACACACAAGGACGACGTGCAGTGTTCCGGCAAGGGCTACGGTTTCGTGCTGCATGGTCTGTGGCCGCAATACGCCAATGGCGGCTGGCCGGAGTCCTGCCCACCGCTGACCACGCTGTCGGCGGCGGAAACCACCAAGGGCCTGACACTGTTCCCGACGAAGAAACTGCTCGATCACGAATGGTCCAAGCACGGCACCTGCAGCGGTCTCGGCGCGATGGGTTATCTGGATGAAGCGGACAAAGCAGTTGGCGCGGTGAAAATTCCGCAGGAGCTGCAACCGTTCAGCTCCTCGTATTACTTCGAAGCCCAGGAAATCGCCGACCTGTTCCGCAAGGCCAACCCGGGGATCCCGGCCAATGGCATCGCGGTGATCTGCAGCGGCCCGGAGCTTTCGGAAGTGCGGGTGTGCATGGGCAAGGATCTGCAGTTCGGCGCGTGTGGCAAGGGCGTGAAGACGCAGTGCCGGGCGGGAGATATTCGGGTGCCGCCGTCGCGTTGATGTGAGTGGTTGCACGAATGAAAAAGGCGCCTCGATCGGGCGCCTTTTTTTGCCTGGAGGTTTGAAGCAACCGGAAAATTCACGCATGCTTGCGCCCCCAAAAAGGATGACCCGCAACACTGCAAGGAGCTGTTCATGAGCGGAAAACCCGCCGCCCGCGTCACCGACCCAACCGCCTGCCCACTCCCGGGACATGGCACCAATCCAATTGCCAGTGGCTCGCCGAATGTGAATTTCGACGGATTGGTGAAAAGTGGCTTATCTCCTTTGGCCCTTCATTAAACGTCAATGTAGACACAAATCATGCAAATGCTTTGGGGTTGTTTACTGCCCGTATCGCGGGGAGCAAATCGGCAGCCGATATGCTTTTTGACTCAATCATGAAGGATTTTCCATGATGTACAGGGTGCTCATTTGTTGCTTGCTCGCTATTTGCTCAGGTTGTGCGAAAGACCATACAAAGCCTCCCGCAAACCTGAACTTCGAATCTGTGGAAAGAGAAAAGTCGCTGCTATACATCATCCGGTATCAGTCGGACGTTGATGTGTTGGATCTTTTTGATCGCGGGGAGCGAGTTGGGATGATTTCGGGCATGCTTCATTGCGCATTGGCGGATGATCATGATTTCTCAGTAGGCAAAGCCATACAGTTCTCCGCATCCGGTTTGATACGATCGGAAAAAAATGAAAACAACAAGGGAAAGTTTTCCTACCTTACTCGCGCATTCCTCAGTGAAACTTCCAGCAACCGAAGTTCTGAGAGAAATCTTTCAGTAACAGAACTGAATCAACTCCTCGCGAACAAACAACAAATCCCCTGCAAAGTCGTCGTCACCGCGTACGGCTACAAACCCTACTACTCAAACACCATGAACCTGCCGGTCGCGGATCTGCTGCGCGAAATCAACAAACCCCGATAGTCGTCATCGGTGCCCTGCGCAGATACGCGAGGGCGATCGCCCGCAAAACCACCACTGAAAATAAATCGACGTGCGGAGGTCATCCAAATCCCTTGCGCGCCGATACAGCGGGGCAGGCGTGTGTTGGCGGGGCGGGTTTGCTGTGCGCACCCCGCTGGGCTACGCTCATGAAAAGTAAGGGTTTCGGGCTGCGGCCCCTGTCGTACCTGCCCAGGACACGTTTTTGCCAATCCCCATTCACGACCCCCATCAGACTCCCGGCACGCTTAAACGCCTGCCACTGCGCAAGGCGGCAGCGCTGTTCATCGTTGCGGTGTGCCTGTGCCTGTCCGGCTTGCTCTATCTGCAACTCGAGCAGACACGGCGTCAGGACCTGGCGAACGCGCAGATCGCGTCGACCAACCTGACCCGAGCCATGGCGCAGCAGGCCGAGGACACGTTTCTGGCCGCTGACCTGGTGCTCACAAGTCTCGCTGATTGGGTCGAGGACGATGGTTATGGCGCCGCGCAGCGACCACGTCTGCAAAAAACCTTCGCGCGTCGGGTGCAACAACTGGAGCAGTTACACGGCATGTTCCTGTTCGATCGCGAGGGCCAGTGGGTGATCACCTCGTTCCCGGACCTGCCCCGTGGCAATGGTGTGGCCGACCGCGAGTACTTCAGGTTTCACCAGCAGAACGCTTCTACCGTGGCGCACATCGGCCCGGCGATTCGCAGCCGCGAGAATGGCCAGTGGATCATCCCGATCTCGAAACGCATCAACGACCGCGCCGGCAACTTCCAGGGCGTGCTGATGGCCGGGATCAAGATGGCGTACTTCGACCGGTTCTTCAAAAGTTTCAGCCTCGATGACAACGGCATCATGTTTCTCGGACTCAAGGACGGCACGTTGCTGGCGCGGCGACCGTTCGACGAAGGCCTGATCGGCTCGTCGCTGGCGCAAGGCAGGATCTACCAGAAGCTGCTGCCCGAAGCCCCGGCCGGCACCGCGATGATCAAGTCGGTGGTCGACGGCGTGGTGCGCTTGTACGGCTACCGCCAGTTGGCGGCTTATCCGCTGGTGGTAGCGTCCGCCTCTTCGCGCGACACGATTCTCAAGGGTTGGTATGAGCGGGCCTTTCAGTCCAGCGTGATTGTGGCGCTGGTGATTCTTGGCGTCGGCCTGTTCGGCTGGGTGTTCATTCATCAGGTGCGTGACGGCGAGCGAATCGAGAAAAACCTGCGCAAGGCACAGCGCACACTGGAGCAGATCGCGACCCACGACAGCCTGACGGGGCTGGCGAATCGGCGCCTGTTCGAGCAATCGCTGGAGATCGAATTTGCCCGCGGTGCACGGCAGTCGAGTCCAGTCGGCTTGATCATGCTCGATATCGATTTCTTCAAGCGCTACAACGATGCCTACGGGCACGTGGCAGGGGATCACTGCCTGACTCAGGTGGCCCAGGTGTTGAAGAATTGCTCTCAACGCAAGTCTGACCTGGCGGTGCGTTACGGTGGCGAAGAGTTCGCGGTGTTGCTACCGGATACCGACATCAACGGCGTGCTGGCGATTGCCGGGCAGATTCGCCGCAGCGTGATGGATAAACGCATTACTCACAGCGGTTCGCCCACCGGTTACCTGACGGTCAGTCTGGGCTGCTACTCATTTATTCCGAGCGGCAATGACAGCCTTGAAGTGTTTATCCAGCGTGCTGACGCGGCGCTGTATCAGGCAAAAAATGCCGGACGCAATCGCGCGGCGGTGTTGTCGCTGGAGGAGGGTGTTGCCGAGTTGATGCGGTCGGATCGCTAAAGCCTCCGCGCTTGATCTGTGGCGAGGAATCGGATTCCAGCGCCACAGATTCATGCCTTCATGCCGGATCACCAGCGGTCACGCTTATTCGTTCAGCTGCCTGTGCCACCACCGGCACCGCCAGTTCCGCCGCCGGCCGAACCAGTGCCGCCCCCCGCTCCCGATCCAGAACCCATGGTGCCACTGTTGGTGCCGGTACCCTTGCCGGCGCCATCGGTACTGTCACCGTTTTTCGGAGCGCCGGGGGTGCTGTTGGGGGGCATGTTGGTGCCGCTTGTAGCACCGGATTTGGTGCCGGAGGCATCCGCCCCGTCATTGGCGGCAAAGGCGCCGACCGAGGCGGTGGCCAGCAGCCCGGCGAGCAACAGGGAAGTCAGTTTGCGCGTTGTCATGGTACGTCTCCCAAAAAGGTTCGGTTACCTGACTTTGGTCTGACGGCCGCAGCTGTTGGTGCCGATTGGCTGACGAGCGGTTGTCGAGCCTCAGCCTCGATCCTCAGCCAGTTTCTGCTCCAGCGCCTGCCGTACCTGCGGCCATTCGTCATCGATGATGCTGAAACGCACCGAGTTACGCTTGCGGCCGTCGGGCATGATCCGCTCGTGGCGCACGATGCCTTCCTGTTGCGCACCGAGGCGCAGAATCGCGTTGCGCGACTTCTGGTTGTTCTCGTCGGTGGTGAACTGCACTCGCACGCAGTCGAGCACCTCGAAGGCGTGACGCAACATCAGGTATTTGGCTTCGGTGTTGACGAAGGATTTCTGCCAGCGTGCCGAGATCCAGCTGCTGCCGATTTCCAGCTTGCGATTGAGCGGGTCGATCTTCCAGAACCGGGTCGAGCCGATCACTTCGCCGCTATCCTTCAACACGATCACAAACGGCATGACCGTACCGGCATCACGGCCGTCGAGGGCTTTTTTCAGATAGCTGTCGATGGTGCTCGCCGACGGCACCACGGTGACGGTGAGGTTCCACAGTTCGCCGTCGGCGGCAGCGCGGAGCAGGGCGTCGGCGTCGCTGTACTGAAGTGGACGCAGGATGACGCGCGGGCCTTGCAGGGTGGTGAGCATGGAATCAAGTCTCGGCAGTTCGGGGCAGTGGCGAGCGCTTATTACGTCGCAGCCGGTTGATCCGATGCAACCACCGCCTTTAGCAAAGGGTCACAAATTTCACACCTTGTTCGCCGGAGCCTGAACGATGAAAAACCTGCGGATCGCCACGTTCAACGTCAATGGCCTGCGCGCACGCTTGCCGAACCTGCTGGCGTGGCTCAAGCGCGAGCAACCGGACATCGCTTGCCTGCAAGAGCTCAAATCAGTCGACAGTGCATTCCCGGCCGCCGAACTGGAATCCGCCGGCTATGGCGCGATCTGGCACGGGCAGGCGTCATGGAACGGCGTGGCGATTCTCGCCCGCGATGCGCAACCACTGGAGAGCCGTCGCGGTCTGCCGGGCGATCCAGAGGACAAGCACAGCCGTTATCTGGAGGCGGCGGTGCATGGTGTGCTGGTCGGCTGCCTGTACCTGCCCAACGGCAACCCGCAGCCGGGGCCGAAGTTCGACTACAAACTGGCCTGGTTCGAGCGCTTGATCCGCTACGCCAAGGATTTGCAAAGCAGCGACCATCCGGTGGTGCTGGCCGGCGATTACAACGTGGTGCCCACCGATATGGACATCTACAACACCCGTTCCTGGCTCAAGGATGCGCTGCTGCAACCCGAAAGCCGCGAGTGTTATCAGCGGCTGCTGGATCAAGGCTGGACCGATTCGCTACGCCATCTGTATCCCGATGATCGCCTCTACACCTTCTGGGATTACTTCCGCCAGCATTGGCAAACCAACTCCGGCCTGCGCATTGATCATCTGCTGCTCAATCCGGCACTCAGTCCGTATCTGCACGAGGCCGGGGTAGACGCGTGGGTGCGTAACGAACCGCACGCCAGCGACCATGCGCCGACCTGGATTCGCATCGGTTCGCGCAAGCGTCGGTAGTGGTGATTGGCGAAATCAATTGTCGGAGTCCGGGGGCGATCCCGTATACATGTCGGCCATCGGCGCAGCAATGCGCGGCCACATGCAAAAGGACTGAGCAATGAGCGAGCCACGTCTGGCGAATCCGACGTTGTACCTGCAACACCTGGGGTTCGACGCTCCACCGGCACCGACCCTGGAAACCCTGCGGCAGTTGCAGTTGCGGCATACCGGCGTCTTTCCCTTCGAGAACCTGTCGACGATCACTGGCGCGCCGGTGCTGATCGATCTGGCGTCGGTCGAACAAAAGGTTCTTCACGGTGGCCGTGGCGGTTACTGCTACGAACTGAACAATCTGTTTCTGGCGTTGCTGCAGGAATTGGGCTTCGAGGCCCGTGGCATCTCCGGGCGCGTGGTGCTGGCGCAACCCGAGGGCACCTGGACGGCCCGCACGCATCGCTTGAGCCTGGTGATCATCGACGGCGAGCGTTACATCACCGATGTCGGCTTCGGTGGCATGGTGCCGACCGCGCCGTTGCTGCTCGATACCGAGGCTGAACAACCGACGCCGCACGAGTCCTATCGCATCGAGAAACAGGCCGATGGTTACATGCTGCGCGCCAATGTCGCCGGCGAATGGCGCGCGATGTACCTGTTTGATCTGCAACGCCAGGAAGACATCGATTACACCCTCGGCAACTGGTACGTCTCGACCCATCCCGAGTCACCGTTCGCCAAACGGCTAATGGTTGCGCGCACCGGCGATGGCTGGCGCCGGACCCTGAACAACGGCAGTTTCGCGATTCATCATATGGGTGCCGCCAGCGAGCGACGCGAGGTGGCGGATGTTGATGAACTGCTTGAAGTGCTGGAGCAGGAGTTCGGCTTGCGCCTGCCTGACCAGCCGCATGTGCGCCAGTCGCTGGCGCGGATGCTCGTACCGGCCTGATCTCAGGGCTTGGCCTCCGGTTCCAGCACCCGGCGGATTTCCCCGACCGCCGCCGACAGCTTTTTTTCCAGACTCTTGAGGTCGGCGGCGGTGATGCCTGTCTTGAATTGCCCGGAGTGGTGCGGCTCGACGTCCTGCGTTTTGCTGCCAGCCTCCAGCAGGGCATGGCGCAGAGTGTTGTTGATCACCGTCTGATAACCGAAGCCTTCGTTTTCCGCCACGCTGCGGGCGGCTTCGATGACCGCGTCATCGAGCATGATGGTGATGCGAGTCTTGCCCTTGGCGGGCGCCAAGGCACCGCGCTTGCCCTGCGAGAAATCGTATTCGTCTTTCATCGTTCAAGCCTCCAGAAAATATGCGCGACGTTCGCTCGATGTGGCGACACGTGCAGAAATGATTCGTACGACGTTGGCTTCGCGATAACTGTACGCAACCACCAGCAAACGTCCTTTGCCATCGAGACCGAGGGTGATCCAGCGCTGTTCGTCATGATCGTTGTCCTCGATCGTCAGCGCGCGTTCGTCATGAAAGACCGGCTCGGTCTCGGCAAGGCTGACGCCCCTGTGCTTGAGTTTGTTGGCTGCGTTCTTGCTTTTGTCGTACTGAATTTCGAATGACTTAATTATGCATACTTTATATGTATAAAAAAGAGCGCCGGTGCACCGCTGGTCGCCATGAATAATTCAGCCCAGTGCGATAAGAACCGGGGGCAGGAAGGGATGTGTTGCCGGATTTGTGGGAGATGGAGGTGGCGAGATAGAAGCTTGGGTGGCTACCTATCCATTATGTGACTGACAAGTTGTATACAACTCTATGGACATTTGTCCCGAGTATTGAATACAGTGTGCGCATAACAAAAACCAGGGAACCCCCCACATGAAAACGCCCCATGTTTCACACCAACGGCCCGAGGACGAAAATCTCGGGGTCGGCGCGAATATGGCTTACGGCCTGCAACATGTTCTGACCATGTACGGCGGTATCGTTGCGGTGCCACTGATCATCGGCCAGGCGGCCGGGCTGTCGCCGGCGGACATTGGTTTGTTGATTGCTGCTTCATTGTTTGCGGGGGGGCTGGCGACACTGCTGCAAACCCTGGGTCTACCGTTTTTTGGCTGTCAGTTGCCGCTGGTGCAGGGCGTGTCGTTCTCCGGTGTGGCGACCATGGTCGCGATCGTCAGCAGTGGCGGGGAGGGCGGCTTCCAGTCGGTGCTGGGCGCGGTGATTGCCGCGTCGTTGATCGGCTTGCTGATCACCCCGGTATTTTCGCGAATCACCAAGTTTTTTCCTCCGCTGGTGACCGGCATCGTGATCACCACCATCGGCCTGACGCTGATGCCGGTGGCCGCACGCTGGGCCATGGGTGGCAATAGCCACGCGCCGGACTTCGGCAGCATGCAGAACATCGGTCTGGCGGCGGTGACGCTGGTGCTGGTGTTGCTGCTGAGCAAAGTCGGCAGCTCGACCATCTCGCGTCTGTCGATCCTGTTGGCCATGGTGATCGGCACGGTGCTGGCGGTATTTCTCGGCATGGCGGATTTCTCCGGTGTCACCCAAGGGCCGATGTTCGGCTTCCCGACGCCGTTCCACTTCGGCATGCCGACCTTCCACTTCGCCGCGATCCTGTCGATGTGCATCGTGGTCATGGTGACCCTGGTGGAAACCTCGGCGGACATTCTGGCGGTCGGTGAGATCATCGGCACCAAGGTCGACTCCAAGCGCCTGGGCAACGGTTTGCGCGCGGACATGCTGTCGAGCATGTTTGCGCCGATCTTCGGTTCGTTCACCCAGAGCGCCTTCGCGCAGAACGTCGGGCTGGTGGCGGTGACCGGGATCAAGAGCCGTTATGTGGTGGCTACCGGGGGCATCTTCCTGGTGATTCTCGGGCTGCTGCCGTTCATGGGCCGGGTGATCGCTGCGGTGCCGACGTCGGTGCTGGGCGGCGCCGGTATCGTGCTGTTCGGGACGGTGGCGGCGAGCGGGATTCGCACGCTGTCAAAGGTCGATTACCGCAATAACGTCAACCTGATCATCGTCGCCACCTCGATCGGCTTCGGCATGATCCCGATTGCCGCGCCGAACTTCTACGATCATTTCCCGAGCTGGTTCGCGACCATTTTCCACTCGGGCATCAGCTCGTCGGCGATCATGGCGATCATGCTGAACCTGACCTTCAACCACTTCACTGCCGGCAACTCGGACCAGCAGTCGGTGTTTGCCGCCGCGGAAGAGCGCACCCTGCGTTATCGCGACCTGGCGGCGCTGCGTGAAGGCGATTACTTCAGCGACGGCAAGCTGCACGATTGCGATGGCAAGGAAGTGCCGGTGATCGAGCCTGATGAACACGATCATGGGCATGGCGCGCCGAAGACCCAGATGAAGAGCAGCGAGCATGTTTGAGCGCTGAATGGATGAAAGAGGCCGATCTGTTGTGAGACAGATCGGCCTTTTTGGTTTGAAGAGCAAAAGATCGCAGCCTGCGGCAGCTCCTACAGGGGATCGGAGCTGCAGCAGGTTGCGATCTTTTGACTTTTCGAGCGCCCACAAAAAAGCCCCTGAATCTTTCGATTCAGGGGCTTTGCTATTTGGCTCCACAACCTGGACTCGAACCAGGGACCCAATGATTAACAGTCATTTGCTCTACCAACTGAGCTATTGCGGAATTGGTGCGTATGTTACTGATTCAAAAAGAGAAGTCAAGCGTCGGGTGTAAATTTTCTGCGTTCGGCAGGACGGACGGTGTTTTGTCAGCGATTGGCGGTTACCAGAACCGCCTCACAGGTCTACCATGGTTGCCCGGAAGTGGTCACACGCGCTGCCGGCCATTCGCCGAAAAGGTACGCGCCATGACTCGAACCGTTGTTGTTTCCCTTTCACGCGAGGTGCTCGTATGAGCGTCACGCAAATCAGTCTGCCCAAGGGCGTTGGCCCGCACGCCGAGAAACTCTTCGACGCGATCACCCAGGCCAGCACCGCTGAAGAGCTGAACCGTGCTGGCGGCAAGGCCGAAGGGTTCGTGCTCGGTCTGGAAAGCACCAAGGCGGTCAAAAGCCAGATCGCCGAATCGCTCTACGTCGCGTATGACGATGCGGCCAGTCAACGGGCGACGGAACTGGCTTAACCGCCGAAAGTGATGGTGCCGAGCATCAGCTTGGCATAAGCGGCGGTGGCGGCCAGTTGCACCAGCCACAGGGCCAGGCCGCCGAGGAAGACGCCCGCTGCGACTTGCAGCACCAGGCTTTTGTCGCGTTTGGCCGGGGGGCGGGGGATGAAATCATCCAGATCGTCTCGGTCGGCGCGCAGGTTGTCGTTTTTCATAGGTGTTCTCGCAGAACTCTGAGGTGTACACAAAACCTGTGGGAGCGGGCTTGCTCGCGAAGGCGTCGGCCCAGCCAGTATTTTTGTCGCCTGATGCACCGCTTTCGCGAGCAAGCCCGCTCCCACAATGGAATCTGTGTGCAGTCTAGAGGGTTCGGATAGTTTTCCGGGACAAATAAAAAACGGGAAGCCCCAAGGCTTCCCGTTTTTCATTGCCAGGCGAAATCAGATGACCTGAACGATCGCATCCGTGACCGCTTTGATATTGCTCTGGTTCAGTGCCGCGACGCAGATGCGGCCGGTGTCCAGGGCGTAGATGCCGAACTCGTTGCGCAGGCGATGCACTTGCTCAGTGGTCAGGCCGGAGTAGGAAAACATGCCGCGCTGACGGCCGACGAAGCTGAAGTCACGCTGCGGGGCTTTTTCCGCCAGCAGGGCGACCATCTGCTCGCGCATGCCGCGAATGCGCAGGCGCATTTCTGCCAGTTCGGCTTCCCACTGGGCGCGCAGTTCCGGGCTGTTCAACACGGCGGCGACGATGCTTGCACCGTGGGTCGGCGGGTTGGAGTAGTTGGTGCGGATCACACGCTTGACCTGCGACAGCACGCGCGCGCTTTCTTCTTTCGATTCGCTGACGATCGACAATGCACCAACGCGCTCGCCGTACAGCGAGAACGACTTGGAGAACGAGCTCGATACGAAGAAAGTCAGGCCCGATTCAGCGAACAGTCGAACAGCCGCGGCGTCTTCGTCGATGCCGTCGCCGAAACCCTGGTAAGCCATGTCGAGGAACGGTACGTGACCTTTGGCCTTGACCACGTCCAGCACGTTTTTCCAGTCGGCCGGGGTCAGATCGACGCCGGTCGGGTTGTGGCAGCAGGCGTGCAGCACAACGATCGAGCCGTTCGGCAGGGCGTTGAGGTCGTCGAGCATGCCGGCACGGTTCACGTCGTGGGTGGCGGCGTCGTAGTAACGGTAGTTCTGCACCGGGAAGCCAGCGGTTTCGAACAGCGCGCGGTGGTTTTCCCAGCTCGGGTCGCTGATCGCCACGACGGCGTTCGGCAGCAGTTGCTTGAGGAAGTCGGCACCGATTTTCAGCGCGCCGGTACCGCCGACCGCCTGAGTGGTGACGATGCGACCGGCAGCGATCAGCGGCGAGTCGTTACCGAACAGCAGCTTTTGCACGGCCTGGTCGTAGGCGGCGATGCCGTCGATCGGCAGGTAGCCACGGGAGGCGTGCTGGGCAGCGCGAATGGTTTCGGCTTCGATCACCGCGCGCAGCAGGGGAATTCGCCCCTCTTCGTTGCAGTAAACACCTACACTCAGGTTGACCTTGGTGGTCCGGGTATCGGCGTTGAATGCTTCGTTGAGGCCCAGGATTGGATCGCGGGGTGCCATTTCGACAGCGGAGAACAGGCTCATTATTACGGCGGCTCTGAATGGAGAGTGGAGGGACGTGTCGCGCTCCAGCCGAATGCACTAGAGCGGTGCACAAACGGGGAGCTAGTATAGAGGCCATCACTGAGCAATGGCGACAGGCGATTCAGCTTTTCAGGCAAGTTTTTCCGATTATTTCTTGACCGTTAGTCGATTGACTCTGTCAGAGACTTTACCGGATGTAGGACGTTTGCCTTGAAAGGCGAGGCAATCGGCTCCACATTGAGCACAATCTTCGTTTTTCCTTGGGCGACAACGGTCGTTTGCGGTCATCCCCGCGGCTCGGCTGTTTTCTGCGCGAGCCGCGATCCCAGAGGTGTGTATGTCCGAATTCCAGCTAGTCACCCGCTTCGAGCCCGCCGGCGATCAACCTGAAGCGATCCGCCAATTGGTCGAGGGCATCGAAGCCGGGCTGGCGCACCAGACGCTGCTCGGTGTGACCGGCTCGGGCAAGACCTTCAGCATCGCCAATGTCATCTCGCAGGTACAGCGCCCGACGCTGGTGCTGGCGCCGAACAAGACCCTCGCCGCGCAGCTGTATGGTGAGTTCAAGGCGTTCTTCCCGAACAACGCGGTCGAGTATTTCGTTTCCTACTACGACTACTACCAGCCCGAAGCCTATGTGCCGTCGTCCGACACCTTTATCGAGAAGGACGCGTCGATCAACGACCACATCGAACAGATGCGCCTGTCGGCGACCAAGGCGTTGCTCGAACGCAAGGACGCGATCATCGTTACCACGGTGTCGTGCATTTACGGTCTCGGTAGCCCGGAAACCTATTTGAAGATGGTGCTGCACGTCGATCGCGGCGACAAACTCGATCAGCGCGCCTTGCTGCGGCGTCTGGCTGACCTGCAATACACCCGCAACGACATGGATTTTGCCCGCGCGACCTTCCGCGTGCGCGGCGACGTGATCGATATCTATCCGGCGGAATCCGATCTGGAAGCGATCCGCATCGAACTGTTCGATGACGAGGTCGAGAGCATCTCCGCGTTCGACCCGCTCACCGGCGAAGTCATCCGCAAGATGCCGCGCTTCACCTTCTACCCGAAGAGTCACTACGTGACGCCACGCGAGACCCTGCTCGACGCCATCGAACACATCAAAGTCGAGTTGCAGGAACGCCTCGAATACCTGCGCAGCAACAACAAACTGGTCGAGGCCCAGCGCCTCGAACAGCGCACCCGTTTCGACCTGGAAATGATCCTCGAACTGGGTTATTGCAACGGCATCGAAAACTACTCGCGCTACCTGTCCGGACGTCCGGCCGGTGCCGCGCCGCCGACGCTGTATGACTATCTGCCGGCCGACGCCTTGCTGGTGATCGACGAATCCCACGTCAGCGTGCCGCAAGTCGGCGCGATGTATAAGGGTGACCGTTCGCGTAAAGAAACCCTGGTCGAATACGGCTTCCGCTTGCCGTCGGCACTGGACAATCGGCCCATGCGCTTTGACGAGTGGGAAGGGGTCAGCCCGCAGACGATTTTTGTCTCGGCAACGCCGGGCAACTACGAGGCCGAGCATGCCGGGCGCGTGGTCGAACAGGTGGTGCGTCCGACCGGTCTGGTCGACCCGCAGGTTGAAGTGCGTCCGGCGCTGACCCAGGTTGACGACTTGCTCTCGGAAATCACCAAACGGGTGGCGGTCGAGGAGCGGGTGCTGGTCACCACGCTGACCAAGCGCATGGCCGAGGACCTCACCGATTACCTCGCCGACCACGGCGTGCGCGTGCGTTACTTGCACTCCGACATCGACACCGTCGAGCGGGTCGAGATTATCCGCGACCTGCGTCTGGGCACCTTCGATGTGCTGGTGGGGATCAACCTGCTACGCGAAGGTCTGGACATGCCGGAAGTGTCGCTGGTGGCGATTCTCGATGCGGACAAGGAGGGCTTCTTGCGTTCCGAGCGCTCGCTGATCCAGACCATCGGCCGGGCCGCGCGGAACCTCAATGGCCGGGCGATTCTCTACGCCGACCGCATCACCGGCTCGATGGAGCGGGCGATTGGCGAGACCGAGCGTCGTCGCGACAAGCAGATCGCCTTCAACCTGGAAAACGGCATCACCCCGAAGGGGGTGTTCAAGGACGTCGCCGACATCATGGAAGGCGCCACTGTGCCTGGCTCGCGCAGCAAGAAGCGCAAGGGCATGGCCAAGGCTGCCGAAGAAAACGCCAAGTACGAAGCCGAACTGCGCTCGCCGAGCGAAATCACCAAACGCATTCGCGCGCTGGAAGAGAAGATGTACCAGTTGGCGCGGGATCTGGAGTTCGAAGCGGCGGCGCAGATGCGCGATGAGATTGCCAAGTTGCGTGAGCGGCTTTTGGCGGTTTGATCTTCATCGTCTGACCGGGCCTCTTCGCGAGCAGGCTCGCTCCCACATTGGATCTGTGTCGTTCACAAATCCCCTGTGGGAGCGAGCCTGCTCGCGAATGGCGGCAACGCGGTATTAATGAGACTCCCCAGCCTTCAGCCCTTGCGGCAGTTTCCTGGTCAGCAAAATCGCCAGCATGCTGATCCCCAACGCAATCCCGACAAAGTGAAACGCATCGTTGTAGGCCATGATCAGCGCCTGCTGATGCACGATCTCGCTCAACTTGCCGAGCGCCGCCGTGTCACTGCCAAACCGGTCGGTCATCGATGCCAGTCGCTCGGCCACTTGCGGATTGGTCGGCACCACCGCTTCACGCAAATAATCGAAGTAAGTCTTGGTGCGCGCATCCAATAGCGTGGCGAGCAGGGCGATGCCGATCGCGCCGCCGAGGTTGCGCAGGATGTTGAACAGGCTCGATGCCGACCCCGCGTCCTGCGGCAGGATGTACGCGGTGGCGATCAGCGAAATGGTCACCATGATCAGCGGTTGACCCAGCGCGCGGATGATCTGGATCTGATTGAACTGCGGCCCGGCGAAATCCGGATTGAGCACCCCCGACGAAAAACTCGCCAGCCCGAACAACCCGAAGCCCAGGGTGCACAGCCACTTCGGCGACACGAACTTCATCAGCTTCGGCACCAGCGGAATCAGGAACAGCTGCGGCACGCCCATCCACATGATCACTTCGCCGATCTGCAGGGCGTTGTAATTCTGGATCTGCGCCAGGTACAGCGGCAGCAGATAGATCGAGCCGTATAAACCGACGCCCATGCCGAGGCTGGAAATGCTCGACAGGCCGAAGTTGCGATTACGCAGGATGCCGAGGTTGATCAGCGGGTTGGGTTTGGAGACCTGCACGATGACGAAGGTTATCAGGCTCAGCAGGGCAATGCTGCCCAGTGCCACGATCAGGTTTGATTCGAGCCAGTCCTTGCGGTGGCCTTCTTCGAGAAAGACTTGCAGGCAGCCGAGGCCGACACCCAGCGTGAGAATTCCGGTGTAGTCGGTGCTTTTCAGCAGTTCCCAGTGCGCTTCCTTCTTCTCCAGCCCGTACATCAGCCCGGCGATCATGATCAGCCCCGGCGGGATGTTGATGTAGAAGATGTATTCCCAGCCCCAGTTTTCCGTGAGCCAGCCACCGAGGGTCGGGCCGATGGAGGGGGCGAAGGTCGCGGTCATGGCGAACATCGCCATGCCCTTGGCGCGGTGGTGTTCGGGGAGTTTGATCAGGGTCAGGGTGAACGCCAGCGGGATCAGCGCGCCGCCGGTGAAGCCCTGCATGGCGCGAAAGACGATCATGCTTTCGAGGCTCCAGGCCATCGAGCACAGCAGCGATGACACCAGAAACCCCAGCGACACCCACACCGCCAGGCGCCGCGCCGAGAGCAACTGCACCAGCCACGCGGTCAGCGGGATCATGATGATTTCCGCGACCAGATACGAGGTGGAAATCCACGAGCCTTCTTCCAGCGTCGCCGACAGGGCGCCCTGGATGTCCTTGAGTGAAGAGTTGGTGATCTGGATGTCGAGTACCGCCATGAAGGCGCCGAGCATCACGCTCATCACCGCGATCCAGTCCCGCCGGGTCGGTTCGCCGACCGGGCGGATCAGCGAATCACCGGCCATCGTCAGGGGCGTCTTTGATGTTCACGGTGGCGGTGACCGACATGCCCGGGCGGATCTTGCCGTGCAGTGGGTTGTCGGCCTTGAAGGTGAGTTTTACCGGAATCCGCTGCACGACTTTGGTGAAGTTGCCGGTGGCGTTATCCGGCGGCAGCAGGCTGAACTGGGCACCGGAGGCGGCGAACAGGCTGTCGACCCGCGCTTCGATCGGCGTGTCGCTGTAGGCATCGAAGGTCAGCTCGGCTTTCTGTCCGGGCTGCATGTGGCCGATCTGGGTTTCCTTGAAGTTGGCCTGCACCCAGATGTCTTCGTCCGGGACGATCGACAGCAAATACGCGCCGGCCTGCACCACTTGGCCATTGCGTGCGGCGCGCTGGCCGACCAGGCCGCTGATCGGCGCGTGGATTTCGCTGCGAGTCAGGTTGAGTTCGGCCTGGGCGATGTCTGCACGGGCGTTGGCAATCTGCGCGTCGAGACGTTTGATCTCGGCAGTCAGTGCGTTGACCTGCTGGCGCTGGCTCTGTGCATCTGCTTGGGCCTTGGCTACCTGTGAGCGGGCGATATGGGCGTCAGCGGAGAGGGTGGTCACCCGTTCCTCGGAAACGTAACCGGGTTTGCGCAGGGTTTCAGCACGCGATAAATCCATCTGCGAGCGGCCAAGCGTGGCCTGGGTGGTGGCCACTTGCGCGTCGCTGGCGGCGATCAGGCTCGATTGCTGAGTCAATTTGCTTTGTGCCTGTAAGCGCTCGGCTTCGCGAGTGGCGAGGGCGGCATTGGCGCGATCGACGGCGAGGCGGAAATCATTGGGTTCGAGGCGCACCAGCAACTGGTCTTTTTCCACGTGCTGGTTGTCCTGCACCAGCACTTCGTCGATGCGCGCGCTCAACTGGCTGGAGACGCGGGTGATCTCGCCCTGGACATAGGCGTTATCGGTGCTTTCATAAAAGCGCCCCTTGAAAAACCAGTGGGCGAAGAAGCCCCCGGCAATCAACAGCACCAGGAGCAGGAAAATAAACAGACGACGCTTGAGTTGGGCAGGCATGAGGCAAACTGTAGTCGAGGAATTGTAAGGAAAGTTATCTGCGGCTGAATCTGGCATACCGCCGATAAACGGTAAATGCCAATGGCTGATATTCGGGCCGTCACCACGGTCTATGGGCGTTACAGACGCAAACTTGGCTTAAATGCCCTGCCCGCTGGAGCGGGGCGGGTGTCGCCTGTTACCATTCGCCGCTTGATTGTTTTGCTTTTCATTCTTTTCGAGACATGCCATGACCACCGTCCGCACTCGCATCGCGCCATCGCCTACCGGGGACCCCCACGTAGGTACCGCTTACATCGCATTGTTCAACTACTGCTTTGCCAAGCAGCATGGCGGTGAGTTCATCCTGCGCATCGAAGACACCGACCAGTTGCGTTCGACCCGCGAGTCCGAACAGCAGATCTTCGACGCCCTGCGCTGGCTGGGTATCGACTGGAGCGAAGGCCCGGACGTTGGCGGCCCGCACGGCCCGTACCGGCAGAGCGAGCGTGGCGATATCTATCAGAAGTATTGCCAGCAACTGGTCGACATGGGCCATGCGTTCCCATGCTTCTGCACCGCAGAAGAACTGGACCAGATGCGCGCCGAACAAATGGCGCGCGGCGAGACCCCGCGCTACGACGGCCGCGCGCTGCTGCTGTCGAAGGAAGAAGTCGCCGCCCGTCTGGCCGCCGGCGAACCGCACGTGATCCGCATGAAAGTGCCGACCGAAGGCGTCTGCGTGGTGCCGGACATGCTGCGTGGCGATGTCGAGATCCCGTGGGATCGCATGGACATGCAAGTGCTGATGAAGACCGACGGCTTGCCGACGTACTTCCTCGCCAACGTGGTCGACGACCACCTGATGGGCATCACCCACGTGCTGCGCGGCGAAGAATGGCTGCCATCGGCGCCGAAACTGATTCTGCTTTACGAATATTTCGGCTGGGAACAACCGGAGCTGTGCTACATGCCGCTGCTGCGTAACCCGGACAAGAGCAAGCTGTCCAAGCGCAAGAACCCGACCTCGGTGACCTTCTACGAGCGCATGGGCTTCATGCCCGAAGCGATGCTCAACTACCTCGGTCGCATGGGCTGGTCGATGCCCGACGAACGCGAGAAGTTCTCGCTGCAGGAAATGGTCGACAACTTCGACCTCAAGCGTGTGTCGCTTGGCGGGCCGATCTTCGACATCGAGAAACTGTCGTGGCTCAACGGCCAGTGGCTGCGAGATCTGCCGGTGGAAGAATTCGCCGCGCGAGTGCAGAAGTGGGCATTCAACGCCGAATACATGATGAAGATCGCGCCGCTGGTGCAGGGGCGTGTGGAAACCTTCAGCCAGGTTGCACCGCTGGGCGGCTTCTTCTTTGCCGGTGGCGTGAACCCGGATGCCAAGCTGTTCGAATCGAAAAAACTTTCCGGTGATCAGGTGCGTCAGTTGATGCAATTGATCCTGTGGAAGCTGGAAAGCCTGCGTCAGTGGGAGAAGGACAGCATCACCGCAACGATTCAGGCGGTGGTCGAATCCCTCGAGCTGAAGCTGCGCGATGCGATGCCGCTGATGTTTGCCGCGATTACCGGGCAGGCCAGTTCGGTATCGGTGCTCGATGCGATGGAAATCCTCGGCCCGGATCTGACCCGTTTCCGTCTGCGCCAGGCGATTGACCTGCTGGGTGGCGTGTCGAAGAAAGAAAACAAAGAGTGGGAAAAGCTGCTGGGCGCGATTGCTTAAGCACGTCTGACTCTGCGGTAACCGCCGAAGGCCGGGATCGTTTGATTCCGGCCTTCGGCGTTTTTCCCCCGGATTTTCGGGGGGAGGGCGGTAAGTGATTGTTATGCCGACAAAAAACTTTGAAATTTTTCAAAAATAAGTTTGACAGGCTTTCGATACGCCCTTAAGATTCGCCCCGTCCTCAGCGATGACATCAACGATGAGGGGCTATAGCTCAGCTGGGAGAGCGCTTGCATGGCATGCAAGAGGTCGACGGTTCGATCCCGTCTAGCTCCACCAATTTACACTTCGAAGCCTGGCCACACCGGCTCCGAAGCGATCAACACTCAGCGTTGATCAGTTGTATAGAAGGGTTTGCGTCCCCTTCGTCTAGTGGCCTAGGACACCGCCCTTTCACGGCGGTAACAGGGGTTCGAGTCCCCTAGGGGACGCCAGTTTTACAGAAGCGACGTTGCAAGATGTCGCTCCGCCGCGAGGCGAAAAATCCGGGGCTATAGCTCAGCTGGGAGAGCGCCTGCATGGCATGCAGGAGGTCAGCGGTTCGATCCCGCTTAGCTCCACCAATTTTACAGTTCAAGGTCTGGCCACACCGGCCTTGAATCAGATCAGATCTCAGCACTGATCAGCTGTATAGAAGGGTTTGTGTCCCCTTCGTCTAGTGGCCTAGGACACCGCCCTTTCACGGCGGTAACAGGGGTTCGAGTCCCCTAGGGGACGCCACGATTACCCGCTCTGCGGGATTTATAAGGGTCATTCAATTATTGAATGGCCCTTTTGTTTGTCTGGCGTTTGGCCAACTCTCCTTTTTCCTTACACTGTGCTTCAGACCAGCGGTCATATCCTCGACTTGCGGAATATTATTATGCGAATAATATTCTAGTCGTAATATTCGGAGGCAACGATGAACGATAAAAAAGCTCAAACCCGCGAACGCATCCTCAAGGCGGCCAGTGCCGCACTGATGCAGCGTGGCCCGGCGGATCCCAGCGTGGGCGAAGTGATGGGCGCCGCCGGCCTGACCGTCGGTGGTTTCTACGCGCACTTCGAAAGCAAGGACGCGATGATGCTCGAGGCGTTCAAGCAACTGCTCAGCCGTCGACGCGACCTGATTGCCGACATGGATTCCGAGCTGACTGGCGAAGAGCGTCGTGCCCTGGTCGCTGCGTTCTATCTGTCACGCAAGCACCGTGATTCCAGCGATGCCGCGTGCCCGATTCCGGCCTCTATTGGCGAACTTGGGCGTCTGCCGGAATCCTTCCGCATTGCGCTGAACGAACACCTGGAACTGATGATTGCGCAGTTGGCGTCCAGCCCCGAGGACACCGACAAGGCGTTGGCCGATGTGGCGTTGATGGTGGGTGGTCTGGCGCTGGCACGCGCGCTGGGCCCGGGCGATTTATCCGATCGATTGCTGCGCGCTGCCAAGTCGGCGGTGCGTTGACCTGAAGGCAACACGCCTGAGGAGAAAGCGATGAACACGTTGAAGTGGGTTCGTGGCGTTAATGGCACCTTGGGCTGGATTGCACCGCAACGAGTAGCAAGCAAAATGCGTCAGGCGTTCATGACGCCGCGCACGTTGCCGCTGCGTGATTGGGAGCTGCCGCTGCTGGCGAGTGCCGAACGCATCACGCTGCGCTTCGGCCTGTCGGCGCTGCGTTGGGGGCAGGGGCCGGCGGTGCTGTTGATGCACGGTTGGGAAGGGCGGCCCACCCAGTTTGCGGCGTTGATCACGGCGCTGGTTGAGGCCGGTTACACCGTCGTTGCCCTCGATGGCCCGGCCCATGGTCGTTCGCCGGGGCGTGAAGCCAACGTCGTACTGTTCGCCCGCGCCATGCTCGAAGCGGCCGCCGAATTGCCTCCTCTTCAAGCCGTCATCGGCCACTCCATGGGCGGCGCCAGTGCCATGCTCGCGGTGCAACTGGGCCTGCGCACCGAAACCCTGGTCAGTATCGCTGCCCCCGCACGGATCCTCGGCGTGCTGCGCGGTTTTGCTCGCTATGTCGGCATGCCGCCGCGGGCGCGCTCGGCGTTCATCCGCCAGGTCGAGCAGGACGTCGGCATGCGCGCCGCGACCCTTGATGTCGCGCACTATCAACTGGATATGCCGGGCCTGATCGTGCATGCCGAGGACGACACCTTTGTCTCGGTCAAGGAATCGCAATTGATCCACGAATCCTGGTTCGACAGTCGCCTGCTGCGCCTGGAAAGCGGCGGCCACCAGCGCGTGCTGGCCGACCCTCGAGTGGTTGATGGCGTGTTATCACTGTTGGCGGGGCGCAGCCTTCAAGCGCGGCAATCGGCCTGACATCCGTTACACTGCCCCGGTTGAATAATCTGACCGGGAGTGGGGCATGGGCTGGGATCGGGCAACGCCGTTCACCATTGATCTGCAAGTAGGCGCCGAGGACATCGACGGGCTGGGCCACGCGAACAACGCGGTGTACGTGACCTGGCTCGAGCGCTGCGCCTGGCGCCACTCGCAGCGTCTGGGGCTGGATCTGGTCGAATACCGGCGCCTGGATCGGGCGATGGCCGTGGTGCGTCACGAAATCGATTATCTGGCGGCGGCCTACGAAGGCGACGAACTGCAACTGGCGACCTGGATCGTCGATTGGGACCAGCGCCTGAAAATGACCCGGCACTTCCAGCTGATCCGCCCCAGCGACAACGCCACCCTGCTGCGCGCCCAGACCACTTTCGTCTGCATCGAACTGTCCAGCGGCAAACCCAAGCGCATGCCGGCGGAGTTCATCGAGGGTTACGGCCCGGCAATCCAGACTTCAGGGGTAGCGAAAACCTGACCTGTGGGAGCGGGCTTGCTCGCGAAGGCGTCGTGTCATTCAGCATTCATTTGACTGATCCACCGCCTTCGCGAGCAAGCCCGCTCCCACAATGATCCCGCGATTAACCACAAAACCTGCGGCAGACCCCAATACCTGTGGGAGCAGGCTCACTCCTGCAAGGGATCTGCGGTTTCTTGCGATATCCAGTAAACTGCCGCACGTTTTTTCTTCCTGAGTGTGTTTTCCCCATGCAAATTGCCCTGGCGCCCATGGAGGGGTTGGTCGACGACATCCTGCGCGACGTGCTGACCCGCGTTGGCGGCATCGACTGGTGCGTGACCGAGTTCATTCGGATCAACGATCAGTTGCTCACCCCGGCCTACTTCCACAAGTTCGGCCCGGAGCTGCTGAACGGCGCCCGCACCCGTTCCGGTGTGCCGTTGCGCGTGCAATTGTTGGGCTCCGATCCGGTGTGCCTGGCGGAAAACGCGGCGTTGGCCTGCGAGCTCGGCTCGGAAGTGATCGACCTGAACTTCGGCTGCCCGGCCAAGACCGTCAACAAATCCCGGGGTGGGGCGGTGCTGCTTAAGGAGCCGGAGCTGCTCAACAGCATCGTCGAACACGTGCGTCGCGCCGTGCCGGCGCACATCCCGGTCACCGCGAAAATGCGCCTCGGTTTCGACAGCCCTGACGGCTCGCTGGTCTGCGCCACCGCGCTGGCCGAGGGCGGCGCCGAACACATTGTGGTTCACGCCCGAACCAAGGTTGATGGCTACAAGCCGCCGGCGCATTGGGAGTGGATTCCGCGGGTGCAGGAGGTGGTCAAGGTGCCGGTGTTCGCCAACGGTGATATCTGGAGCGTCGAAGACTGGCGCCGTTGCCGCGAGATCAGCGGCGTCGAAGACATCATGCTCGGACGCGGTCTGGTGTCGCGCCCGGATCTGGCCCGGCAGATCGCTGCCGCGCGCGCCGGTGAAGAAGTGGTCGAGATGAGCTGGGCCGAGCTGCTGCCGCTGATTCAGGACTTCTGGCTGCAAGCCAAGGCGCAGATGACCGCACGGCAATCGCCGGGTCGCTTGAAGCAATGGCTGGCGATGCTGACGCGCAATTATCCCGAGGCCACCGAGCTGTTTACCGTGCTGCGTCGCGAGACAGAACCGGATCAAGTCTCGCGTTTGCTGGGTTTGCCGGTCGCCGCCGCAGCCTGAAAAAAATCTGCAAATACTCTCTTGAAATCATTTTGGCGGTCCCTATCTAAGGGTTACGCGATGCCGAATTCGGGTCGCGGAGTCAAAAGACCTTGCTGATTGTTTTCAGGAGATTTGAACCATGAGTACTGCATTTTCCCTGGCACCACTGTTCCGTTCCTCGGTGGGTTTCGACCGTTTCAACGACCTGTTCGAAACCGCGCTGCGCAACGAGCCAGGCAGCACCTACCCACCCTACAACGTGGAAAAACACGGTGACGATCAATACCGCATCGTCGTAGCGGCAGCCGGTTTTCAGGAAGAAGACCTGGAGCTGCAAGTCGAGAAGGGTGTGCTGACCATCAGTGGCGGCAAGCGTGATGCCAACGAAGGCGTGACCTTCCTGCATCAAGGCATTGCCCAGCGGGCTTTCAAGCTGTCCTTCCGCCTGGCCGATCACATCGAGATCAAGGCCGCCGATCTGAGCAACGGTCTGTTGAGCATCGACCTGTTGCGGGTGATCCCGGAAGAAGCGAAAGCCAAGCGCATCCCGATCAACGGAGCGCAGAAGCCGGTTCTGCAATAAGGCCGAGCAAAAAAGAAGGGCGCCACTGGCGCCCTTTTTTTGTGCTCGTCATTCGAGCATTTTTTTCAACGCCTCCAGCGCCACTGGCCGACTGTGCAGATAGCCCTGATACAAATGGCAGCCCAGCCCTTGCAGGAACGCCAGTTGCTCCGGCGTCTCCACGCCTTCGGCAATCACCTCCAGTTCCAGGCTGCGGGCCATGGCGACGATGGCGCGGATGATCTCGGCGTCGTTGGGGTCGGTGGTTGCGTCGCGGATGAACGACTGGTCGATTTTCAGGGTGTCCACCGGCAGGCGCTTGAGGTAGGTCAGCGATGAATAGCCGGTGCCGAAATCGTCCATGGCGAAGCTCACGCCAAGTTTTTTCAGACGGCGCATCTTGCTGATGGTGTCTTCCAGGTTCTGGATGACGATGCCCTCGGTGATCTCCAGTTTCAGCAGCGAGCAGGGCAGGCCGTGGCTGCTCATGCTGTGTTCGATGCGTTCGACGAAGTCGTTCTGGCGGAACTGCCGTGGGCTGATGTTTACGCACAGGCTGAAGTTGAGCGGGTCGACCAGTTTCAGCGCGATCAATTGTTTGAACGCCTCACAGGCCTCATCGAGGATCCAGGTACCGACCTCCAGAATCAGCCCGCTGTCTTCCAGCACCTTGATGAATTCAGTGGGCGATTGCGCGCCGAGTTCCGGGTGATTCCAGCGCACCAGCGCCTCGGCGCCAATGATGCGGTTGTCCTGCGCATCGACCTGCGGCTGGTAATGCACGTTGAACTCGCCGCGCGATAACGCCAGACGCAGGTCGGTCTCCATGCGCAGCCGTTCGCTGGCCGCCTTCTGCATGGTGTTGTGGTACATCTGCGTGGTGTTGCGCCCGGAATCCTTGGCTCGGTACAGCGCAATGTCGGCGCGCTTGAGCAGGTCGGTCGGGGTCGAGCCGTGATCGGGAATCAGTGCCACGCCGATGCTCGGTGTCACCTGCAGGCGCTGGCCGTCGAGGAACATCGGCTCCGAGAGCAGTTCGCGAATGGTGTCGGCCAGTTCCCGCACTTGTGCACTGACCTCGTTGCGCGTGCCTTCGAGGCCGCTGAGCAGCACCACGAATTCATCGCCGCCGAGACGCGCCACCGTGTCCTCCATGCGCACGCTGGCTTCGAGCCGTGCGGTGATGATTTTCAGCACCGTATCGCCGACCGGGTGGCCCAGCGAGTCGTTGATGTGCTTGAAGTGGTCAAGGTCGAGGAACAGCAGCGCACCGCGCAGGTTGTGGCGCTTGAGCAGGGCGATCTGCTGGCTCAGGCGATCCATCAGCAGGGCGCGGTTGGGCAGATTGGTCAGCGGATCGTGATAGGCCAGATGGCGGATCTGTGCTTCAGCGTTTTTCAACAGGCTGACGTCCCGGGCGGTCAGCAGCAGGCACGCCGTTTCGTTGAGGGTGATCGGTTCGATCGACACTTCAACGGTCAGCAACTCACCGCGCTTGTTGCGCCCGAGCATCTCCTGATGATGAACGCGGCCCTTGATCTGCAGTTCGGCAAGCAGCGCCGAGCGTTGTTTCTCTTCGGCCCAGATGCCGATCTGGTACACGGTCTTGCCCACCACTTCTTCAGCACGATAACCGGTGAGGCGGCAGAAACCGTCGTTGACCTCCAGATAGCGCCCGGTGTCACGTTCGGTGATGGTGATCGCATCGGGGCTGGAGTGAAATGCTTTGGCGAATTTCTCTTCGCTGGCCTTGAGTGCGGCCTCGGAGCGCTGTTGTTGGGTGATGTCGCGCAAGGTGGTGACGATGCACGGCTGATTGCCGACGCTGATCTGCCGGCTGGAAATCACGCACGTCAGCGACTGGCCGTCCTTGTGCTGGACGATGATCGCGACATTGCTCAGACCCTGTTCGCGAATCACCCGCTCGATGCGTTGCAGACTCTTCGCCGAGGCGTCCCACAGGCCGATGTCCTCGGCGGTGCGCCCGATCACGTCGGCGGCGCTCCAGCCGAAGGTCTGGGTGAAGCTGTTGTTGATCTCGATGAACTCGCCGCTGTCCTGGCGGGTGACGCAGATCGGGTCGGGGCTGACCTGGAACAGCGTGGCAAATTTCTCTTCGGAGGCGACCAGACGTTGCTCGCGCTCGACCTGATCGGTGATGTCCAGCAAGGTCCCGGCCATACGCAGTGGCGCGCCATTTTCGTCGCGGTAGAGGCGGGCGCGGCTTTCCAGATAACGTGAGCTGCCATCCGCCAGTTGCACGCGATAGGTCAGTTGATAGTTGCCGGCCGGGCCTTCGCGCAGGCTGCGGTAGGCGTCGCGCATGCTGTCGCGCTCCTCGCCGGGCACGCCTTCGAAGAACTCCTCGAATGATTCGTGAAACGGGATCGGCTCCAGCCCGTGCAGTTGCGCGGCCCGCGCCGAGCCGTAGAGCATGCCGCTGGGAATGTGCCAGTCCCAGGTGCCGAGTTGCGCCGAGTCCAGCGCCAGATCAAGGCGTTCCTGACTGTCTTTCAAGGCGTGTTCGGCGGCTTTGCGTTCGGTGGTGTCGAGAAACGTGCTGAGCAGATACGGCTGGCCTTCGAGTTCGACCTTTTGCGCACTGAGGATACCGTCATGAATCTGCCCGTTGCTGGCGCGGAACTGCACTTCCATGCTGATCAATTCACCTTTGGCCTTGGTCTTTTTCACCAGCTCTGCGCGTTGTTCGGGGTGCACCCATAGGCCCAGTTCCAGTGTGGTGCGACCAATGGCGTCCTGGACCGGCCAGCCGAACAGACTTTCGAAATACTGGTTGGCTTCGGTGATCAGGCCGTCTTCCTGGCGCGTCAGCAGCACCATGTTCGGGCACAGGTGAAAAAGTGTGGCGAAACGTTTCTCCGAGCTGCTCAGAGCCTGTTCGCGCTGGCGCTGGTGGGTGATTTCGCGAATCACCCCGATCATTCGGGGCCGGCCGTTTTTGTCCGGCAGCAGGCTGCCGCTGATTTCCAGCCAATGCAGGCTGCCGTCGGGCCAGCGGATGCGGTGGTGCATCGCCTGTTCCAGCGGGGCGCCGGCAATCACCGCGTGGAAGGCGCGCACGGTTTTCGCCCGGTCTTCGGGCGGCAGCAGGTCGAGATATTCCAGGTCCTGGGGCAACGGTTGACGTGGATCGAAGCCGAACAGCGCCTGAGTGCCCCGTGACCAGCTGATCTGCCCGCGCTCGATGTCCCAATACCAGGCGCCGAGCCGGGCGCCGTTGAGTGCGGCGAGCAATTGCGGCGCACTCTCCCAGCTCTGCTCGGAACGTCGCGGATCAATGGCCTGAATACGCGGCATCGGCGGAATTCGGTCAACAGATTTCGGCATTGTTAACGGGCCTTGAGCTGATGGTGGCGTTAGGCACAGGGACAGCGGCTCTATAGGAGTAGCACAAGTTAGCCTGGAGTCCCTGGCAGATCGATTTGCGCATCCAGCAAGGCCATGAAAGCCCTTGCCGCATTCGACAGCGTCCGTTCGGTGTGCACGATATAGCCTAGCTGGCGACTGAGCTGTATGCCCGGCAAAGGTATGCGCGCCACCTGTTCATCAAGCATGGTGCGGGGCAGAACACTCCAGGCCAGACCAATGGAGACCATCATCTTGATGGTTTCCAGGTAGTTGGTGCTCATGGCGATGTTCGGCGTCAGCCCTTGGGCTTCGAACAAGCGTTGGACAATGTGATGAGTAAAGGTGTTGCCTCCGGGAAAAACCGCCGGATGACCGGCAATGTCCGCCAGGCTCACCGCGCCATTGCTGATCAGCGAATGTTCCGGCGCCACCACGAAATCCAGCGGGTCGTCCCATACCGGCGCGGCTTTGACCAGTGTGTGCGGCTCTGGCGCCAGGGTGATCACCGCCAGTTCCGCACGGCCATGGAGAATCTCTTCGTAGGCCACTTCCGAATCAAGGAACTGAATATCCAGCGCCACCTGTGGGTAGCGGCGGGTGAATTCCCTTAACAGGGGCGGCAAGCGGTGCAGGCCGATGTGGTGACTGGTGGCCAGGGTCAGTCGACCGCTGACTTCGCCGGTCAGGTTGGTCAGGGCACGACGGGTGTCGTCCAGCACGTTGAGAATCTGATAAGCCCGGGGCAACAGGGCGCGGCCGGCCTCGGTCAGGCCGACTTCACGACCGAGTCGGTCGAACAGCCGCACCTTCAATTGTTGCTCCAGTCCGGCGATGCGTTTGCTGATCGCCGGTTGCGTCAGATGCAGGCGTTCCCCGGCGCCGGAGAAGCTGCCGGTCTCGGCGATGGCGATAAAAGCATTGAGGTTGGCCAGATCCATGGTTCGTATTCCAGTTGGTTATCCAAAGCATAAAAAATATGAATTTGAGTTATTTAATCTAACCCCATAGGATCGGCCTCACAAGCCAAAGGGTTATTGATAAGCCCAGGGCATAGAAACAAGCTGATGAGGAACCGTCTGATGGCCGGCAAAACGCTCTACGACAAGCTCTGGGATTCGCATTTGGTCAAGCAGCGCGACGATGGCTCGGCGCTGATCTATATCGATCGTCACATCATCCACGAAGTGACCTCGCCGCAAGCCTTCGAAGGCCTGCGTCTGGCCGGGCGCAAGCCATGGCGCATCGATGCCAACATCGCGACCCCGGACCACAACGTACCGACCACGCCAGAGCGCAAGGGCGGCATCGCAGCCATTGCCGACCAGGTCTCGCGTTTGCAGGTGCAGACCCTCGATGACAACTGTGATGAGTACGGCATTGTCGAGTTCAAGATGAACGACATCCGCCAAGGCATCGTCCACGTGATCAGCCCGGAGCAGGGCGCAACCTTGCCGGGCATGACCGTAGTCTGCGGCGACTCGCACACCTCGACCCACGGCGCGTTCGGTGCCTTGGCGCACGGGATCGGCACTTCCGAGGTCGAGCACGTGCTCGCCACCCAGTGCCTGGTCGCGAAGAAAATGAAGAACATGCTGGTGCGCGTCGAAGGTCAGTTGCCATTCGGTGTGACCGCCAAGGACATCGTCCTCGCGGTGATCGGCAAGATCGGCACCGCCGGCGGTAACGGCCATGCCATCGAATTCGCCGGCAGCGCGATCCGCGATTTGTCGGTCGAAGGCCGCATGACCATCTGCAACATGTCCATCGAAGCCGGCGCCCGCGTGGGTCTGGTGGCTGCGGACGAAAAGACTGTCGAGTACGTCAAGGGCCGTCCGTTCGCACCGAAAGGCGCGCAGTGGGATCAGGCAGTTGAAGCCTGGAAAGACCTGGTCTCCGATGCCGATGCCAAGTTCGACACCGTGGTTGAACTGGACGCTGCGCAGATCAAGCCGCAAGTCAGTTGGGGCACCTCCCCGGAAATGGTCCTGGCCGTTGATCAGAACGTGCCGGATCCGGCCAAAGAGATGGATCTGGTCAAGCGCGACTCGATCGTCCGCGCCCTGAAATACATGGGTTTGACCGCCAATCAGGCGATCACCGACATTCAGCTGGATCGCGTGTTCATCGGCTCCTGCACCAACTCGCGCATCGAAGACTTGCGCGCTGCGGCCGTGATCGCCAAGGGCCGCAAAGTCGCTTCGACGATCAAGCAGGCAATCGTCGTACCGGGCTCGGGTCTGGTGAAGGCGCAGGCGGAAGCCGAAGGTCTCGACAAGATCTTCCTCGAAGCCGGTTTCGAATGGCGTGAGCCGGGATGCTCGATGTGCCTGGCGATGAACCCGGACCGTTTGGAGTCCGGCGAGCATTGCGCCTCGACCTCCAACCGTAACTTCGAAGGCCGTCAGGGCGCCGGTGGTCGTACCCACCTCGTGAGCCCGGCCATGGCCGCTGCGGCGGCGGTGAACGGTCGTTTCATCGACGTTCGTGAATTGATCTGAAGGAGAGCGCAGCATGAAAGCTTTTACCCAGCACACTGGTCTTGTCGCGCCTCTGGATCGTGCCAACGTCGACACCGACCAGATCATTCCCAAGCAGTTTTTGAAGTCGATCAAGCGCACCGGTTTCGGCCCGAACCTGTTCGATGAGTGGCGTTACCTGGATGTCGGCCAGCCGTATCAGGACAACTCCAAGCGCCCGTTGAACAAGGAGTTCGTGCTCAATGCCGAGCGTTATCAAGGCGCCAGTGTGTTGCTGGCCCGCGAGAACTTCGGTTGCGGCTCCAGCCGTGAACACGCGCCATGGGCACTGGAAGAATACGGTTTCCGCAGCATCATCGCGCCGAGCTACGCCGACATCTTCTTCAACAACAGCTTCAAGAACGGCTTGCTGCCGATCATCCTGAGCGACGCTGAAGTCGATGAGTTGTTCAAGCAGGTCGAGGCCGAGCCGGGCTATCAATTGCAGATCGATCTGCACGAGCAGACCGTGACCAGCCCGAACGGCAGGGTGTACCGCTTCGAGATCGACGCGTTCCGCAAGCATTGTCTGCTCAATGGGCTGGACGATATCGGCCTGACCTTGCAGGACGGTGATGCGATTGCGGCGTTCGAGGCCAGGCATCGTGTGAGCCAGCCGTGGTTGTTCCGCGACGCGTGATTGATTCGAGATTGATGTAGTCAGGGCCGGCCTCTTCGCGAGCAGGCTCGCTCCCACACTTGAAATGCATTCCCCTGTGGGAGCGAGCCTGCTCGCGAAGACGGCCGCTCAAACAACACAAATGCAGGATGTGACCATGACCAGCACCGCCCAACACAGTCAGGTTGTACAAAAGCAATTCGGTGAACAGGCCGCCGCCTACCTGAGCAGCGCCGTTCACGCTCAAGGCACCGAATTCGCGCTGCTACAGGCTGAACTGGCCGGGCAGGGCGCGGCCCGGGTGCTGGACCTGGGTTGCGGCGCCGGTCATGTGAGTTTTCACGTGGCGCCGCTGGTCAAGGAAGTGGTGGCTTACGACCTGTCGCAGCAAATGCTCGACGTGGTCGCCGCTGCGGCTGTGGATCGCGGTTTTGCCAACATTGCCACGGTCAACGGCGCCGCCGAGCGCCTGCCGTTTGCCGATGGCGAATTCGATTACGTGTTCAGTCGTTATTCGGCGCACCATTGGAGCGACCTCGGGGTGGCCCTGCGTGAAGTGCGTCGGGTGCTGAAACCGGGCGGTGTGGCAGCGTTCATCGACGTGTTGTCACCGGGCAGTCCGTTGTTCGACACTTACCTGCAAAGCGTCGAAGTGCTGCGCGACACCAGCCACGTGCGCGATTATTCCGCCGGTGAGTGGTTGCGTCAGGTCAGCGAGGCCGGGCTGCACACTCGCAGCACCACGCGTCAGCGCCTGCGTCTGGAGTACCGCAGTTGGGTCGAGCGCATGCGCACGCCCGAGGTGATGCGCGCGGCGATCCGCCAGTTGCAGCAGTCGATGGGCAACGAAGTGCGCGAATATTTTGAGATTGATGCCGACGGCTCGTTCAGTACAGATGTAATCGTATTGATGGCCGAACGCTAAGCATTTTTCCGGGCGCGCCTGTTAGAGGCGAACCGATTGAAGACACGAGGAAAGCATGAGCAAGCAGATTCTGATTCTCCCAGGTGACGGTATTGGTCCGGAAATCATGGCCGAAGCGGTCAAGGTGCTGGAGCTGGCCAACGACAAGTACAGCCTGGGCTTCGAGCTGAGCCATGACGTGATCGGTGGCGCCGCCATCGACAAGCATGGCGTGCCGTTGGCCGACGAAACCCTCGAGCGTGCCCGTGCTGCCGACGCCGTGCTGCTGGGCGCCGTGGGCGGCCCGAAATGGGACACCATCGAGCGTGACATCCGCCCTGAGCGCGGTCTGCTGAAAATCCGTGCGCAACTGGGCCTGTTCGGCAACCTGCGTCCGGCGATCCTCTACCCGCAACTGGCCGACGCTTCGAGCCTGAAGCCGGAAATCGTTGCCGGTCTGGACATCCTGATCGTGCGTGAGCTGACCGGCGGCATCTACTTCGGCGCGCCACGCGGCACCCGCACCCTGGAAAACGGCGAGCGTCAGTCTTACGACACCCTGCCGTACAGCGAAAGCGAAATCCGCCGTATCGCCCGCGTCGGTTTCGACATGGCCATGGTTCGCGGCAAAAAGCTGTGCTCGGTGGACAAGGCCAACGTGCTGGCGTCCAGCCAACTGTGGCGTGAAGTGGTCGAGCAGGTCGCCAAGGATTACCCTGAAGTCGAACTGAGCCACATGTACGTCGACAACGCCGCCATGCAACTGGTGCGCGCACCGAAGCAGTTCGACGTGATCGTCACCGACAACATGTTCGGCGACATTCTCTCCGACGAAGCCTCGATGCTTACCGGATCGATCGGCATGCTGCCGTCGGCCTCGCTGGATTCGAACAACAAGGGCATGTACGAGCCTTGCCACGGTTCGGCCCCGGACATCGCCGGCAAAGGCATTGCCAACCCGCTGGCGACGATTCTGTCGGTGTCGATGATGCTGCGTTACAGCTTCAATCTGCACGATGCGGCCGATGCCATCGAGAAAGCCGTCAGCGTGGTGCTGGATCAAGGCTTGCGCACCGGTGACATTTATTCGGCCGGTTGCACTAAAGTCGGAACGCAGGAAATGGGTGACGCAGTAGTCGCCGCGCTGCGGAATCTGTAATCTCTCGGGCCCGCTGCGAAATTCAATACAAAGCAGCGGCCCACTTTTCAAGAAGGTGTAGTTGCGATGAAACGTGTAGGTCTGATCGGTTGGCGCGGCATGGTCGGTTCCGTGCTCATGCAGCGGATGCTGGAAGAGCAGGATTTCGATCTTATCGAGCCGGTGTTTTTCACCACTTCCAATGTCGGTGGCCAAGGCCCGTCCGTGGGCAAGGACATTGCTCCGCTCAAGGACGCTTACAGCATTGAAGAGCTGAAAACCCTCGACGTGATTCTGACCTGCCAGGGCGGCGACTACACCAGCGAAGTGTTCCCGAAGCTGCGCGAAGCCGGCTGGCAGGGTTACTGGATCGACGCGGCTTCCAGCCTGCGGATGAACGATGACGCAGTGATCATTCTCGACCCGGTCAACCGCAAGGTCATCGACCAGCAACTGGACGCGGGCACCAAGAACTACATTGGCGGCAACTGCACCGTCAGCCTGATGCTGATGGGCCTGGGCGGCCTGTTCGAGGCCGGTCTGGTCGAGTGGATGAGCGCCATGACTTATCAGGCGGCCTCCGGTGCGGGCGCGCAGAACATGCGTGAACTGATCAAGCAGATGGGCGCGACCCACGCTGCGGTGGCCGATCAACTGGCCGATCCGGCCAGCGCGATCCTCGACATCGACCGTCGCGTGGCCGAAGCCATGCGCAGCGACGCGTACCCGACCGAAAACTTCGGCGTACCGCTGGCCGGCAGCCTGATCCCGTGGATCGACAAGGAACTGCCGAACGGCCAGAGCCGCGAAGAGTGGAAGGCCCAGGCCGAGACCAACAAGATCCTCGGCCGCTTCAAGAGCCCGATCCCGGTCGACGGCATCTGCGTGCGCATCGGCGCCATGCGTTGCCACAGCCAGGCGCTGACCATCAAGCTGAACAAAGACGTGCCGATCGCTGATATCGAAGGGCTGATCAGCCAGCACAACCCTTGGGTCAAACTGGTGCCGAACAACCGCGACATCAGCATGCAGGAGCTGAGCCCGACCAAGGTCACCGGCACCCTGAACGTACCGGTGGGTCGTCTGCGCAAGCTGAACATGGGCTCGCAATTCGTCGGTGCCTTCACCGTCGGCGACCAACTGCTGTGGGGCGCGGCCGAACCGCTGCGTCGCATGCTGCGGATCCTGCTTGAGCGTTGATAGCTTGAAGTCGTGAAAGAACCCGCGCCTTGTGAGAGGTGCGGGTTTTTTTATGCCTGAGGGTTCCCGGTGTCAGGTCTGGCGCCTTCGCGAGCAAGCCCGCTCCCACCCTTGAACTGCGTTCCCCCTGTGGGAGCGGGCTTGCTCGCGAAGAGGTCAGAACGGACACTGCAAGTCCCGCAGAAATTGCCTGCATCTCACTCACCCGGTAAAGTGCCGCTCCCCCCGTTTCGCCAGAGGTAGAACCATGACCCAGACCCTTGATATTGCCGTCGTCGGCGCCACCGGTACTGTCGGCGAAACCCTCGTACAGATTCTCGAAGAGCGCGACTTCCCGGTCGGCAACCTGCACCTGCTGGCGAGCAGCGAATCCGCCGGCAGTTCGGTGCTGTTTCGCAACAAGAACGTGCGCGTGCGTGAAGTCGACGAGTTCGATTTCAGCAAGGTCAAACTGGTGTTCTTTGCCGCTGGCGCTGCCGTTTCCCTGAGTTACGCGGCGCGTGCCCACGCGGCCGGTTGCTCGCTGATCGATCTGTCCGGCGCGTTGCCGGCCGAGCAGGCGCCGCAAGTGGTGCCGGAGGCCAACGCCGAGGTGATCGCCGGTCTGAAAGCGCCGTTCCAGGTCAGCAGCCCAAGCCCTTCGGCGACGACGCTGGCCGTGGTGCTGGCGCCGCTGCTCGATTTGCTCGAACTGCAATACGTCAACGTCACCGCCAATCTGGCCGTGTCCGCCCAAGGTCGCGAAGCTGTGACCGAGCTGGCGCGGCAGACCGCTGAGTTGCTGAACATGCGTCCGCTGGAGCCGACTTTCTTTGATCGGCAGATGGCCTTCAACCTGTTGGCCCAGGTCGGCACGCCCGACGCTCAAGGCCACACGCTGCTGGAAAAACGTCTGGTGCGCGAGTTGCGTCAGGTGCTGAAGCAACCTTTATTAAAGATTTCCGCCACTTGCGTTCAAGCCCCGGTGTTTTTTGGCGATAGCTATAGCGTGACCTTGCAGTCAGCGAGCGCGGTCGACCTGGCAAAGGTCAACGCTGCGCTTGAGGATGCGCCCGGCATCGAGCTGGTTGAGGCCGGCGATTATCCGACTGCGGTGGGTGACGCGGTGGGGCAGGACGTTGTCTATGTCGGTCGGGTGCGCAGCGGTGTCGACGACCCGGCGGAACTTAATCTGTGGCTGACGTCAGATAACGTACGCAAAGGCGCGGCCCTGAATGCTGTGCAGGTCGCTGAATTGTTGATAAAAGACCTGCTGTAAAAGATACTTGGCAACAATTTGTCGACTCATTCTAGGTGAGCGCTATGCTTGCCCGGAGCACTTGATAACGTGTCACCCTCCGGGACTTTCCGGGGCATCAAAGAAATGATCGCGCGCGGCAGTCTGTCGTCGTCGCGCGCAATGCCTTACGGCAGCGGCAATCAACATCTTCTCGCTGGCCGAGGAACGTTCAAACAAAGGATGAGGCTATGGTTCAAGTTCGCAAACTGGTGTTAGCAATAGCGGCCGCCTCGGCGCTGTCCTCCGGTATGGCGCATGCCCTCGGGCTCGGGGAGCTGACCCTGAAGTCGACCCTGAACCAGCCGCTGGTGGCCGAGATCGAGTTGCTCGACGTCAAGGATCTCACCGCTGCCGAAGTGGTGCCGAGCCTGGCTTCACCCGAAGATTTCGCCAAGGCCGGCGTCGATCGCCAGGCCTTCCTCAACGACCTGACGTTCACCCCGGTGCTCAACGCCAACGGCAAAAGCGTACTGCGCGTGACTTCGAGCAAGCCGCTGTCGGAGCCGATGGTGAAATTCCTCGTGCAGGTGATGTGGCCGAATGGCCGTCTGCTGCGCGATTACAGTGTGCTGCTGGATCCGTCGAAATTCTCGCCACAGACCGCTGACGCCGCTGCGCAACCGGCACCGTCGCAGACCATCACCGCACCGACCACCGGCGCCACGCACCCGTCGCAATACACCACCACGCCGCGCGACACCCTGTGGGAAATTGCCGCGAAGGCGCGCACCGGCGGTTCGGTGCAGCAGACCATGCTGGCGATTCAGGCGCTCAACCCGGATGCGTTCATCGACGGCAACATCAACCGGCTGAAAACCGGTCAGGTGCTGCGCCTGCCGGACTCGGTGGAAAGCACCGCGCTGCCGCAATCGAAAGCGATTGCCGAAGTCGCCGCGCAGAACGAAGCCTGGCGTCAGGGTCGTCGCTATGTGGCCAAGCCGGGTACCGGCCAGCAGCAGCTCGATGCCACCAAGCGTGGTCGCAGCAATGTCGGCGCCGGCCAGAATGCCAAGGACAACCTGAGTCTGGTCTCTGCCGAAAACGCCAAAGGGCGTGGCAAAGGCCCGGCCGGCGATGCCAAGGCCTTGAGCAACAAGCTGGCGGTGACTCAGGAAAGCCTCGACACGACCCGTCGTGACAACGAGGAACTGAAAAGCCGCATGGCCGATCTGCAAAGTCAGCTGGACAAGCTGCAACGCCTGATCGAGCTGAAGAACAATCAACTGGCGAAGATGCAGGCCGAAGGCCCGGGCGCTGCGCCAGCCGCCACTGCTGCCGTACCGGCGATCACCGCCGAACTGGCTGCAACCCCTCCAGCCACCCCGGCAGAAGCGGCGCCAACACCTGAATCGGCGATTGCGCCACCGGTCGACACGCCTGCCGAGACGCCAGTGGTTGCGCCAAAACCGGTAGTCGATGAAGACAAAACCTTCAATGAACTGCTGACCAATCCGATCCTGCTGGGTCTGATCGGTGGCGGTGCGGTGGTGTTGCTGCTTCTGCTGTTGCTGCTGGCCCGTCGCCGCAAAGCCCAGCAGGAAGCCGAGAAACACCTGCGCATGGCCCGCGCTCTGGCGGAAGAGCAAGAGTTCTCCGCCGAGCAGGATCTGCCGGAAAGCAGCTTCGAAGGCCTGGAAACACCTGCTGCCAGCGTCAAGCTCAACACCCCGGCACCTGCGCCAGCGCCTGCTGCGGTAGTGGCTCCGGTGGTGATGGCTGAGCCGATTGCCGCGCCATTGGTCGCACCGTCCGCCGAGCGTTCCGATGACGTGCTGGACAAGGCGCAGTCGCACATCAATGCCGGTCGCCTGAATCAGGCCGCAGCGTTGCTGGAAGAGGGCGTCAGCCTCGAGCCGCAACGCAGTGATCTGCGTCTGAAACTGATGGAGGTTTACGGTCAGCAGGGCGACCGCGATGCGTTCGTGGGTCAGGAGCGTCAGTTGGTGGCCAACGGTGATAACTTCGCCAAGGTCGAAGAGCTGAAAAAACGCTTCCCGGCCATGGCGGTCGTCGCTGTCGCGGGTCTGGCTGCAGCGGCAGCCGCCGCCGAACTCGATGCGCAATACGTCAAGGAGCTGCTGCTCGACGAGCCAGAGGCGCCTGCGCCTGCGGCGGACGACCTGGATAGCGCGTTCGACCTGAGCCTGGACGATCTCGACAACATCACTCCTGTTGAGCCTGCACCTGTTGTTGAGCCTGAAGCTCCGGTGGAGCTGGACGAGTTCCCGGCCGACGACGATCTGAGCTTTGAATCGGTGCTGCAACAGCAGACAGAGATCAAAGAGAACCTCGACGACCTGTCGGACTTCGACCTCGATCTGGATCTGGGTGCCGAGCCTGCGCCAGCCCCGGCGGCGGATCTGGCGGAGGATGACTTCCTGCTGGATCTGGACGAAGGTGTGAAAGACCTGTCGCCGGTCGAGCCTGTGGTCGCCAACGAAGTGCCACAGGACGATCTGGAGCTGCCGGCGGATTTCGATCTGTCGCTGGCTGATGAAATGGACAGCAACCCGGCGGCCGAGCCTGACGCATTCGCAGCGGAACTGAATGACGTCAACGCCGAGCTGGATCGCCTGTCGCAGAGCATCGCCGAGCCGACCTTCACCGAAGCCGATGCGGCCATGGGCGATGATCTGGGCGAGGACGATTTCGACTTCCTCGCCGGCACCGACGAAGCCGCGACCAAACTCGATCTGGCCCAGGCCTACATCGATATGGGCGACAGCGACGGCGCACGCGACATCCTCAACGAAGTGTTGACCGAGGGTGACGAAAAGCAGCGTGGCGAAGCCAAGGAAATGCTTTCGCACCTGGCATGAGCCAGCGGTAAATAAAAACGGCAGCCCATTGAGGCTGCCGTTTTTGTTTGGGCTGGATTCTGCAGCGCCTGGAATGGCGCTTTCGCGAGCAAGCCCGCTCCCACAGGTAGAGCGCATTTCAAATGTGGGAGCGGGCTTGCTCGCGAAGAGGCCGGATCGGTCAACACAGAACTGACTGGCATCCCCGACTCACAGCCTTATAATGCCCGCCTTTGTACATCAGCAGGCTGTCCCACCTTGGCAAACATAGATAACCCGGTCGCCGAAATGGCACCCGAAGGCTTTTACCGTGTGGCACTGGGCGTCGAGTACAAAGGCTCGCGCTACAGCGGCTGGCAGCGTCAGTTGACCGGCGTGGCCACGGTGCAGGAAGAGCTCGAAAAAGCCTTGTCGAAAGTCGCCAATTCGCCGATTTCGCTGCAGTGCGCCGGGCGTACCGATGCCGGGGTGCATGCTTGCGGACAAGTGGTTCATTTCGACACGCCAGTCGATCGTTCGCTGAAAGCCTGGGTGATGGGCGCCAATATCAATCTGCCCCACGACATCAGTGTCAGCTGGGCGCGGGTGATGCCGGCGCATTTCCATGCGCGGTTCAAAGCCATCGCCCGGCGTTATCGCTATGTCATCTACAACGATCAGATTCGTCCGGCGCATCTCAACGAAGAGATCACCTGGAACCACCGCCCACTCGACGTTGAGTGCATGGCTGAAGCGGCGCAATACCTGATCGGCACTCACGATTTCAGTGCGTTCCGTGCTGGTCAGTGCCAGGCCAAGTCGCCGATCAAGAAAATGCACCACCTGCGCGTGACCCGTCACGGCAAGATGATCGTGCTCGATATCCGCGCCAACGCCTTTTTGCACCACATGGTGCGCAACATTGCCGGTGTGTTGATGACCATCGGTGCAGGCGAACGCCCGGTCGAGTGGATGAAAGAAGTGCTGGAAAGCCGCGAGCGCCGTTCCGGTGGCGTGACAGCGCATCCGTACGGGTTGTATCTGGTGCAGGTCGAGTATCACGATGAATTTCCGTTGCCCGAGCGTTTTATCGGGCCACATTTCCTTACGGGTTTCTCGGAACTTGACGGCTGACGCCCTCGAGCGCTTTTGTTACCATCCGGGACTTTCCCGAATTTGACGCGGAGTTTTTCTCGATATGTCAGCCGTTCGCAGCAAGATCTGCGGGATTACCCGCATAGAAGATGCGTTGGCAGCGGTCGAGGCCGGGGCGGATGCGATCGGGTTCGTGTTCTACGCCAAGAGCCCGCGTGCAGTGAATGTGCAGCAGGCGAGGGCGATCATTCAGGCTTTGCCGCCGTTCGTGACGACGGTGGGCCTGTTCGTCAATGCCAGCCGCTGCGAGTTGGGGGAAATCCTCGATGCCGTGCCGCTGGACCTGTTGCAGTTCCATGGCGACGAAACCGCTGAACAGTGCGAAGGCTGGCATCGTCCGTACATCAAGGCATTGCGGGTCAAGGCTGGCGACGACATCGCCGCTGCCGTCGATGCCTATCCGAGTGCCAGTGGCGTGCTGCTCGACACTTACGTCGAAGGCGTGCCGGGCGGAACCGGCGAGGCGTTCGACTGGTCATTGATTCCGCAAGCGTTGAGCAAGCCACTGATCCTGGCCGGTGGTCTCACCCCGGAAAACGTCGCCGACGCCGTGGCGCGAGTCAAACCGTACGCGGTCGATGTCAGCGGTGGGGTAGAGGCGAGCAAGGGCATCAAGGATCATGCGAAGATCCGCGCGTTCATCAATGCCGTACGTAGAAGCTCGCAGGGAGCGTCTACTTCGATGTGACGGCTGGCGAACTGCCGCCGTCCATCAATGCACTTGCACAAAGCAGGCGAGGCTGAGGGTTTCTGGAGTTGCACGCAGGTCATGTTTCGCGCTGACCGCGGCGTTCCATCAATCATCGCCACACACATGAATTTAGCTGAAGGGCATACGCGGGGCTGCGAACCAGAGCGTTCGGGCCGCCGGTACTGGAGAAAGAAAGCATGAGCAACTGGTTGGTAGACAAACTGATCCCTTCGATCATGCGTTCGGAGGTCAAGAAGAGCTCGGTGCCTGAAGGTCTGTGGCACAAATGCCCGTCCTGCGAGGCTGTGCTGTATCGCCCTGAGCTGGAAAAGACCCTGGACGTTTGCCCCAAGTGCAACCACCACATGCGCATCGGCGCACGGGCGCGTATCGACATCTTCCTGGATGCCGAAGGCCGCAACGAGCTGGGTGCAGATCTGGAGCCGGTTGACCGTCTGAAATTCCGCGACGGCAAGAAGTACAAGGACCGTCTGGTCGCTGCACAGAAGCAGACCGGCGAAAAAGACGCGCTGATCTCCGTCAGCGGCACCCTGCTGGGTATGCCGGTGGTGGTGTCGGCATTCGAATTCAGCTTCATGGGCGGTTCCATGGGCGCCATCGTCGGTGAGCGCTTCGTGCGCGCCGCCAACTACGCCCTGGAAAACCGTTGCCCGATGATCTGCTTCGCCGCCTCCGGTGGTGCGCGCATGCAGGAAGCGCTGATCTCGCTGATGCAGATGGCCAAGACGTCGGCGGTACTGGCGCGTCTGCGTGAAGAAGGCATTCCGTTCATCTCGGTGCTGACCGATCCGGTCTACGGCGGCGTTTCCGCCAGTCTGGCGATGCTCGGCGACGTGATCGTCGGTGAGCCAAAGGCACTGATCGGCTTCGCCGGTCCGCGCGTGATCGAGCAGACCGTGCGTGAAAAACTGCCGGAAGGCTTTCAGCGCAGCGAGTTCCTGCTGGAGCATGGCGCGATCGATCTGATCATCGATCGTCGTGAACTGCGTCCGCGCCTGGGCAATCTGCTGGCGCAACTGACCGGCCAGCCGACTCCGACCTACGTCGCCGCGCCTGTCGAGCCAATCGTCGTTCCACCGGTGCCTGCCAACGTATGACCGAGCGTACCCTTGGCGAGTGGCTCGCCTACCTTGAGCAGTTGCATCCATCGGCCATCGACATGGGGCTGGAGCGTTCGCAACAGGTAGCGTCCCGCATGGGACTGGGCCAGCCTGCGCCTCGGGTGATTACGGTCACCGGCACCAACGGCAAGGGTTCGACCTGCGCTTTCGTGGCGTCATTGCTGCGGGCGCAGGGCCTGAACGTGGGTGTCTACAATTCTCCGCACCTGCTGCGTTACAACGAGCGGGTGCAGCTCAATGGCGTCGAAGCCACTGACGCGCAGCTGTGCGAGGCCTTCGCTGCGGTGGAGGCCGGGCGTGGCGACACTTCCCTGACTTATTTCGAAATGGGCACCCTGGCGGCGTTCTGGCTGTTTCAACAGGCAAAACTTGACGCTGTGGTGCTGGAAGTCGGTCTGGGCGGGCGTCTGGACACGGTCAATGTGGTGGACGCCGATATCGCGCTGGTTACCAGCATTGGCGTCGATCATGCCGAATACCTGGGCAATACCCGCGAATCCGTGGCCTTCGAGAAAGCCGGGATTTTCCGTCAGGGCAAACCAGCCTTGTGCGGCGACCTGAATCCTCCGCAACCGCTGCTCGACAAGGTCCGCGAGTTGGCGTGCCCATTCTCTCTGCGCGGGCGCGACTTCGATCTGGGGATCACTGATCACCACTGGCAATGGCGCGGCACTGACGCCCAGGGTCAGGTGGTCGAATTGCATGATTTGCCGCTGCTCGATCTGCCGATGGAAAACGCCGCGCTGGCCTTGCAGGCATATCTGCTGCTCGGCTTGCCGTGGAATCGGTCGCAAATTGTTGCTGCCTTGCAGGCCACTCGTGTGGTCGGCCGGCTGGATCGCCGCTCGTTCGAATTCGATGGCAGGCGCCTGAACCTGCTGCTGGACGTGGGGCATAACCCGCACGCGGCGGAGTATCTGGCGCGGCGCCTGGCCAGTCGGCCGCCGGTAGGCAAGCGCCTGGCGGTGTTCGGCTTGCTGGCCGACAAGGATCTGGATGGTGTTGTCGGCGAATTGAATGCTAGTGTCCAGCATTGGGCGGTCGCGCCGCTGGATTCGCCACGTTCGCGTCCGGTCAGTGAATTGCACGCCGGATTGCAGAACCTTGGCGCGTCCGTCACGTCCTATGACAGTGTCGCGGCTGCGCTGGAAGGGCAGTGCGAGATCGCAACCAGCGACGACGAGATTCTGTTGTTCGGATCATTTTATTGTGTCGCCGAGGCCCTTGAATGGCTGGCCCGGCGCTCCACGGAGGAAGCGGCAAATGGCTTTGCTGGATAAAGCGTACAAGCAGCGCATGGTTGGCGCCCTGGTGCTGGTGGCACTGGCGGTGATTTTCCTGCCGATGCTGTTTTCCCGCCAGGACGAGCAACGTCAAGTGACGGTCGAGGCGCCTGCCGCGCCGCAAGCCCCTTCGATGCCGCAGGTGCAAATGGAATCGGTGGCCGTGCCTGAGCCGCAAGCTTTGCCACAAGAACCGGTGCCAGCGGATGAAGAAGTCGCAGAAGACACTGCGCCTGCTGCTCCAGTCGCGGCGGCCTCGGCCCCAACCCCGGCCCCAACGGCGCCCATAGCAATCGCCAAGCCGACTGCGCCGCCTGCGGTGGCCAAGCCGATTCCGGCGCCTGCTCAGCCAATTGCTGCTGCATCGAAACCTGACACCACGCAAAGTCGCGTCGATGCCAACGGTCTGTCGGTCAGCTGGTCGGTGCAACTGGCCAGTCTGTCGAGTCGCGCCAGCGCCGAAAGCCTGCAGAAAACCCTGCGCAGTCAGGGCTACAACGCTTATATCCGTTCCGCCGACGGCAAGAACCGGGTGTTCGTGGGACCGCTGATCGAGCGTGCCGAGGCCGATCGTCTGCGTGATCTGTTGAGTCGCCAGCAGAACCTCAAGGGGTTTGTCGTGCGCTTCCAGCCCGAGCGCGGCTAGGATCTATCGATTCGATTGAAATGCACTGAAAATCGCAGCTTACCGACAGCGGTGCGCTCTGCTAAAATGCGCCGCCTTATCCGTCTGTAGGCTGCACTGTGCCATTTACCCTGGTTGACTGGGCGATCGTTGCAATCATCGCCATCTCCGCTTTGATCAGTTTGAGCCGCGGCTTCGTCAAGGAAGCATTATCGCTGGTGACCTGGATCATCGCAGGAGCGGTTGCCTGGATGTTCGGTGGCTCACTGTCCGAGTACCTCGCCGGATACATCGAAACCCCATCGGCTCGCGTGATCGCGGGCTGTGCCATCATGTTTGTCGCCACACTGATCGTGGGCGCAATGATCAATTATCTTATCGGCGAGTTGGTGCGCGTGACCGGATTGTCCGGCACCGATCGATTCCTGGGCATGGCCTTCGGCGCGGCGCGTGGCGTGTTGCTGGTGGTCGTGGCAGTCGGGCTTTTGAGCCTGGGGCCGGTACAGCAGGACGGGTGGTGGAAAGAATCACAGCTCGTGCCAAAGTTTCTATTGGTCGCCGACTGGTCCAAAAACCTGATTCTCGGGTGGAGCAGTCAGTGGCTTGCCAGCGGAATCAGCGTACCCGCTGATATTCCGTTCAAGGAGCAACTCTTGCCGTCGGCCAAAACGCCTCAGTGAGTGTTGTTCAGTTCAGATCCATTAAGTAGGGGTTGCGTCGCATGTGTGGCATCGTCGGTATCGTCGGTAAGTCGAACGTCAATCAGGCGCTGTATGACGCGCTAACCGTGCTCCAGCACCGCGGCCAGGACGCTGCCGGTATCGTGACCAGCCATGATGGCCGGTTGTTCTTGCGCAAGGACAATGGTCTGGTGCGTGACGTGTTTCAGCAGCGTCACATGCAGCGCCTGGTCGGCCATATGGGTATCGGTCACGTCCGTTACCCAACTGCCGGCAGCTCGACCTCGGCCGAAGCGCAGCCGTTTTACGTCAACTCGCCTTACGGCATCACCCTGGCGCACAACGGCAACCTGACCAACGTTGAACAGTTGGCCAAGGAGATATACGAATCCGACCTGCGTCACGTCAACACCAGTTCCGACTCGGAAGTGCTGCTCAACGTGTTCGCCCACGAGCTGGCCCAGCGCGGCAAGCTGCAGCCGACCGAAGAAGACGTGTTTGCCGCCGTGACCGACGTGCACAACCGTTGCGTCGGCGGTTACGCGGTGGTGGCGATGATCACCGGTTACGGCATCGTCGGTTTCCGTGACCCGCACGGCATCCGTCCGATCGTGTTCGGCCAGCGTCACACCGACGAAGGCGTCGAGTACATGATCGCTTCCGAAAGCGTTTCGCTGGACGTGCTCGGTTTCACCCTGATCCGCGACTTGGCCCCGGGCGAAGCGGTCTACATCACTGAAGACGGCAAACTGCACACCCGTCAGTGCGCGACCAACCCGTCCCTGACCCCGTGCATCTTCGAACACGTTTACCTGGCGCGTCCGGATTCGATCATCGACGGCGTGTCGGTGTACAAGGCGCGTCTGCGCATGGGCGAGAAACTCGCCGAGAAGATCCTGCGCGAGCGTCCGGAACACGACATCGACGTGGTCATCCCGATCCCGGACACCAGCCGCACCGCCGCGCTGGAGCTGGCGAACCACCTGGGCGTGAAATTTCGCGAAGGCTTCGTCAAGAACCGCTACATCGGCCGGACCTTCATCATGCCGGGCCAGGCTGCCCGCAAGAAGTCGGTTCGTCAGAAGCTCAACGCGATCGAGCTGGAATTCCGCGGCAAGAACGTGATGCTGGTCGACGACTCGATCGTGCGCGGCACCACCTGCAAGCAGATCATCCAGATGGCCCGCGAAGCCGGCGCGAAAAACGTCTACTTCTGCTCGGCGGCCCCGGCCGTACGCTTCCCGAACGTTTACGGCATCGACATGCCGAGCGCTCACGAACTGATCGCACACAATCGTTCGACTCAGGATGTGGCGGATCTGATCGGTGCAGACTGGCTGATCTATCAGGATCTGCCTGACTTGATCGAAGCAGTCGGTGGCGGCAAGATCAAGATCGAAAACTTCGATTGCGCGGTGTTCGACGGCAAGTACGTCACCGGCGACGTCGACGAGGCTTACCTGGACAAGATCGAGCAGGCACGCAACGATGCCTCCAAGGTCAAGACCCAGGCGGTCAGTGCGATCATCGATCTGTACAACAACTGAGTTTCTACCGGCCCTGAGGGGCCGGTTTTGTATCTGACTTTTAATTTTCAAGAACAGGGCAAGGAGTGACAGCATGAGTCAGGAATGGGATGCCGGTCGGCTGGACAGCGACCTCGAAGGCGTAGCGTTCGATACCCTGGCCGTACGTGCCGGTCAGCACCGTACGCCGGAAGGCGAACACGGTGATCCGATGTTCTTCACTTCCAGCTACGTGTTCCGCACCGCTGCCGACGCGGCCGCGCGGTTTGCCGGGGAAGTGCCGGGCAACGTTTACTCGCGCTACACCAACCCGACCGTGCGCGCGTTCGAAGAGCGTATCGCTGCGCTGGAAGGCGCTGAGCAAGCGGTCGCCACCGCCACGGGCATGGCCGCGATCATGGCGGTGGTGATGAGCCTGTGCAGTGCCGGCGATCACGTCCTGGTGTCGCGCAGCGTGTTCGGTTCGACCATCAGCCTGTTCGAGAAATACTTCAAGCGTTTCGGTGTGCAAGTTGACTACGTGCCGCTGGCCGATCTCTCGGCGTGGGATGCGGCGATCAAGCCGAACACCAAGCTGCTGTTCGTCGAGTCGCCGTCCAATCCGTTGGCCGAGCTGGTGGATATCACCGCACTGGCGGAAATCGCTCACGCCAAAGGCGCGATGCTGGTGGTCGACAACTGCTTCTGCACGCCTGCCTTGCAGCAACCGCTGAAACTCGGTGCGGACATCGTCGTGCACTCGGCGACCAAGTTCATCGACGGCCAGGGCCGCTGCATGGGCGGTGTGGTGGCCGGTCGCAGCGAGCAGATGAAAGAAGTTGTCGGTTTCCTGCGCACCGCCGGGCCGACACTGAGTCCGTTCAACGCGTGGATCTTCCTCAAGGGCCTGGAAACCCTGAATCTGCGGATGAAGGCGCACTGCGCCAACGCCCAGCAACTGGCCGAATGGCTGGAGCAGCAGGACGGTATCGAGAAGGTTCATTACGCCGGTCTCAAGAGCCATCCGCAGCATGAACTGGCCCAGCGTCAGCAGAAGGGCTTCGGCGCGGTGGTGAGTTTCGAGGTCAAGGGCGGCAAAGAGGGCGCGTGGCGCTTTATCGATGCCACCCGGTTGATCTCGATCACCGCCAACCTTGGTGACAGCAAAACCACCATCACTCATCCGAGCACCACCTCCCATGGCCGTCTGGCGCCACAGGAGCGTGAAGCAGCAGGGATTCGTGACAGCCTGATCCGCATCGCGGTCGGTCTGGAAGACGTGGCGGACCTGCAGGCTGATCTGTCGCGCGGTCTGGCGGCGTTGTGATCGAGTTGTCTACTCCGAAGGCGGGCACCCATGGCCGCGTGGCGCTGGTTACCGGTGCTGCGCGCGGCATCGGTTTGGGTATCGCGGCCTGGTTGATCAGCGAAGGCTGGCAAGTGGTGTTGACTGATCTCGATCGTGTGCGCGGTTCGAAAGTGGCGAAGGTGCTGGGCGAGAATGCCTGGTTCATCGCCATGGACGTGGCGGATGAAAGTCAGGTCGCGCTGGGCGTTGCCGAGGTGCTCGGCCAATTTGGTCGTCTCGATGCGCTGGTGTGCAACGCGGCAGTCGCTGACCCGCACAACATCACCCTGGAAAGTCTTGATCTGGCGTACTGGAATCGGGTGCTGGCGGTGAATCTCAGTGGGCCGATGCTGCTGGCCAAGCATTGTGCGCCGTATCTGCGGGCGCACAACGGCTCGATCGTCAATCTGGCCTCGACCCGTGCGCGGCAGTCGGAGGCTGATTCCGAGGCGTATGCGGCGAGCAAGGGCGGGTTGTTGGCGCTGACCCATGCGTTGGCGATCAGCCTTGGGCCGGAGATTCGCGTCAATGCGGTCAGCCCGGGCTGGATCGATGCGCGGGATCCTTCTGCGCGCCGAGCCGAGCCGCTGGCCGATGCCGATCATGCGCAGCATCCGGCGGGCAGGGTAGGGACCGTCGAAGACGTCGCGGCGATGGTAGCGTGGTTGTTGTCGCGCAATGCCGGGTTTGTCACCGGGCAGGAATTCGTCGTGGATGGTGGCATGACGAAAAAGATGATTTACACCGAGTAGATCGCGTTCTTCTCCTGAATTTGCGTCAAATGGGTTGCCGTCTTCGCGAGCAAGCTCGCTCCCACATTTGGAATGCAATCCCCCTGTGAGAGCGAGCTTGCTCGCGAATGCAGTCTCGCAGGATGGAAACAATTTCGTCTTTTTCAGAAAAACTTCAATCCTGCTATTGACTTAGGTTCGCTACCTGCGTAAATTTCGCGGCCTCGGAGATGCAAACGGGTGATTAGCTCAGCTGGGAGAGCGTCTGCCTTACAAGCAGAATGTCGGCGGTTCGATCCCGTCATCACCCACCACTCTCCGAGAAACTTGCGAAAGCAAGAGGTAGGCTGAAAGTGCCTCCACCGACGCGCAGCGGTAGTTCAGTCGGTTAGAATACCGGCCTGTCACGCCGGGGGTCGCGGGTTCGAGTCCCGTCCGCTGCGCCATATTTTACGAGTCAGACATTGTCTGGTTCGCGATTGCAAAGCACCGAAGCTTTCAGTCAAAACGAGTTACTTGAGCGCAAGCTCAAAGCGATACGCAGCGGTAGTTCAGTCGGTTAGAATACCGGCCTGTCACGCCGGGGGTCGCGGGTTCGAGTCCCGTCCGCTGCGCCATATCTGTTTCAAGGACCACTGAACGCCTTGAAACACCGAAAGCAGCCGTTGGTTGTTTCGGAATCGATAGCAAAGACCCTGGTCGAAAGACCGGGGTTTTTTGTGTCTGAAATTTGGCTTTTCCCTCCTTTGACTCGAGCCTCCACCCTGGAATCCAACACAAATCCCCCTGTGGGAGCGGGCTTGTCTGTGTGCCCTGCGATCTGCTGCGGTGCCACGTCGCATTGATTTTTTGATTCTTTAGTCAAATTTTTGTAACTGGTTGTTTGCCGGACGCTCAGAAACCTTTAAAGTTAACCTTTCGGTCAGCTTTGCACTGTCAACACGCCCTCTGTTTCGCCAAGAAGGGCTTCTGCAAGACTCGAGATTCCCAGTAGATAACCAGAAGGGCGGACACATAACCGCCCAGAGGATGATCCATGTCCAACCGTGATATATCCCGGCGCTCGTTCCTCCAGGGCGGGCTGGTGGCGGGTGTGAGCGTCACGCTCACGCCGCTCAGCAGTCAGGCGCTGGCTGCCTTGATGGAAAACAGCGTCACCGTGCCGTCCGAGAAGTGGCTCGGCAACAACGGCAAGGCACGCCAACGTAACGACGCCCTGTCCAAGGTCTGCGGCAGCAAAGTATTTGCTCGCGACATTCGCTCCAAGGACATGCCGGGCTGGCCTGAGCAGCAAGGCCACGCCATGTTGCTGAAAACCATCAAGGCCGACCGAATCTACGAAGGCTACGACCTGTCGTGGCTGGGCGCCGACTTGCAACCTGACCGCATTGTCACAGCGGCCGATCTGGACAAGGACGGCATCGTGTTCCCTGAAGAACACGCGCCGGATCCATTGCTGCCGGAAGGCAAAGTGCCGATGTTCATCGGCCACCCGGTGGCGATCCTGATCTGGAACGATTTCGAGCGTTTTCGTCAGGCCAAGAACAAACTCAAATTCAATGACAAGGCAATTCGTTACGGTGCACAAGTGCCGTACTACGAGGGCGACCCTTATGGCAGCTTCCGCTACGTGCGCGTGGGCGGTCCGACCTCGGCCGACGAAGACGAATTCGCCAGCCTGAAAGACTCGATTCTGTTCCCGATGCTGAAAAACCGGCGTCCGGTGTGGAATTCCCAGCCGAACCTGCACGGCAACCTGACCGAGCGCGGCCTGTTCTACGCCGACCGTATGAAGCAGCAGATCGACACGCCGCCGGACAACTGGCTGGTCTTCGACGAACGCTACAAAACCCCGTCGATCGAACCGGCCGCCATGGAGCCGGACAACGGCAACGGCTGGTACGACCCGAAAACCAAGACCCTGCACTTCGTGGTCGCCACTCAGTGCCCGCTGGAAGCGGCGACCGAGACCGCGAAAATGATCGCGCCATCGCGCTTCGGCCTGGCAAACCTGAACATGCACCCGGGTTACACCGTGGGCTACGGTTCCAAAGACCACAACATCTTCGTCTACTACGCGGCCCTCGCTGCGCTGTACGGCGCCGGTGTGCCAGTGCGTCTGGCGAATGATCGCTACGAGCAGTTCCAGAGCGGCATCAAGCGTCACCCGTTCGATATCCGCTATCAGCTCGCAGTGGACAAGAACGACTACAGCTTCAAGATTTTCCGTGCCGAGATGAGCGTCGACGGTGGTGGCCGTATCAACTACAGCCCGTCGGTAGCGGCAGTCGGTGCCACGGCAGCGCAGTCGATCTATTACATGCCGCAGAACGATCTGCAGGTCACCGCTTATCACTCGCGTGGTGTTGAAGCGGGTTCGATGCGCGGTTACGGCACCCTGCAAAGCATGGCCTCGACCGAAATGATGGTCGACGAAATCGCCAATCGTCTCGGCGTTGATGCGATTGATCTGCGTCGCAAGAACGCCCTGCGTTCGGGCATGAAAAACACCCAGGGCGCGATCCCGGCGGGTGCTCTGCGCCTGCACGAGATTCTCGACAAGGCCTCGGTGCACGAAATCTGGAAAAACCGCGACGCGATCAAGAAACAGCGCGAAGCCGCCGACCCGGACAATTGGTACGGCGTGGGTTTCGCCATTTGCCAGAAAGACTTCGGCACCGGTTCCGAAGCGCCGATGGCCAGCATCGAGTTCACCGCTGAAGGTCGCATCACCCTGCGCCATATCGGTATCGAAATCGGCACCGGCATGTCCACTTCGCAAGCGCTGGTGGTGGCCGATTTCCTCGGTAGCCCCGCGCATGAAGTGAAGACCGGCGAAACCGAATGGCAGGAAATGCAGCTGATCACCAGCGGCAACCCTTACATCATGAGCCAGGCCGAGCAGGACAATCTGCTGCGCAACCCGCGCTGGGTCGGCAAGCTGGCCTCGGCGTCGTCCGCGACCAACTCGGCTTACTACTTCAGCCACGCCACCCGTGAAGCGGCGCGCGTGTTGTTCAACAACGGTTTGTGGCCGGCGGCCATGGAGATCTGGCGCCAAGGCCCATACGGCGGTCAAGCCAACCCTTACGTCGTGCGTCGTGAAGATGCGCATTGGGTCGACGGCAAGCTCACTGCCAACGGTATGCAGCCGCTGACTTTCGAAGAGCTGGCCAAGCGCGCTCACGAACGTGGTCTGGTCACCGGCGCCACCGTTCACGCGTTCAACCGCTGGAGCTGGGCCGAGGCCGAATACAGCATCGACGGTGTGCGCGAGCGTCTGCCGCTCGACGGTCTGGCGGTGAAGTACGGCGATGGTGCGCCGAAGGCGAAGAAGGCGCTGATGAACACCGCTGGTTTCCACTTGCTGGATCGCCAGAACATCAACTACCCGGTGGTTCAGTTGAACAACGCCGCGGTGACTTACTACAGCCCGGTCGCGACGCTGGTCGAGCTGAAGGTCAATAAAGGCTCGGCGGAAGTCGAAGTGCTCAACCACCATTCGTGGGTCGAGTGCGGTCGGGTGCTGGTCGAAGAACTGGTCAAGGGCCAGCTTGAAGGCGGGATCGCGATGGGTATCGGTCACGCATTGATGGAAGAGATGCCGCTGTACGAAGGCGGACCGGGGGAGGGTGACTGGAACTTCAACCGTTATCGCCTGCCGATGGCCCGTCACGTCGCGGTGTGGAAGCAGACCGCGGAGATTCTGCCGCCGCTGTCGCCTAGCGATCCGTCCAAAGGCATCGCCGAAGTGGTGATGATCCCGGTGGTCGGTGCCATCGGTAACGCCGTGGCGCATGCCATCGGTAAACGTGTTCGCGATCTGCCAATCACTGCTGCGCGCATCAAGGAGGCCCTCAATGGCTAACCGTCCGCTTCAACTGACCCTCAATGGTCAATCCGTCGGCCCGGTGGACATCCCTGATGACCTGCCGATGATCGACTATCTGCACGAATACAAGAACCTCACCGGTTCGCGTCTGGGCTGCGGCCAGGGCATCTGCCACGCTTGCGTGGTGATTGTCGACAACCCGGACGGCACCAGCGAAGAAGTGCGCACCTGCATCACCGGCGCGCATTACTTCGAAGGCAAGAAAGTCCGCACCATCGAAAGTCACGCCAAGCGTGATGAGAGCGGTCAGGTCACTGAGCTGAACCCGATCCAGCAGCGCTTCGTCGACGAATTCGCCTTCCAGTGCAGCTACTGCGCGCCGGGCTTCGTCAACGCCGCGACGGTGCTGGTAGAGAAGCTGCAGCGCCAGCCGATCGTCAAAAGCCAGCTGGAAAAAGTCATCGAGGACAGCCTCGGCCACCACGTCTGCCGTTGCACCGGGTACGTGCGTTACTACAACGCCACGCGCAACGTGCTGACCGATCTCGGTCTGGTCAAGGAGGGTTAAGCATGAAGCATCTATTGACCCGCCTGACCCTGGCGGTCGGGTTGGCTGCGCCGGTGTTGTTTGCCCACGCTGATGATCAGGTCAAGCGCGGCGAATACCTTGCCCGCGCCGCCGACTGCATGGCGTGCCATACCGCACCCGGTGGCGCGCCGTTTGCTGGCGGGCTGCCGATCGTCTCGCCATTCGGCACGATCTACGGCACCAACATCACCCCGAGTAAAGAGCACGGCATCGGCCTGTACAGCGATGACGAATTCTTCGCTGCACTGACCGAAGGCAAGCGTCGCGACGGGGCGAATCTGTATCCGGCGATGCCGTACACCTCGTATCACCTGATGCCGCGGGAAGACTCGGATGCGATTCACGCGTATCTGAAAACCATCGAGCCGATCGAGCGCGCCGCGCCGGTCACGAGTCTGAGCTTTCCGTTCAACGTGCGTCCGGGCCTGATCGGCTGGAACATGCTGTACGGCAAGGCCTTGAAGCTCGAGTCGGGCGAAGGCAAAAGCGAAGCCTGGAAGCGCGGCCAGTACATGGTCGAGGTACTCGGTCACTGCGGCGAATGCCACACGCCACGCGGCCTGCCGGGTGCGATGCAATTGGAAAAGCGCCTGACCGGCGGCATCCTCAACGGTTATCTGGCACCGAGCCTGCTCGCCACCGATCTGGCGGCGCGCGGCTGGAATCAGCAGGACCTGAGCACGTTCCTCAAGCACGGCATGAGCGCCCAAGGCACGATGTTCAACGAGATGTTCCCGGTGTTCCACAACAGCACTCAGGGCCTGAACGATCAGGATCTGGCGGCGATGGCGACGTTCCTGCTTGGCGACAAGCCGCCAGCGGCAAAAGAGCTGACTGAAGTGTCGCTGGACAAGCTCAGCACGAGCGCCCAGCGCGGCCGTCAGGAATATTTGAACGTCTGCGCCGGTTGTCATGCCGCCGGTGGTGAAGGCAAACCGCACATCGCCGTGGCCATGCGTGGCAATACCACGCTGCGCCTGGAAGATCCGCGTAACCTGGTGCGGGTGATCGAGGACGGTATCGGTGAGCAGAAATTCGCTGGATTCGAACACATGCAACCGATGCCGGGTTTCGGCGACAAGCTCAAGCCTGAGCAACTGACCGATCTGCTGAACTACCTGCGTCAAGGCTGGGGCGGCCAGTCGGCAGAGCTGGCGGTGAGCGACGTGCAGAAATTGCAGGCTGACGCTCCGGCCGTCGAGCACAAGGCGCACTGACATGCAGCATCTCGATCTACAGGTTGTGCGGCGGGCACTGGAGTGGTCGGTGGCGGGGCAGCGCATTTGGCTCTGCACGGTGCTGACCACTTACGGCTCGGCGCCGCGTGCACCGGGTTCGCTGCTGGCGGTGAACGATAGCGGCCAGTGGATCGGGTCGCTGTCCGGTGGCTGTGTTGAGGAAGACTTTCTCGAGCGCGTGACTGAGGGCGCGTTTCTCGATGCGGTCAGCGTCGTGCGTTATGGCGAAGGTGATGATCCGCGCTCGCGGGTCAGCCTGCCCTGTGGCGGCATTCTCGACGTACTGGTAGAGAAATTTGACGCCGACTGTGAGGTGCAGGCGCATCTGCGTGAACTCGAATCGGCATTGCTCGGCCAGCGCCGTTTGATTCGCGAGGTCGATCTGGCCAGCGGTGCGCGCAGTCTGTTCACTGATCGCGAGCAGGGTGCGCGCATCGAGCGCGAGATTGATCGGGTGCGGATTCGCATTGGTGCCGCTCAGCGTCTGTTGCTGGCGGGATACTCTAGCGTGGCGCAGGCCTGTGCCGAGTTCGCGGTGGGTCTGGGTTTCGAAGTGATTCTCTGCGATCCACGTGATGAAGTGCTCGAAGGCGTGGTGCTGAATGGCGTGGAGATTCGTCGGCAACTGCCTTCGGTGTTCATCGCCGATGGCGGCTGTCATCGCGATACCGCGGTGGTGGCGCTGACCCATGATCCGCGCATCGACGATCTGGCGATGATGGAAGCGGTGCGCACCGAGGCGTTTTACATTGGCGTCATGGGCTCGCAGCAGACTTCGCAGAAACGCTTCGAGCGCTTGCGCAAGATCGGCGGGCTGGGAGAGGTTGAACTGGCGCGGATTCATGCGCCGATCGGGCTTAATCTGGGCAGCAAGACGCCGGCGGAGATCGCTTTGGCGGTGCTGGCGGATATCTTGCGGATTCGTAGCGGGATTGCCCGGGATCAGCTCTGATCTGAATTCTGCAAATATTTGTGGCGAGGAAGCTTGCTCCCGCTGGACTGCGCAGCAGGCCTTCTTTCTAAATAAAAGAGGGTCCGCTGCGCGACCCGGCGGGAGCAAGCTCCCTCGCCACAGTTGTTTGTCAGTCAAGAAAGCTGATCAGAAACCCAGCTTGTCACGCAACCCGTAATACCACGCACCCAATGCCGCAAACGGCGTGCGCAGCAACTGTCCGCCCGGGAACGGGTAATGCGGCAGATCGGCAAACGCATCAAAACGCTCGGCCTGACCGCGCAACGCCTCGGCCAGTACCTTGCCGGCCAGATGCGTGTAAGTCACGCCGTGGCCGCTGCAGCCTTGCGAATAGTAGATGTTATCGCCCAGGCGCCCAACCTGCGGCAGGCGCGACAGGGTCAGCAGGAAGTTGCCCGTCCACGCGTAGTCGATCTTCACGTCCTTCAGTTGCGGGAACGCCTTGAGCATTTTCGGGCGGATGATCGCTTCAATGTTCGCCGGATCCCGCGCACCGTAAACCACGCCACCGCCGAAGATCAGACGCTTGTCGCCGGTCAGTCGGTAGTAGTCGAGCAGGTAATTGCAGTCTTCGACGCAGTAGTCTTGCGGCAACAGAGTTTTCGCCAGCTCATCGCCCAGCGGTTCGGTGGTGATCACCTGGGTGCCGCACGGCATCGATTTGGCCGCCAGTTCCGGTACCAGATTACCGAGGTAGGCGTTGCCGGCAACGATGATGAACTTGGCCTTGACCTTGCCTTGCGGCGTGTGCACCACCGGGTTGGCACCGCGCTCGATGCGCACGGCCGGCGATTGCTCATAGAGGGTGCCGCCGAGGGACTCGACCGCCGCGGCTTCACCGAGCGCCAGGTTCAGCGGATGAATGTGGCCGCCGCTCATGTCGAGCATGCCGCCGACGTATTGATCGCACGCCACCACTTCGCGAATGCGGCGCTGGTCGAGCAGTTCCAGTTGGGTATGGCCAAAGCGCTCCCACAGGCGCTTCTGCGACTCCAGGTGACCCATCTGCTTGGCGGAGAGGGCGGCGAACACGCCGCCGTCCTTCAGGTCGCACTGGATGTTGTACTTGGCCACGCGCTCGCGAATGATCCGCCCGCCTTCGAAGGCCATCTGCCCGAGCAGTTGCGCCTGCTTGGGGCCAACCGTGCGCTCTATGACGTCGATGTCACGGCTATAGCTGTTGACGATCTGCCCGCCATTACGCCCCGACGCACCGAAGCCGACCTTGGCCGCTTCCAGCACCGTCACGCGAAAACCGTTCTCCAACAGAAACAACGCCGACGACAGCCCGGTGTACCCGGCGCCGATCACACAGACATCCGTCTCCACATCATCCTGCAAGGCCGGACGTGGCGGTACGGCATTGGCCGACGCAGCGTAATAAGACTCTGGGTAAGGGGTGTTCGCCATCCTGCAGCCTCTGTTTAATATATTTTACGAGTGCTTCGATCCTACCCGAGTTGAAAAACCTCCGCCAGCCACCGGAAAAATCTTCTTCACCGGCCCGAAATTAAATATTTTGCATATTCATAGGGTTAGGTGAAAAAAAGGTGTTGACACCCCTCCGGAATTCCGTAGAATGCCGCCTCACAGCAGGCACGTAGCTCAGTTGGTTAGAGCACCACCTTGACATGGTGGGGGTCGTTGGTTCGAGTCCAATCGCGCCTACCAAACAAAATCCGCTCTGCTGGGCGGTCTGGAAGGGCTCACCGAAAGGTGGGCCCTTTTTTGTTGTCTGCGATTTGCAAAACTTTTGCAAAGCTTTTTCAAAACCCCCACCTCAGCGCACCTTCCAACACTGCATCTCTTCCGTTACCCAAGCGCTTAGCGTGTTTCGAAATAACACGACCTGCTGATATGGCGTTCTGTTCTTTTTTTGGATCCGTCGAAAAAGTGTGGATATTGAACGGGTTACCGGTATTTTTAACCGACCGGTTATCAAAAAAATGTTGTTGCTGATCGTGAACTTCAGTAACATCTGCCCCGCGTTCACCACCACGGTTTATGCATTTTTAAATCCCAAGCTTCCATCAGCTGCTTGGGATTTTTTTTGCCTGCGATTTGGCGAATTCCGTTTCTGTCTCTCTGTTTCCTGCGCGAAGCTTTCCAGCCCCATTGCTGTGTGCGGGCGCAACCGGCTTTTTTCGACTACTACTGACTGGCGTTTTCCAGGGCTTTCTCAAAGGAGTTCGTCGATGCTGGTTCACTGGTTTCTCGCCGCGATTCATCTCTTGGCTTTTGCACTGGGCTTGTGGGCTGTGTTAACCCGTGGCACGGCGTTCAGTCGTCTGGCCGCTGGCGTCGGTGAGGCCAAGCGGGTTTTGCTCGCTGATAATCTGTGGGGGATTGCCGCGCTGGTGTTGCTGGTCACCGGAGGCATGCGCGCCTTCGGTGGCTTTGAAAAGGGCACTGACTACTATCTGCACCAGCCGCTGTTTCATTTGAAGATGACGCTGTTCGTACTGATTCTGCTGACAGAGCTGGCGCCGATGATCACGCTGGTCAAATGGCGGATCGCATTGGCGCGGGGCAAGGCGCTCGATACCGGACGTGCAAAGCTGTTCGCGCGGATCAGCCATGTCGAGGCGCTGCTGTTGGTACTGATGATGATTGCAGCTACCGGCATGGCGCGCGGCGTGACGTTCGGCTAGCAGGGAGCAATTCCCTGTGTCCTCTCGGAAATGTCTGACAGCCAGGCTTGGCAGTCGCAGGTAGTATCGCGCTGCAGCAGAAGAGGGAGTAAAGGCGAGGAGGGTGTCAGGCGCCGTGCCCAGCGGAGTGGGGCGCGGATGGCAATACGGCGCGTGAATCTTTAGCCAGTCTTACGCGAAGGCAAACGGACTGGCTACTGACTGCAATGCGGCTCAGGGAGTTTGTGGCTTGTCCGGGGCGGTCAGGCCAGCCTGAATGCGCTGATAGATCTCTTCACGGTGCACGGCAACGTTTTTCGGGGCGTTGATGCCGATACGGACTTGCTGACCGCTTACGCCGAGGATGGTGATCGTAATGTCATCACCAATATTTATGCTTTCACCGACTTTGCGGGTGAGTATCAGCATGGTCTTCTCCTTGATTGCTTTGTAGGGCACCTGATTCAGACAGTGCAGAGGTCGGTGGTACGTATAGATTAGTGCGAAGTCTCACGGTTTGGGTGCCTCTTTCTGACGCGCAGATGCGGCATTAATTCCCAGGGCGTAACTATACAGAGGCTGCAATCATCAATCTCGTTGTTTTGTGCCCATTTTGCGGGCCTCGCGAAGTATTTATGAATGTTAAGATCGCCGCTTTGTGATTTTCGAGGAAAGCGTTGTGCGCAAATTGGTCTGGATGGTCGCGGCACTGGCATTGGCGGGATGTGGTGAAGGCAAGAGTGTAGACGTGCAGAAGCCGAAAACGGCCGTCGCGGCCGCACCTGCGGCAGCGTCCGCCCCGCAATGGGACCTCGAAGTACGCGGCGAAACGCCTCAGGCTGTCAGTGACCTGAGTGGCTGGTTGATCGAGCATGCGTTCGTGCCGACCGTGATCAAGGACAGCAGCGGCAAGACGCGGATCCTGATTGGTCCGTTCAACTCCCAGGCCGACGCGCAAGCGCGCAAGGTAGAGGTGGATGCGGCATTGGTGAAGGCCAAGAAGCAGAACGTCGAGTCGGTGATCGTCGAGCATCCGCTCGCGCCGTAAGCAGCACTTTCAGCGGAGCGGCCTAAAGGACATCGCGGGCGATTCGTCTTATACGAGTCAATCACGATTTCCCGAAGGAGCTCCGCATGGCCTCCGCCGCTCCCTATAAACTCTTCAATGCGGTTTTGCACCGCAAGACGCTGGTGAGTCCGCACATGATGCGGATCACGCTCGCCGACCCTTCGATAGGTGGCATGGCCACTTGGGCGCCGGATCAGCGCGTCAAACTGTTCTTCCCTGCTGAAGATGGATCGCCTGCACGGCTTGCGCAGGAAGAGGGCTGGTACACCCGTTTTCGTTCGATGCTGGCGAGCCGCCGGCCAGCAATGCGCACTTACACCATTCGTCATTTGCGCGCCGATCAGGGCGAGGTCGACATCGACTTCGTTCTGCATGGCGAGACCGGTCCCGCATCGCGCTGGGCGCTACGTGCGCAGCCGGGAGCGTCGATGCAGATTCTTGCTCCCGACACTAATTTCTCGGTACAGGACGCCGGAGGGTTCGAATGGAAACCGCCGCAGCTGCTCAAGGAGGTTTTACTGGTGGCCGATGCCACGGCATTGCCGGCCGCCATGGGCATTCTTGACGAGTTGGCTGCCATGGCTGAACCGCCTCAGACTCAGGCGTACTTTGAAGTGGACAGCGTGCCAGACATGCTCCCGGTGCCGGATTGGTCTGGGCTGTCGGTGCAGTGGCTGGTTCGCGATCAGGCGCCAGAAGTAGTGGCTGGGGCGCTGATGGTAGAGGCAGTGCAGCAGGCGTTCCTGCCGGCAGAGGATTCATCGGTCGGGCAAGCTGCCGAACTCGCCGAAGTCGATATCGACAAAGACATTCTCTGGGAGATCGCCAACACGGCCCCTGAAGGATTTTATGGCTGGATTGCCGGAGAAAGCGCAGCGGTCATGCGTCTGCGCAAATACCTGATCAAGGAGTGCGGTATCCCCCGCGAGTCACTCAATCTGATGGGCTATTGGCGCTACAACAAGGCTGGCAGCTAAAAACAAAAAAGGCCTCGAACATCACGTTCGAGGCCTTTTCTTTTGCGCTGAAGAATCAGCCGCAGGCTTTCAGGTTTACCGGGCCGACAAATTCATTGCCGCGTCCCATCACGCACGCCACGCTCTGATTGCGTTGACGTTCCCAGTCCTGCACTGGATAAGTTTTGTCCCACGCTTCGTACAGTTGCCGATCCTGTTTCGACAGGCGCAAGCCGTACTGCTTGCTCATGTAGAAATAGGTGCGTGCGATCATGCCGCGAATCGACGGGCGCGGCATGACCTTCTTGGCCTTGAAGTCGACCTGGGTCAGGCACGAGCCGTACTGCCCGGATTGCACCGGCAGCCAGCCATAGCTGAAGTTGCTGCGATCACCGTTGACCTCACCAATGCTCGGCACCAGGTTGTGCAGGTCGGCTTCGGCTTTCTGGTAGCTCGGGTCATAGCGGGTGCAGTTCTTGCGCCCGCCCGACTGCCAGCATTGACGCTGGTGACCGAACTCCCACGCCGGGACGATGTGTTCCCATTCGATGCGTGAAGCACGCTTGGCATTCTTGCGCGGCACGTAACCGCATGCCTTCAAGTCCACCTTGTTGCCGGTGTACTTGCAGCCGCAGTAAAACTCGGTGGACTGCGGTGCATAGAGTTTCCAGGCGGCCTTTTTGGCTTCGGTAAAAGTGCGGGGCGCGCCAGCCTGGGCGCCAAAAGCGATGAACAGCAGCAGCAAAGCAAAACAGCGGACACTCATTGAATCAATCTTCCTTCGGCACAACCCAAAAAATCTGCACGCCGCCATCGTCGCGATAGGCGAGTGTGACGTTGTCGTTCTCGTCGATTTCCTTGAGCAGTTGCTCCCATGCATCCACAGGCTCGTCCGGCAGACGGAAGATCAGTGCGGCTTTGGCTTTTTGTGCGGTAGGGGAATTGATGATTTTCTGAACGCGCATGCCCATGCGTTCGTAAGCGTCAGGAGCATCAGGAGAGGTGGCCACGAGGTTATCCTTATTGAGCTGTACGTGCATACAGTATTTAACTGTAAGCATTTTCGCAACTGCTTAAAATTCAAGAAAATCCTCTGACAGCGCTTTTCCGATTTTGGTGTAGGTCGGGTCGATTATTTTGTATGAAAAAGTCGCGCTCAGCGTAAGTGGCAGCACCACCCGCCGCACGGGCGAGTGGTGAGCAGGTTGCCCGACCCGAAAGGGTCAGGCGAGGGCCAATCAATATTCCCAGAACATCCGCTGCAGTTCTTTGCTGTCGTTGGTTCTGGTCAGGGCGACCATGGCCAGGATGCGGGCCTTTTGCGGGTTCAGGTCGTGAGCGACCACCCAGTCGTACTTGTCGTCAGGTTGTTCGGCGTTACGCAGGACGAAGCCGCCGGCGTTGACGTGGGACGAGCGGATGATCTGCACGCCGTCTTTACGCAGTGCTTGCAGGGATGGCACTACGCGCGAAGACACCGAACCGTTACCGGTACCGGCATGGATGATTGCTTTGGCGCCGGCCTGGGCCAGAGCCTTGTAAGCGGTGTCGTCGACGTTGCCGTAGGAGTAGGCGATTTCTACGTCAGGCAGGCTCTTGATGTTCTTGATGTCGAATTCCGAATCCATGGTGTGACGCTTGGCCGGCAAGCGGAACCAGTAGGATTTGCCTTCAACCACCATGCCCAGCGGACCCCAAGGGCTTTTGAACGCCTCGGTCTTGATGTTGATCATTTTGCTGACGTCGCGACCGGACTGGATCTCGTCGTTCATGGTTACCAGCACGCCTTTGCCGTGCGCTTCTTTGCTGCTGGCGACGGCGACGGCGTTGTACAGGTTGAGCATGCCGTCCGCCGACATGGCGGTGCCCGGACGCATCGAGCCGACCACGATGATCGGCTTGTCGGTTTTTTCCACCAGGTTCAGGAAGTACGCGGTTTCTTCCAGGGTGTCGGTGCCGTGGGTGATGACGATGCCATCGACGTCTTTACTGTCGGCCAGCTCGGATACGCGGCGACCCAGTTGCAGCAGGTTGTCGTTGGTGATGCTTTCCGAAGCGATCTGCATGACTTGTTCGCCACGCACGTTCGCCAGTTTGCTCAGTTCGGGTATGCCGGCGATCAGTTGTTCAATGCCGACCTTGGCCGCTTGATAGGTGGCGCTGTTGGCTGCGCTGGCGCCGGCACCGGCAATGGTGCCGCCCGTGGCAAGCACTACGACGTTGGCGAGTTTGGTCTGGGTTTCGACTTCTTTTGCCTGAAGGGCAGTGGGCAGGAGCAGGAGGAGGGCCAAAGCGCCCGGAACCAAGGTGTTGAAAGCAGATTTCATTATTTTTCTCTCTAGTAGTGAGACGGTGCTGATGCAGGTTCATCTAGATGCGCCCCGAGCCGATCTGAATGCCCGGGGTGCAGGCTAGGGAGCAGGATCTGTACCAGTGCTACTTTGCTTTAGAGAAATGTTTAACCTGATGATTTATATCAATATTTTGTAAGTTTTCGGATTCTTGAATGAATGGCTTATCCGGGTTTCCGAACAAAGGAAGCTTTCGTGTTCGGTTCACCGAAAGGGACTGCACCTCCTGGCGACCGCAACGGCTTGTTGGTTTCAGGTCTTCTGCTAAAGAAACCCGTCAGCAGGCCGATGGCTGTGGAAGGAAACGTTTATTTAGGGAGTTCATATGTCACTGACGATCGGTTTTTCAAATCCCGGCTCAGTCACCATTGGCGGTAAAACCGCAGCGACAATCAATGCAATGAACCAGGCGGAAGCAGATGCTGCCGACGAGGCGCTTGGCGTTGAAAAAGAACCGAGCAATCAAGTTCGCACCGGTGGTCCCGCGCAAGAAGCCAGCAAGGCGGATAGCGCTGACAGCGGCGACAGTCTGAGCGTGACCGTAAAAATGTTGCTCAAGCGCATGCAGGAATTGCAGAAGCAACTGCAAGAGCAGCAACAGCAACTGGCGGCGGCCCAGGCGGCGAGCTATCCGACGCCCGAGGCCAAGTCACAGGCGGTGATGTCCGTTCAGGGGCAGATCGCGCAAACCAGCGGCGCGCTGATGGAAGTCGCAGCGGCACTGGTCAAGGAAATGTCCAAGGATTCCACCAGCGGCAACCTGGTCAGCACCACGGCTTAAGCGGTAAGGGGTGAATCAGACGATTGCGCCCTGCAATACAACGACGATTTCTGATTGTTGACAAATGTCGGCGGGATTCGCATAGTTCGGTCTACGCAAACGTTTGCGCGGCTTCCCCGGTGCACTATTGTCCGGAAGAGAGCGCTGAAGCTTACGCCAGCGCGAGCGTTGCTCACAATAATCATAAGATCGGAGTGAACCCATGAAGCTGCCATTCGCTGGACGTCTTCTTGCTGTCGCTATGCTGGCTGCCGCAGCCGCCGCACTACCTGTCTCTTCGGCTTTCGCCGAGTCCCCGGAAAAACCCAAAGTCGCACTGGTCATGAAATCCCTGGCCAACGAATTCTTCCTGACCATGGAAGATGGCGCCAAGGCCTACCAGAAAGAACACTCCGCCGACTTCGACCTGATCTCCAACGGCATCAAGGACGAGACCGATACCGCCGGCCAGACCCGTATCGTCGAGCAGATGATTCTGGCCAAGGTCAACGCGCTCGTTATCGCACCGTCCGATTCCAAAGCCATGGTGCCGGTGATCAAGAAAGCCGTCGATGCCGGCATCACTGTGATCAACATTGACAACCAGCTTGATCCGCAGATCGTCAAAAGCAAAAACATCAGCGTGCCTTTCGTAGGCCCGGACAACCGCAAAGGTGCGCGTCTGGTCGGCGAATACCTGGCCAAGCAACTGAAGGCCGGTGACGAGGTCGGCATCATCGAAGGCGTGTCCACCACCACCAACGCCCAGCAACGCACCGCAGGCTTCAAGGATGCGATGGAGGCGGCGCAGATCAAGGTTGTCTCCTTGCAATCCGGTGACTGGGAGATCGACAAGGGCAACAAGGTTGCTGCGTCGATTCTCAGCGAATACCCGGATGTGAAGGCGCTGCTGGCGGGTAACGACAGCATGGCCGTTGGCGCTGTTTCCGCTGTGCGCGCTGCCGGTAAGGCGGGCAAGGTCCAAGTGGTCGGTTACGACAACATCAATGCGATCAAGCCGATGCTCAAGGACGGTCGTGTGCTGGCGACGGCCGATCAGTTCGCTGCCAAGCAGGCCGTGTTCGGTATCGAGACTGCGCTGAAAATCCTCAAGGGCGAAAAAGTCGACAGCGGCGTCAATGGCGTGATCGAAACGCCAGTCGAGTTGGTCACTAAGTAAGTCTTCCGGCGACACAACGGCGCTCGTCCGTCCGGACGAGCGCATGGAGAGTTTTTTATGTCAGTTTCCGCCCCGAACGCTGTCCTCTCGGTCAGCGGTATCGGTAAGACCTATGCGCAACCGGTGCTCACGGGCATCGACTTGACGCTGATGCGCGGTGAAGTGCTGGCGCTGACCGGTGAGAATGGCGCCGGTAAAAGCACGCTGTCGAAGATCATTGGGGGGCTGGTTACGCCCACCACCGGTCAGATGCAATTCCAGGGCAAGGACTACCGTCCGGGCAGTCGCACCCAGGCCGAAGAGCTTGGCGTGCGCATGGTCATGCAAGAACTCAATCTGCTGCCGACCCTCTCGGTGGCGGAAAACCTGTTTCTCGACAACCTGCCGAGCAACGGCGGCTGGATCAGTCGCAAGCAATTGCGCAAAGCCGCGATCGAGGCCATGGCGCAGGTTGGCCTCGATGCCATTGACCCGGACACACTGGTCGGCGAACTGGGCATTGGCCATCAACAGATGGTCGAAATCGCACGCAACCTGATCGGCGATTGCCATGTGCTGATCCTTGATGAACCGACTGCGATGCTCACCGCCCGCGAGGTGGAAATGCTCTTCGAGCAGATCACTCGCTTGCAGGCGCGTGGCGTCTCCATCATCTATATCTCGCACCGCCTCGAAGAGCTGGCGCGCGTCGCGCAACGCATTGCCGTGCTGCGTGACGGTAATCTGGTTTGCGTCGAGCCGATGGCCAACTACAACAGTGAGCAACTGGTCACCTTGATGGTCGGTCGCGAACTGGGCGAACACATCGACATGGGCCCGCGCAAGATCGGCGCCCCGGCCCTGACGGTCAAGGGCCTGACCCGCTCCGACAAGGTGCGCGATGTATCCTTCGAAGTGCGTGCCGGCGAGATTTTCGGGATCTCCGGGCTGATCGGGGCAGGGCGCACCGAATTGCTGCGACTGATCTTCGGCGCCGATCTGGCCGACAGCGGCACGATTGCGCTGGGTTCGCCGGCGCAGGTGGTCAGTGTGCGTTCGCCGGTTGATGCGGTGAACCATGGCATTGCCTTGATCACCGAAGACCGAAAGGGTGAAGGCTTGCTGCTCAGTCAGTCGATCAGCGCCAACATCGCCCTGGGCAACATGCCGGAGATTTCCAGGGCAGGAATCGTCAATGCCAGCGACGAAATTTCCCTGGCGCAGCGTCAGATCAACGCCATGCGCATCCGCAGTTCCAGCCCAACTCAGTTGGTGTCGGAATTGTCTGGCGGCAACCAGCAGAAAGTGGTGATCGGCCGCTGGCTGGAGCGCGATTGCTCGGTGCTGTTGTTCGACGAGCCGACCCGCGGCATCGATGTCGGTGCCAAGTTCGATATCTACGCCTTGCTGGGCGAGTTGACGCGTCAGGGCAAGGCGCTGGTGGTGGTGTCCAGTGACCTGCGCGAGCTGATGCTGATCTGCGACCGGATTGGTGTGCTGTCGGCAGGGCGTTTGATCGATACCTTCGAGCGCGACAGCTGGACCCAGGATGATTTGCTTGCCGCCGCGTTCGCCGGCTACCAAAAACGTGATGCGTTGCTCAATGAAGCGGCGCCTAGGGATCTCCCATGAAAACTGCATCTTCCGCCGGCAAACGTAGTGGCAATTTCTACGGTCTGGGCACCTATCTGGGCCTGGCCGGGGCCTTGTTGGCGATGGTGGCGCTGTTCTCGATGATGAGCAGCCACTTTCTGTCCTATGACACTTTCAGCACGCTGGCCAACCAGATTCCCGATCTGATGGTGCTGGCGGTGGGCATGACCTTTGTACTGATCATCGGCGGCATCGACCTGTCGGTCGGTTCGGTGCTGGCACTTGCCGCTTCGACAGTCAGCGTGGCGATTCTCGGCTGGGGCTGGAGCGTGTTGCCGGCCGCGTTGCTCGGTATGGCGGTGGCGGCACTGGCGGGTACGGTGACCGGTTCGATCACTGTGGCGTGGCGCATTCCGTCGTTCATCGTTTCGCTCGGTGTGCTGGAAATGGCCCGTGGCCTGGCGTACCAGATGACCGGTTCGCGCACCGCCTACATCGGTGATTCGTTTGCCTGGCTGTCGAACCCGATCGCGTTCGGCATTTCGCCGTCGTTCATCATTGCCTTGCTGGTGATATTCATTGCGCAAGCTGTGCTGACCCGCACCGTGTTTGGTCGTTACCTGATCGGTATCGGCACCAACGAGGAAGCGGTGCGGCTGGCCGGGATCAATCCAAAACCGTACAAGATTCTGGTGTTCAGCCTGATGGGGCTGCTGGCCGGGATTGCCGCACTGTTCCAGATTTCCCGTCTGGAAGCTGCAGACCCGAATGCCGGCTCCGGTCTCGAATTGCAAGTGATCGCCGCCGTGGTGATCGGTGGCACCAGTCTGATGGGTGGCCGTGGGTCGGTGATCAGCACCTTTTTCGGTGTGTTGATCATTTCGGTACTGGCCGCCGGTCTGGCGCAGATCGGCGCGACCGAGCCAACCAAACGCATCATCACCGGCGCGGTGATTGTCATCGCGGTAGTGCTCGATACCTATCGCAGCCAGCGCGCCAGTCGACGGGGCTAACAGATGGCAACGATCAAGGATGTGGCGGCGCTCGCGGGGATTTCCTACACCACGGTTTCTCACGTGGTGAACAAGACGCGCCCGGTCAGCCAGGAAGTGCGGTTGAAGGTCGAGGCGGCCATCAAAAGCCTCGACTATGTGCCGAGTGCGGTGGCGCGTTCGCTGAAAGCCAAGACCACTGCGACCATTGGCTTATTGGTGCCCAACAGTCTCAACCCGTATTTTGCCGAGTTGGCACGGGGCATCGAGGATTACTGCGAGCGTAACGGCTACTGCGTGATCCTCTGCAATTCTGACGACAACCCGGAAAAACAGCGCAGCTATTTGCGCGTGCTGCTGGAAAAACGCATCGACGGACTGATCGTCGCCTCCGCCGGTGGTGACATCGGACTTGCGCAAGGGCTGGCCGGGGTGAAGACGCCAATGGTCATCGTCGACCGCGGGCTGGATGGCGTCGACGCCGACCTGGTGCGCATCGACCATGAGTATGGCGCTTATCTGGCGACGCGGCATCTGCTGGAGCTGGGCCATCGTGACATCGCCACCATCGGTGGTCCGTCGAGCACCAGCGTGGCGCAAATGCGTCAGGCCGGTTTTTGTCGGGCGCTGCAGGAGGCGGGCATCAAGGTACGGGCCGAGCGCATGCTGGAAAGCGATTTCACCAGCACCGGTGGTTACAACGCGGCAGCGATCCTGCTTGAAAGCAATCCGCCGAGTGCGATCTTCGCCGGTAACGACATGATCGGTATCGGTGTGCTGCGCGCGGCGGCCGAGCGCAATGTGCGCGTGCCAAGCGAGCTGTCGGTGATCGGCTTCGACGATATCCAGATGAGTCGCTACGTGTACCCGGCGTTGACCACGGTCGGCCAGTCGATCCTGCAGTTGGGCGAGATGGCTGCCGAAGTGTTGCTGCGAAGGATTGCTACCCCGAGTCTGGTCACCGATCAACGGATCGTGACCCCGAGTATTGTCTTGCGCGAATCGACTGCGCCGCTGTCCGGCGTATTCACCGAGTACCGCTGAAACCGAATTGACGAGTAGTGATGTATGCCAGCAAATGTAGTGGTAATAGGCAGCCTGAACATGGATCTGGTCACCCGGGCACCACGGCTGCCCAAGGGCGGTGAAACGCTGATCGGTCATTCCTTTGCCACCGTGTCCGGCGGCAAGGGCGCCAATCAGGCAGTCGCTGCTGCGCGCCTGGGTGCGCGGGTGGCAATGGTCGGCTGTGTTGGCAACGATGACTACGGCGTGCAATTGCGTGAGGCATTGCTGGCCGAGCAGATCGATTGTCAGGCGGTGAGCACGGTCGAAGATTCCAGTGGCGTGGCGCTGATCGTGGTCGATGACAACAGTCAGAACGCCATCGTGATCGTTGCTGGCGCCAACGGTGCAATGACCCCGGCAGTGATCGACCGTTTTGATGCGGTGCTGCAAGCGGCCGACGTGATTATCTGCCAGCTCGAGATCCCGGATGCAACGGTAGGGCATGCGCTCAAGCGTGCACGTGCGTTGGGCAAGACGGTGATCCTCAATCCGGCGCCAGCCAGTCGTCCGCTACCGGCAGACTGGTTTGCCGCCATCGACTACCTGATCCCCAACGAAAGTGAAGCATCCGCGTTGAGCGGGTTGCCGGTCGATTCGCTGCAAAGCGCAGAAAGCGCTGCCAACCAGTTGATCGCAATGGGCGCGGGCAAGGTCATCATTACCCTCGGTGCGCAAGGTTCACTGTTTGCCAATGGCAAAGGTTTCGAGCACTTCCCGGCGCCAAAGGTGCAGGCGGTCGATACCACCGCCGCGGGCGATACCTTCGTCGGCGGTTTTGCTGCGGCGCTCGCCAGTGGCAAATCCGAGGCCGAGGCGATCCGGTACGGGCAAGTCGCGGCAGCGCTGTCTGTGACCCGGGCCGGCGCACAACCTTCCATTCCAACCATGTCCGACGTACAGGCGTTCAAACCCGCATGAAAAAGACTCCTCTGCTCAACGTCGCGTTGTCGCGGCTGATCGCCTCCCTGGGCCATGGTGACATGGTGGTCATCGGTGACGCCGGACTGCCGGTGCCACCGGGTGTTGAATTGATTGATCTGGCGCTGACCCACGGCGTTCCGGATTTTGTCAGTACCCTGAAAGTCGTGCTCAGCGAAATGCAGGTGGAAAGCCATGTACTGGCCAACGAAATCCTCGACAAGCAGCCGACCGCCCTGGTCGCGCTGGACGAGTTGCAAGAAGAGGGTGCCCTCGGTCGGCGCGATCTGCTGACGCATGAGCAATTCAAGGTTCTCAGCCGACAGGCGCGGGCGATTGTTCGTACAGGCGAATGTCAGCCGTACTGCAACATCGTGCTGGTGGCCGGGGTAACGTTCTAATCGGGTTCCGACCCTTTCATTTTCATCAGCACAAGGAATGCGCCATGCACCGCTATGCTCAAAAACTCCACCAATTGCTTCGGAGTCTGCTGCTTTTGTCTTTTATTACCGCCACCGGCGCTCAGGCTGCTGAAAAGATCGACCTGATCATCGACACCGACCCTGGCGCCGACGACGTGGTCGCTTTGCTGTTCGCCCTGGCTTCGCCGGATGAACTGAACATCCGCGCCTTGACCACCGTGGCCGGCAACGTGCGCCTCGACAAGACATCGCGCAACGCGCGCCTGGCTCGCGAATGGGCAGGGCGCGAAGACGTTCCGGTGTATGCCGGTGCGCCGAAACCGCTGATGCGTACGCCGATCTACGCCGAGAACATCCATGGCAAGGAAGGCCTGTCGGGTGTCACCGTGCATGAGCCGAAAAAAGGCCTGGCCGAAGGCAATGCGGTCAACTACCTCATCGACACCCTGAAAAAAGCCAAGCCGCACAGCATCACCATCGCCATGCTTGGCCCGCAAACCAATCTGGCGCTGGCGCTGATCCAGGAGCCGGAGATCGTCAATGGCATCAAGGAAGTGGTGATCATGGGCGGTGCGCACTTCAATGGCGGCAACATCACCCCGGTGGCCGAATTCAACCTGTTCGCCGACCCGCAAGCGGCGGAAGTGGTACTCAAGAGCGGCGTGAAACTGACCTACCTGCCGCTGGACGTGACCCACAAGATCCTCACCAGCGACGCACGCCTGAAGCAGATTGCCGCGCTGAACAACAACGCAAGCAAGATCGTTGGCGACATCCTCAACGAGTACATCAAGGGTGACATGGAGCACTACGGCATCCCGGGCGGCCCGGTGCACGACGCTACCGTTATCGCTTACCTGCTCAAGCCTGAGCTGTTCACCGGTCGTTCGGTGAACGTTGTGGTGGATAGTCGCGAAGGTCCGACTTTTGGCCAGACCATCGTTGACTGGTATGACGGTCTGAAGGCGCCGAAGAACGCCTTCTGGGTGGAAAATGGGGATGCTCAAGGCTTCTTCGATCTGCTGACCGAGCGTCTGAAGCGCTTGAAGTAAGGCCTGGACCCGCAGGTGCCAGCCTGCGGGTTTTTATTTTCTCTCGGTGTCGTGCGTGTTCTCGCCGTCATGCTGGTACCGCTCGAACACCTGGGCGATAAACGTTTGTGCGCCCTGGGTTCCCATCGTCTTGACCAGCAGATCGATGCTGATCAACGCCAGCTCCTCCGCACTGCCCGGGCTGTACGAGCTGTGCCCCTTCGGCCAATGAACCTTGATGTCGGCGGAGATGCTTACAGTGTTCATGAGTGCGCTCGAAAAGTTGGAAATGTCTGAAAGCGAGTTAACCACTTTGGCGGGCGTTTGGCACTGCGACTTAGGCATGAGCGCGGCGCTATGCGACACTTGGTCTTTTCCGGCTGATCCAAGGAATGTGCTGTGCAGATCGATTTGAACACCCCCGACGGCCTGACACTCGACGCTGTGCGCCAGTTGCTGGCGTCGGCCAGCGATGATGAGCACACGCAACTGCGCGTGACCAAGGGTGGGATTGCCTATATTTCCTCTGGTGTGACCGGCGGGCAGGATATTGATGGCCTGCTGTTTCGCCTAGAGACCTGGGCCAAGGGCTCGGGTTATGTCGGCAACGTCGCGGCCAGCGATGAAGTCTGGGTGATGCAGATTTTCAACGCGCTGAAAGACAACTGGCCGAATCCACCGCTCGATTACATCGACATCTATTGAGCTTCGTTAATATTCGGTGACGATTGCGTGAGGATGCGGTGCCCGCACTTCAGGCAGACTCAGCGTTTTTCCGGGTCGTGGGGCAGGGTGATGGCACCGGCTGTGAAACCAAACGCCGAATTGGCGGTCGCACGATCTCAGCTTAACCATTTGAAAAAAGGAGGCTTCATGCCTTTGAAGTTCGCGTCTCTGGGTGCACTAATGGCCGTTGCCATGTTGGCCGGTTGCAGCACAACCTCCAGCGAGTCGGCAAAGGATCCTGTGGCGACCGATGCCGGTCATAGCCGCTGTGAAGCAAAGGCAGCGGAATTTGCCATCGGTAAAAAGGCTTCGCCGGAACTGCTCGATCAGGCTCGTGCCAAGGCTGGCGCGCAAAACGCCCGCTTCCTCAAGCCAACTGACATGATCACTCTGGAGTACCGTTCCGATCGCCTGAATCTGAACACCGACAACAACCTGGTGGTCACTCGCGTCAACTGCGGCTGATCGCAGACCGCTTTTGTTGCAGGCATAAAAAACCCCGTCACATGGACGGGGTTTTTTTAGTGCGCCGGGAAATTACTCTGGGCGAACTTGTGCAGCTTGCATACCCTTTTGGCCTTTCTCAGCCACGAAAGAGACGGTCTGGCCTTCTTTCAGGCTTTTGAAACCGTCGGATTCGATAGCTTTGAAGTGTACGAACAGGTCGTCACCGCCACCTTGAGGAGTGATGAAGCCGAAGCCTTTTTCATCGTTGAACCATTTAACGGTGCCGGTTTGGCGATTAGACATGGTGTATCTCCAAGAAACATATATTTTCAGTAGTACTGTGCTGCTCAGGCCAACTGGGCACACCGGAGTATCATAGTCGAAATGTTCGCTTTGGTAGCCCCCCGGACGTGCTGTTTGCTTTCATATTGCATTGATTTCAACCTCTGAAATGTCTGCAAGCCCCGGTTTCAGTGGCTTTCAGCCGAAAGAAGAGGGTGTAAAAAAAGCTATAAAACCTGCGTAAATTATCGATTTCGGGGTCTTTTTGGCGGTTTTCAGCCTGCTGGACGCCCGAAAAAACATTCGTCAGCGCTTATTTCTGCACTCGGCAAACCGAGATTTCTTTCAGTGCGCGCTGACCCAGTTCACCACTTGGCGGGGTGTTCTTGTCCATCAGTTGCGCGATCTCTTGCGTGGTGAATTTCTTTTCCAGAACGTCGGCACCGCAAGCGCAATGTTTATTGGCTTCGGCCGGATTGACGCTCTTGCTGGCTGCGGCGGTGCAGTCGTTCATGTATTGGGCTTTGACGCCGGCAGGCCAGGCCGCGTTGGCGCTCAGCGGCAGCAGCAGGGCCAGCGGGGCCGCGAAAGCAAAAAGTCTGATAAGGCGCATGTCGGAAACTCCTTGGGTTGATATCGGCGACGATTCTCAGCCTATTTGAGGCAAAGCGTATATCCCAAGTTCACTTCGCGCCGCAAAAATGCGCAAATCAGCAACACCTCAATTCGATGACGTCGATGACCGCTCATCTGTGCTAGCATGCCGGGCTCAAGCGTTCTCAGGCTCCGGATGGCCTTCAGCCCCGGCAGCGGTCAGCGTGCGAAAATTCTGATTTGAATCCCAGTCACTCTGGTTCGGTTTTCCGGTTGGCCGCAAGGCTCCTGCCGCTGTAAGGCAGGCGTTCGTCATTGAATGGCCTGGATCGGATCTTGTACTGGCTCATCCCAACCCACGTGACCTTTGGTAGGGGTCACCACTAGGAGAGGAGGCGCCATGCCAACTATTACTCTTCCCGACGGCAGTCAACGTTCATTCGATCACCCGGTTTCCGTAGCCGAGGTCGCCGCATCCATTGGTGCCGGTCTGGCCAAGGCCACTGTGGCCGGCAAGGTCAACGGCAAGCTGGTCGACGCCTGCGACATCATCGACAGCGACGCGACGCTGCAAATCATCACGCCAAAGGATGAAGAGGGGCTGGAGATCATTCGCCACTCTTGCGCGCACCTGGTTGGCCACGCGGTCAAACAGCTGTACCCGACTGCGAAAATGGTCATCGGGCCGGTCATCGACGAAGGCTTCTATTACGACATCGCCTTCGAGCGTCCTTTTACGCCGGACGACATGGCCGCCATCGAACAGCGCATGCATCAGCTGATCGACAAGGATTACGACGTCATCAAGAAAGTCACTCCGCGCGCCGAAGTGATTGAAGTGTTCAAGGCCCGCGGCGAAGACTACAAGCTGCGTCTGGTCGAAGACATGCCGAACGAGCAGTCCATGGGCCTGTACTACCACGAAGAATACGTCGACATGTGCCGCGGCCCGCACGTGCCGAACACGCGTTTTCTGAAATCCTTCAAGCTGACCAAGTTGTCCGGCGCCTACTGGCGCGGCGATGCCAAGAACGAGCAATTGCAGCGCGTTTACGGCACAGCCTGGGCTGACAAGAAGCAGCTGGCGGCTTACATCCAGCGCATCGAAGAAGCGGAAAAGCGCGATCACCGCAAGATCGGCAAGCGCCTGGGCCTGTTCCACACCCAGGAAGAAGCACCGGGCATGGTGTTCTGGCACCCGAACGGCTGGACTCTGTATCAAGTGCTCGAGCAGTACATGCGCAAAGTGCAGCGTGACAACGGCTACCTTGAGATCAAGACCCCGCAAGTGGTCGATCGCAGCCTCTGGGAGAAATCCGGGCACTGGGCCAACTACGCCGACAACATGTTCACCACCGAGTCGGAAAGCCGCGACTACGCCATCAAGCCGATGAACTGCCCATGCCACGTGCAGGTGTTCAACCAGGGCCTGAAGAGCTACCGCGAGCTGCCGATGCGTCTGGCCGAGTTCGGTGCCTGCCACCGTAACGAGCCGTCGGGTGCGTTGCACGGCATCATGCGTGTGCGTGCGTTCACTCAGGACGACGCCCACATTTTCTGCACCGAAGAGCAGATGCAGGCCGAATCCGCGGCGTTCATCAAGCTGACCATGGACGTTTACCGCGATTTCGGCTTCACCGACGTCGAGATGAAACTGTCCACTCGTCCGGAAAAACGCGTAGGTTCCGACGAGCTGTGGGATCGCGCCGAAGCGGCACTGGCTGCAGCCCTTGATTCTGCGGGTCTGCCGTATGATCTGCAGCCGGGTGAAGGTGCGTTCTACGGTCCGAAAATCGAGTTCTCGCTGAAAGATTGCCTCGGTCGCGTCTGGCAGTGTGGTACCTTGCAGCTCGATTTCAACCTGCCTGTCCGTCTGGGCGCCGAATACGTCTCCGAAGACAACAGCCGCAAACACCCAGTGATGCTGCACCGGGCGATCCTCGGTTCGTTCGAGCGTTTCGTCGGGATTCTGATCGAGCATTACGAAGGTGCATTCCCTGCGTGGCTGGCGCCAACCCAGGCAGTGATCATGAATATCACTGATAAACAGGCAGATTTCGTCGCTCAGGTTGAAAAAACTCTCAACGAAAGCGGATTTCGTGCCAAGTCCGACTTGAGAAATGAAAAGATCGGCTTTAAAATCCGCGAGCATACTTTGCTCAAGGTTCCCTATCTTTTGGTTATCGGAGATAAGGAAGTCGAGATGCAGACTGTCGCTGTGCGTACTCGTGAAGGTGCTGACCTGGGCTCGATGCCCGTCGCCCAGTTCGCTGAGTTTCTCGCGCAAGCGGTTTCCCGGCGTGGTCGCCCAGATTCGGAGTAATTATTATTAAGCGTGAAATGAGACAAGATAAACGAGCTGCACCGAAAGCCCCGATCAACGAGAATATCTCGGCACGCGAGGTTCGGTTAATTGGCGCTGATGGCGAGCAGATTGGCATCGTCTCGATTGATGAAGCGCTTCGTATTGCTGAAGAAGCAAAGCTTGATCTGGTAGAAATCTCTGCTGACGCAGTCCCACCGGTTTGCCGGGTGATGGACTACGGCAAATCGATCTTCGAGAAGAAGAAGCAGATTGCAGCAGCGAAGAAAAACCAGAAGCAGATTCAGGTAAAAGAAATCAAGTTTCGTCCAGGGACGGAGGAAGGGGATTACCAGGTAAAACTGCGCAACCTGGTACGTTTCCTGAGTGACGGGGACAGGGCCAAGGTATCCTTGCGATTCCGCGGCCGTGAGATGGCCCACCAGGAGCTGGGGATGGAACTCCTCAAGCGGGTTGAAGCTGACCTGCTCGAGTACGGTTCGGTCGAACAGCATCCTAAGATGGAAGGACGCCAGCTGATCATGGTCATCGCCCCGAAAAAGAAGAAGTAATCAACAGGGCACGGCAGGCCTTCTGATTATGTTTATCAACTGAATGCGGAGTATCCGAACATGCCAAAAATGAAAACCAAAAGTGGTGCTGCTAAGCGGTTTCTGAAAACTGCTAACGGTATCAAGCACAAGCACGCTTTCAAGAGCCACATCCTGACCAAAATGTCGACCAAGCGTAAGCGTCAACTGCGCGGTAGCAGCTTGCTGCATCCGTCTGACGTGGCAAAAGTCGAGCGCATGCTGCGCCTTCGTTAATTTTAGTCAAGAATAGAGGAAGTAACTCATGGCTCGTGTAAAGCGTGGCGTCATTGCCCGTAAGCGTCACAAAAAAATTCTGAAACTTGCTAAAGGCTACTACGGCGCACGCTCCCGCGTATTCCGTGTTGCCAAGCAAGCGGTAATCAAGGCAGGCCAATACGCCTACCGTGACCGTCGTCAGAAAAAACGTCAGTTCCGCGCTCTGTGGATCGCTCGTATCAACGCTGGTGCTCGTGTTAACGGTCTGTCCTACAGCCGTTTCATCGCTGGCCTGAAAAAAGCGTCCATCGAGATCGACCGTAAGGTTCTGGCTGATCTGGCAGTGAACGAAAAAGCGGCGTTTGCTGCGATTGTCGAGAAAGCTAAAGCCACCTTGGCTTAAGTACCCCCGACAGTCACCCGGCCTCACCTCTGTGGGGCCAGGTGTTAAACGTCATAAATAGGGGAAGAGCCTTCAAGCTCTTCCCCTATTTTGTATCTGGAGTCTGTACATGGAAAACCTGGATGCGCTGGTCTCTCAAGCACTAGAGGCTGTGCAAAGCGCTGAAGATATCAATGCCCTGGAGCAAATCCGGGTTCAATACCTTGGCAAAAAGGGTGAATTGACTCAGGTGATGAAGACCCTGGGGAATTTGCCGGCAGAAGAGCGTCCGCAAGTCGGCGCCCTGATCAACGTTGCCAAGGAGCGTGTTACAGGCGTTCTCAATGCGCGCATGGCTCTGTTTGAAGAAGCCGAACTGGCTGCCAAACTGTCTGCCGAATCCATTGACGTGACGTTGCCGGGCCGTGGCCAGACCTCCGGTGGTCTGCATCCTGTGACCCGGACTCTGGAACGAGTCGAGCAGTTCTTCACCCGCATCGGCTACGGCATCGCCGAAGGCCCTGAGGTCGAAGACGACTATCACAACTTCGAAGCGCTCAACATCCCAGGCCACCACCCGGCCCGGTCGATGCATGACACTTTCTATTTCAATGCCAACATGTTGCTGCGCACCCATACCTCGCCGGTACAGGTCCGCACCATGGAGTCCAAGCAGCCGCCGATCCGCATCGTTTGCCCTGGCCGTGTGTATCGCAGCGACTCCGATATCACCCACTCGCCGATGTTCCACCAGGTCGAAGGCCTGCTGGTCGATCGCGACATCAATTTCGCCGACCTCAAAGGCACCATCGAAGAATTCCTGCGGGTGTTCTTCGAAAAAGAGCTGGCCGTCCGTTTCCGTCCTTCGTACTTCCCGTTCACCGAGCCATCCGCTGAAGTCGACATGGAATGCGTGATGTGCAGCGGTAAAGGCTGCCGCGTCTGCAAGCAGACCGGCTGGCTGGAAGTCATGGGCTGCGGCATGGTGCACCCGAACGTGCTGCGCATGTCCGGCATCGATCCGGAAGAGTTCTCCGGTTTTGCCTTCGGCATGGGTGTCGAGCGTCTGGCAATGCTCCGTTACGGCGTGAACGACTTGCGTCTGTTCTTCGACAACGACTTGCGGTTCCTCGCGCAATTTCGCTAGTCGTAACGAATTCTTAGGAGAGCAGGATGAAATTCAGTGAACAATGGCTGCGTGGCTGGGTTAGCCCGCAGATAAGTCGCGACGAGCTGGTTGCTCGTCTGTCGATGGCGGGTCTGGAGGTCGATAGCGTGACCCCGGCCGCCGGTATATTCAGCGGCGTGGTCGTGGGCGAGGTGCTGAGCACCGAGCAGCACCCTGATGCCGACAAGTTGCGTGTGTGCCAGGTCAGCAATGGTGCGGAAACCTTCCAGGTCGTGTGCGGTGCGCCAAACGTGCGTCCGGGCCTGAAGATTCCGTTCGCCATGATCGGTGCCGAACTGCCGGGCGACTTCAAGATCAAGAAGGCCAAGCTGCGTGGCGTCGAGTCCAACGGCATGCTGTGCTCGCAAGCCGAGCTGCAGGTCGGTGAAGGCAACGACGGTCTGATGGAACTGCCGGCCGATGCGCCGGTGGGCGAAGATTTCCGTGTGTACCTGGATCTGGAAGATGCCAGCATCGAGGTCGACCTGACCCCGAACCGTGGCGACTGCCTGTCGCTGGCCGGTCTGGCCCGTGAAGTGGGTGCGCTGTACGACACGCCGGTCACTCGCCCGGTGGTCATGACCATTTCGGCTGTGCACGACGAAGTGCGTCCGGTAGAAGTGCTGGCGCCTGCCGCCTGCCCGCGTTACCTGGGTCGTGTCATCCGTAACGTTGATCTGTCCAAACCAACCCCGCTGTGGATGGTTGAACGTCTGCGCCGCGCCGATGTGCGCAGCATCGACGCTGTCGTCGACATCACCAACTACGTGATGCTTGAGCTGGGTCAGCCACTGCACGCTTTCGATCTCGCCGAAATCAATGGCGGCATCCGCGTGCGTATGGCGGAAGAGGGTGAGAAGCTGGTTTTGCTCGACGGTCAGGAAGTCAGCCTGCGTAGCGATACCCTGGTGATTGCCGACCACACCCGCGCTCTGGCGATTGCCGGCGTAATGGGTGGCGAGCACAGCGGTGTGTCCGCAACCACTCGCGACGTTTTCCTGGAAAGTGCCTTCTTCGATCAGATCGCTGTGGCGGGCAAGGCTCGTTCCTACGGCCTGCACACCGACGCCTCGCACCGTTACGAGCGTGGCGTGGACTGGCAACTGGCCCGTGAAGCCATGGAGCGCGCCACTGGCCTGCTGCTGGAAATTACCGGTGGTGAAGCCGGCCCGATCATCGAGACCGTCAGCGAACAGCACCTGCCGTCGATCGCGCCGATCACCCTGCGTGCGCAGCGCATCACCCAGATGCTGGGGATGGAAATGGATTCGGCGCAGGTCGAGCGTCTGCTCAGCGCCTTGGGTCTGAAGATTTCCGCTGACGGCGCAGAGCAGTGGCGCGTAGAAGTGCCAAGTCACCGCTTCGACATCAGTCTGGAAGTCGATCTGATCGAAGAGCTGGCGCGTCTGTACGGCTATAACCGTTTGCCGGTTCGTTACCCGCAAGCGCGTCTGGCGCCGCAAGCGAAGGCTGAAGCACGCAGCGAATTGCCTGAGCTGCGTCGTCTGCTGGTAGCCCGTGGTTATCAGGAAGCGATCACTTACAGCTTCATCGATCCGAAACAGTTCGAACTGTTCAACCCGGGCGTTGAGCCGCTGTTGCTGGCCAACCCGATTTCCAATGATATGGCTGCCATGCGTTCCTCGCTGTGGCCGGGCCTGGTCAAGGCGTTGCAGCACAACCTGAACCGCCAGCAGGATCGCGTGCGTCTGTTCGAAAGCGGTCTGCGCTTCGTCGGTCAGCTGGAAGGTCTGAAGCAAGAACCGATGCTGTCGGGTGTTGTTTGCGGCAGCCGTCTGCCGGAAGGTTGGGCGCAGGGTCGCGACACCGTCGATTTCTTCGACGTGAAGGCTGATGTTGAAGCGGTGTTGGGCTTTGCCGGTGCACTGGATACCTTCACTTTCACTCCGGGTAAACACCCGGCGCTGCACCCGGGTCAAACCGCGCGCATCGAACGGGACGGGCGTGAAGTCGGCTTTATCGGTGCGATTCACCCCGAGCTGTCCAAAGCCCTGGGCCTGGATCGTCCGGTCTTCGTCTTCGAGCTGGTTCTGGCTGAAGTCGCTTCCGGAAAAATGCCGCAATTCCATGAGTTGTCGCGTTTTCCTGAAGTGCGTCGTGACCTTGCACTGATCGCGCACAAAGACGTCGCGGCCTCGGCTGTACTGGACGTAATCCGTGAAAATGCAGGCGAATGGCTCACGGATCTCAGGCTGTTTGACGTGTATCAGGGTAAAGGCATTGATCCTGATAGAAAAAGCCTTGCAGTTGGCTTGACCTGGCAGCATCCATCGCGCACTCTTAATGACGATGAGGTGAATTCGACGACGCAAAATATCCTCACCTCGCTCGAACAAAGGTTGAACGCCACGTTAAGGAAGTGACGTATGGGGGCTTTGACGAAAGCTGAGATGGCGGAACGTCTGTATGAAGAGCTGGGCCTGAACAAGCGGGAAGCCAAGGAGTTGGTTGAACTGTTTTTCGAGGAAATCAGGCACGCTCTTGAAGACAACGAGCAGGTCAAATTGTCCGGTTTCGGCAATTTCGACCTTCGGGACAAACGCCAGCGGCCTGGCCGCAACCCGAAAACGGGGGAAGAAATCCCGATCACGGCTCGCCGTGTGGTCACCTTTCGTCCAGGGCAGAAGTTGAAGGCCCGAGTTGAGGCTTATGCTGGAACCAAGTCATAACGACGAACTACCCGTCATCCCGGGCAAACGCTACTTCACCATTGGTGAAGTCAGCGAGCTGTGTGCGGTAAAACCACACGTGCTGCGCTACTGGGAGCAGGAGTTTCCTCAACTCAACCCCGTCAAACGCCGCGGAAACCGCCGGTATTATCAGCGCCAGGATGTGCTGATGATCCGGCAGATCCGCGCGCTCCTTTACGATCAGGGGTTCACCATCGGCGGCGCACGCTTGCGTTTGTCCGGCGATGAAGCCAAAGACGACACCACCCAATACAAGCAAATGATCCGCCAGATGATCGCTGAGCTTGAAGATGTACTGGTGGTGCTCAAGAAATAAAAAGCTGCGTTTGAATACTTCCAGTTTTCAAAAGCTTGCGATATATTCTTGAGCGCTCTTCGAGACGAAGGGCGGGTTTCAAACCAGTCGGGGCGTAGCGCAGTCCGGTAGCGCACTAGCATGGGGTGCTAGGGGTCGAGTGTTCGAATCACTCCGTCCCGACCATTATTCCTGAGTAAAATCAGACACTTAAGCCGATCATCTAGATCGGCTTTTTTGTGCCTGCGCAAAGCTCGCGCAAAAAAAGGTCGCTGGATGAAAAATTTGGATCACTTGATAGACAAGCGGGATCCGGCGCTGCCCATCATTGAAAAAATGCTGGGGGAAGCCGTACTCAACTATCAGTTACTCCCTCCCTCCACCGAAAATGGCAGAGTTCTTTCAGGTCTTCAGCTCACGACTAAATCGACTTTAGGTGCGATCGCCTTCGAAACGGGTGGGCTGTTGATTGATCACGGTTGGTTACGTGTGCTCGGCTCCGGGCATCTGCAATTACCGCGAAATCTTCTGGATTGGAATGGCGGCCGTGCTGATGCTTATATGTTGGTCGCCGACGATGCCGCTGGAGGTTTTTTTGCTCTCAATGGCGGTGGTTTGGGTGAAGAAGTTGGGGCGATGTATTACTGGGCGCCTGACACGCTGTTGTGGGAGCCATTGCACATTGCTTACACCGACTTTCTGGGTTGGGCGTTGAGTAATCGGCTCGCGACCTTCTACGACGGTTTGCGCTGGAACGGCTGGATTCGCGACCTGCAGGCGCTGGAAGCGGATCAGTGCTTTTCGTTTTTCCCGTTTCTCTGGACTCGGGAAGGCTCAGTCGAAAAGAGTCGCCGTACGGCGATTGATGTCAGCGAACAGTTCGAAATGAATGTCGAGTTGGCACGCAAGCTCGGCAATGGTTCTGCGCAGCTACTCTGATGTCGGGTTGATACTCTGCCTGTCAGGGCTGATTTACTTCTACTTCTTTACCTTCAGCGAGCCGAGCCATGTGCAGCAGTATTGCGGGGTTTGATAGACCGTACTGTCAGTGCGCTCGCCTCTGAAGCGCCACTAAATATTGGCGATCGGGTGCCGATACTCAGTCATCTAAATTCCGATCGAGCGAAGGCGCATGGACATCAGCAATACCAGCAGTGAATATCAAAAGCCGAAAAATCTCGCAGGGCTGGGCCGTCGCTGGGGTGGGCAGATCATCGATACGTTGATCACCTACTTTTTGATCCTCTTCGTAGGACGGCTGGCGGAGTTTATTGGTTTGCCGCCAAATGTGGTGGCTGTCCTGGCTCTTGGTACGGGTGTGGCGTATTACCTGTTTTCCGACGCAATGCCCAACGGGCAAAGCCTGGGTAAAAAGCTGCTGGGGATGTCGGTGATTGATGAGCGTAGCTACTTGAACTGCAATCTGTATCAATCGTTCATACGCAATATCACAACGCCGTTTCTGAACATCCTCGACTGGATTTTCATCTTCTTTGGCTCGCGCAAACGCCTGGGCGACATGCTTGCGTCAACAATTGTGATTCGTGTCAGGTGAGTCAAGTGGGGCGACGGCAGTCGCCCAGGTGTTAAGGTTTCGAACCTTGCTTAATGTCCTCCGAGTCACTGGAGGTTGCGGCGTCTTTCTGCGTTTCTTGCGGTTCGGCGCCGGAGTTTGAGCCTGACGCTTCTTCGCCTTTTTTATTGGCTTTTTCCTCGTTGGACTCTGAGCTTTGCGCCTGATTTGTGCCGGAGGAGGCCGTCGGTGTTGCTGCCGAACTGGTCTGCGTGAAGAGCGAGCCAGTCAACAGCAGGCTTGCAAGCGTCAGGGTTGCAATCGACTTGTTCATGATCTGAGTCTTCCGCGCGATGTGGGTAACTCTTTGGAGGCATGAACAGGCCTAAGGTGCTGGCCGTTGGACGAGCGGTAAAGTCACAGATACCCGGCCCAATGTGAAAGTAGAAGGATTTCTATCAAGCCGACCACAAACATGACCGCGACAAAGCGCCGCGAAAACACCGCGCTATATTTTGCGGCCTTGCAAGTCGGCCCATTCAATCCCGAAGCGGCTCAGGTATTTTCTCAAGCGATCTGCATCATTCGGCTGCGCCTTGGCCTGGCGCGATACGCCGAACAGTCTGCGTCCGGCATCCGACAGTCTGTCCGCTTGCCGACATACGTCAATTACCGCTTTCAATTGCAGTCGATCAAACAGGTCGAGGCTAGCGGCGTCTCCCGGGAGGTCATCCGACACGCCGTCCGCTTGCGCCAGCCCCCACGCATAACGCAGTCGATCAATTTCTTCCTGCACTTGCGCCTCATCAATTCGTCCGCTGTCCGCCAGCGTGGCCATCCGGGTAATCGACGCTGACAATTCGCGAAAGTTGCCCAGCCATGCCGCTTCCCGAGAGCTGGCGAAGGCGAGGTAGCGTCGGCGCGCTTCGAGGTTGAAGCGCACCAGTTGGCCGTGATCGCGAGCGTGACGTTCGAGCTCGAAATCGATGTTGGGCTCGATGTCTTCGCGGCGGCCGGCCAGGCCGGGCAAATCAAATGTCCAGAGGTTGATGCGCGCGTACAGATCCTCGCGGAACAGGCCTTCGGCGACGCGGCTGCGCAGATCGCGGTGAGTGCCGGCGATGATCAGGAAGTCGCTGTCGACCTCCTTGTCGGAGCCAAGCGGAAAGAAGCGCTTTTCTTCGATCGCCTTGAGCAGCATCGCCTGTTCGTCCGCGCCCAGCTCCCCGATTTCATCGAGAAACAACATGCCGCCGTCCGCTGCCCGTAGCAGGCCGTCGCGGGCGTTCTGCGCTCCGGTGAATGCGCCTTTGACGTGACCGAACAGAGCCGACATCGCACCGTCGCCCCGCAGGGTGGCGCAGTTGACCTCAACAAACCGGCCCTGCATTTGATGGCGGCTGCGTTTGAGTTCATAGATGCGTCGGGCGAGAAACGATTTGCCGGCGCCGGTCGGGCCGATCAGCAGCATGGGCGCCTTGGAGCGCACGGCCACGCGTTCAATCTGTTCGATGGAGCGGTTGAACGCCGCGTTACGGGTGGCGATGCCGGACTTCAAGAACTCCAGGCCCTCGAGGCGTTTGTTGGCGAAACGCGAGGCAATGCGGTCATAACGCGACAGGTCGAGGTCGATCAGCGCGTGAGTGCCGGTGGCTTGTTCATCTTCGCTTTTGCGTCGGGCGGGGGAGGTCTGGATCAGGCGCGCCGGCAGATAGCGTGCTTCGGTCAGCAGGAACCAGCAAATCTGCGCGACGTGGGTGCCGGTGGTGATGTGAACCAGATAGTCCTCGTGCTCGGTATCGAAGCTGTAGGCCGTCGTGAAGTCATGCAGCGCGCCGTAGACCTCTTCGAAATCCCACGGATTGCGCAGTGACATGGGGTGCAGGTGTACCTCGGTTTCCGGCGAGATCTGCTGGATATCGGTGCGAACCCGTTCAGCGAGGCTGATGTCGCGCGCGTCGATACCGTGAATCAGTTCCAGACGATGGATCAACACGTCCGGTTGCTGGCACAGGCCAACGCTCGGTCGCCAGTGGCTCCAGCGATTGGCGCCTTTGCCAACGCGGTCCAGGGTGGCGCCGATAAAACCGATGGCGACGGTGCGTTTGTTGGGCATGGCTATCTCAAAAGATAAATGACGATATCAAATGATAGGTTTCTCACACTGGGTTTGTCTTCGGTTCAGCTCAAAGAAATCGATAAAGAATAAAAAAACTATATAAATCAATAAGATAAAAAATAAATTTTGCGCCTCTCAAAAGCTGGCACAGCCGCTGCAATATCTATCGCAACGAACAGGACAACACAGCGAGACGCCACGATGGCCAACTTCAAACTCTTCAACACGCAATCGAAACAGCTGCCAGCCTGCGACACTTTGAATGCCTCCGGTGCCTCGGCATATGCCTACACGCCGAAGCATCAACTGGCCCAGCTGGCGGTCACCGGTTGCCTGAACCAGACGTTTTACGCCAGCGCTGAAAGCCAGCTGGATCAAGTATTGAAGCTGGTGGCTGAACTCGACAGCCGTTTCGTGGCGAAGGCTGCTGTCTACGCTCGCCAAAAGGGCCACATGAAAGACATGCCGGCATTGCTGCTCGCGGCGTTAACGGCAAACCGTTCGACGCTGGTGCCTGAGGTGTTTGAACAAGTGATCGACAGCGGCAAGATGTTGCGCAACTACGTGCAGATCCTGCGCAGTGGCGCCACCGGGCGCAAATCCCTTGGTTCGCAACCCAAACGTCTGGTGCAGAACTGGCTGAACGGCGCGACCGAACGTCAACTGCTACAAGCGTCGATTGGCAACCAGCCATCGCTGGCGGACGTGGTGAAGATGGTTCACCCCAAGCCGGCTGAGGCCTGGCGCGAAGCGTTCTTCGCCTGGCTGATCGGCAAACCGGTGGATGTGCAGGCATTGCCCGAGTTGACCCGTGATTTGCTGGCATTTCGCAGCGGTGCGAGTCGCGAAGTCCCCGCGGTACCGTTTCAACTGCTCGGCAACGAAATTCTGAGCAAAGAGCAATGGGCGGCGCAGGCCTGCAACATGGGCTGGCAGGGGTTGCGCATCAACCTCAACACCCTGGCGCGGCATGGCGCGTTCGAGGTTTCGGGTTGCGTCGATTACGTGGCAGCGCGACTTGCAGATCCGCAAGAAGTGGCAAAGGCGCGGGTTTATCCATACCAGTTGCTGGCGGCCTATCGGATGGTTGGCGATAACGTACCGCTGCAGATCCGCGAGGCGTTGCAGGATGCACTTGAGTTGTCGTTGGCCAACGTGCCGAAGCTGGAGGGCGCGGTGGTGGTTTGCCCGGACGTATCGGGTTCAATGGGCAGCCCGGCGACCGGTTATCGTCAGGGGGCAACCACCGCAGTGCGTTGCATTGATGTGGCGGCACTGGTCGCGGCAGCGGTGTTGCGCAAACAGCCGGCGGCGCGGGTGATGCCGTTCGAAGTGAAGGTGGTGGATATCAAGCTCAACCCACGGGACAGCGTGATCAGCAATGCGGAGAAACTGGCCGCGGCCTTTGGCGGCGGCACCAACTCCTCGGCGCCATTGAAGAAACTGGCGGACAGCAAGGCCAGGGTCGATACGTTGATTCTGGTATCGGACAACGAGTCCTGGATCGACACGCGGCGCCATGGAGCAAGCGAGACCATTCGCCAATGGGAACGAATCAAGCAGATCAACCCGCAGGCGCGGCTGGTGTGCATCGATATCCAGCCGGGTTATGCAACGCAGGCAGCCGACCGCGACGACATTCTGAATGTCGGTGGTTTCAGCGATGCGGTGTTCGATGTGCTTGAGCAGTTCACCAGCGGTCGTTACGGCGCGCCGCACTGGGTCGAAGCGATCGACATGCAATGAATTGATTTGTCGCAGGCGCTGAATGCCGGTGGGACTACATCCAAGACGTCTCATCAAACCCTTGTCAGCGTGTGTGACGGCACGAATGCCTGATGGCTGTACATCTGAGGCCGGTTAACCCCGGTGCGCGGCAACGCGCAACAGTCATCAACTTTTGTCGTGCCACCTTATTGAAAAAGAGGGCAGCGAATGCAACAGGTACTCCATCGGAACGCGGGTTCGAATCCCGCCCCGGCAACGGGGGCTCGACTGGCAGAGCCACAGTGTCTGTTTTTTTGTCGCTGCACATGACGGAACAACGCCGAATCATCGGCCAACGAATAAAGAATAGAGAAATGAAAGCACACACTTACCAACTGCTCGAAGTCGCCAACGGCAAGCCGATCAAACTCTGGACCGAAGGCGTCCCGGTGGAAAACGAGGCCCGCGAGCAGTTGATGAACACGGCAAAGATGCCATTCATCTTCAAGCATCTGGCGGTGATGCCGGATGTGCATCTGGGCAAGGGCTCGACTATTGGCAGCGTGATTCCGACGGTGGGCGCGATCATCCCGGCGGCCGTCGGCGTGGACATCGGTTGCGGCATGATCGCCGCACGCACGTCGCTGACCGCAGCCGACTTGCCGGACAACCTGCAAGGTCTGCGCAGCGCCATCGAGCAAGCGGTGCCCCATGGCCGCAGTTCGAACCGTTCGCGGCGCGACAAGGGCGCATGGGACGAGATTCCGCAGCAAGCCGATCAGGCCTGGGCGGGGCTTCAGCCACGTTTCAAACTGATCACCGACAAGTACCCGAAACTGACCAACACCAACAACCGTGGGCATCTGGGCACGCTCGGCAGCGGCAACCACTTCATCGAAGTGTGCCTGGATGAAGCCAACCGGGTCTGGTTCATGTTGCACAGTGGTTCTCGCGGTGTCGGCAACGCCATTGGCAACCTGTTCATTCAGATGGCTCAGGCGGATATGCGGCAACACATCGCCAACTTGCCGGATCGTGACCTGGCGTACTTCGAAGAAGGCAGCCAGCACTTCGATGATTACGTGGAAGCGGTGAGCTGGGCGCAGGACTTCGCCAGACAGAACCGCGAATTGATGATGCGCGCGGTGATTCAGGCCACGCGCCAGATCATTCGCAAACCGTTCGAGGTGGCGCTGGAAGCGGTCAACTGCCACCACAACTACGTGCAGAAAGAGCGGCATTTCGGCGAAGAAATCCTGGTCACCCGCAAAGGCGCGGTGTCGGCGAAGAAAGGTGAACTCGGGATCATTCCGGGTTCGATGGGCGCCAAGAGTTTCATTGTGCGCGGCCTGGGCAACGAAGAGTCGTTCAGCTCCTGCAGCCACGGCGCCGGCCGCACCATGAGCCGAACGAAGGCAAAGAATACGTTCACCGTCGAAGACCAGATCCGCGCCACGGCGCATGTCGAGTGCCGCAAGGACGAAGCGGTGATCGACGAAATTCCGATGGCCTACAAGGACATCGACAAAGTCATGCACGCCCAGCGCGAGTTGGTGGAAGTGCTGCACACCCTGCGGCAAGTGGTGTGCGTCAAAGGATAAAAGGATCAGCAGTCATGGAATTTGCAGAACGCCACCCGCTGTGCGCCACGATGCGTGCGCGGGTACTGGAAGAGTTGGCGCGTATAGAGCGCGAGCGCAATGTCACGGTGTTGTACGCCTGTGAGTCCGGCAGTCGGGCCTGGGGCTTTGCCTCGACCGACAGCGACTACGACGTACGGTTCGTGTACGTGGAAAAACCGCAGTGGTTCGTTCAGGTCGACACGCCGCGCGCGGTGATCGAGAGGCCATTGGACGATGAGCTGGATGTCAGCGGCTGGGAGCTGCGCAAGACCCTCGGGTTGTTGCGCAAGTCCAACCCGACGCTGCTGGAGTGGCTCGACTCGCCATTGGTGTACCGCAGCGAAAGCGCACAGGTTGCGCAACTGCGTGAGCTGGCCGAAGCGTTCTACAGCCCGCCGGCAGCCCGTAACCACTATCTGTCGATGGCGAAAAACAATTTTCGCCAGTACCTGCAAGGCGACAGCGTGCGGTTCAAGAAGTACTTCTACGTGCTGCGGCCGTTGCTGGCGGTGCGCTGGATCGATCAGGGGCGTGGGCGTCCACCGATGACCTTCGCCGACCTGCTGACCACGGTCGACGACCGCGCACTGCTGGCTGAAGTCGACGAGCTGCTGGCACTTAAACGCAATGCCGACGAGCGCGCCTACGGCCCGCGTCGTCCGGCGCTGCACAGGTTCATCACTGCCGAACTCGAACGCGATGTGCCCACATTACTCAGAACTCAGGAAGACTCGCGAAAACTGGATGACTACCTCAGGGACATCGTCGGGTTGTATGCGTAAGGATTGAAATGGAACCGCAAGTGATTGAACTGGACGGCGCGATTGGCGGCGGTCAGGTGTTGCGCAGCGCGCTGAGCCTGTCGATGGTGACGGGCCAGGCGTTTCGCATTAAACAGATTCGCGCCCGCCGCAGTCGGCCGGGACTGCTGCGTCAGCATTTGACGGCGGTGATGGCGGCCGCCGAAGTCTGCGGCGCACGGATCGCGGGAGCGGAACTGGGCTCGCAGGAGTTGCGCTTCGAGCCGGGAGCGATTCGTTCGGGTGATTACCGGTTTGCAATCGGCACGGCCGGTAGTTGCACGTTGGTGTTGCAGACCTTGCTGCCGGCGCTGTTGCAGGCGCCGGGCACAAGTCGCGTACGGATCAGCGGGGGTACGCATAATCCGTTGGCGCCGCCTGTCGATTTCCTTACGCGCAGCTGGTTGCCGTTGATGCGGCGCATGGGGGCCGGCATTGAGCTGGATCTGCTGCGTCACGGCTTTGTCCCGGCCGGTGGCGGTGAGATCGACGTCACGGTGCAGCCGTCGCAACTGACGCCGCTGGACCTGTGTGAGCGTGGGGCGCTGCTGTCGCAGCAAGCCTTGGCGCTGACGGCCGGTCTCGCACCGAGCGTCGCCGAGCGTGAACTGAATCAGGTGGCGAAACGCTTGCGCTGGGCAGCGGAAACTTTGCATCCGATCACGCTCGACCCGGCGCGAGGCCCCGGTAACGTGCTGTTACTGGAGTACGTGTTCGAGCAGGTCACCGAAGTCTTCAGTGCCTTTGGCCAAGTGTTGTTACGGGCGGAGAAGGTCGCTGATAGCGCAATCAATCAAGCGACAGACTGGTTACGCAGTGACGCTGCGGTGGCGGAACACCTCGCCGACCAGTTGCTGCTGCCGATGGCGCTGGCCGGTGGCGGATCATTCACTACCCCAAGAATGACCGAGCATCTGCACAGCAACATCGCGGTGATCGAGCGCTTCTTGCCGGTCACTATCGAATGCTCGGAAGCGGGCCCCGAGCGTCTGCGGGTTGAGGTCCGCAACGGTCGCTGACCACGTCGCAAGCCCGGATCAATCTCGCGAATGCGGCAATTTGCTGGCCCCCAGGCTTGGGCTTCCCCGGCAAAATCGCCTTTTTTCAAAAGGTTAGGTTGGCTATATGCGGACGATTGTCATAACCGTTGCAACGCTTTCCCTGGCTGCCTTCGCTTCGGCCATTGAAGCGAGGGAGTTGAGCAAGAGTCACCGGTTTGCCTGTACGTGGGGCTCGGACATCGCCGCCGGCGCACAACAGTCGAAGCTCTCGGGGATCTCGTTGTACGGCGCGCGCAAGCAGTTGCAGGTGCGCAAGTTCCAGCAACCGTGGATGCGCATGACGGCAATGGGGATTACCGAGCAGACCTACAACAGCACGTCGAAGCTCAAACCTGCAGCGGTCAAGCAGACCTATTACGAACAATGCGTGCGGCATGAGCTGGCCCAGCGATAAATCGAAAAGCCCAACCTGAAGAGGTTGGGCTTTTTCATGCCTGACGAAACGTCGGCGTTACTTGTCAGTCTCGCAATTGACCATCCACGACACGCCGAAGCGATCGACCAGCATACCGAACCGGGCGGCCCAGAAAGTCGCCTCTAGCGGCATATCGACGCGACCGTCCTTGGCCAGTGCATTAAACACCCGCTCGGCTTCGGCAATGCTGTCGACGTTGAGTGAAATCGAGCAACCACTCATACCCCCGGTCGGCCGGTCAGGCGTGGTGTCCGAGGCCATGATCATCTGGTCGCCAACCTTCAGGCAGGTATGGATGACCAGGTTGTGGTGCTCTTTCGGTACGTGTTCGGCGGCGGGTGTTTCGCCGAAGGTCATGATTGCTTCGAGTTTTCCTTGCAGCGCTTGCTCATAAAAGGTGAAGGCTTCACGGCAGTTGCCGTTGAAGATCAGGTAGGGATTGATTCGCATGATGGCGTTCCTGGCAGTAGGCGCGGAGAGAGGCGATGTTCGCCAGGTTCCGCGAAAGGCGGTTAAACCATAGCAAAGCATTGGACGCCGCAACGGCCAGAGTTTTTCCAGATGTTTTTCTTCTGAAAACGCCGCGCTTCAGCACGGATAAAACCTGCGGAGTACCATGACACCCTGTACGACCTATTGAGCTTGTTCTGCCATGCCTTTGATTTCCCGCTTCAACGCCCTGTTCGATCAGGCCCGGCGCGCCCTGTTGCTGGTCTGGGCGACATCACGCGGGTTGTTTCTGGGGTTGGTGCTGGCGACCCTGATTGCCGGCGTTCTGCCGGCGCTGGCCGCATGGCTGGGTCAGCGCATTGTCGACGCGGTGGTGACGGCGATGCAGTTGCACGCGCAGCAGGGCGATGCACCGCTGTGGCCGGTGTTGCGTTATGTGCTGATGGAGGCAGGGGTGTTGGCGCTGTTATCCGGAACGCAACGGGCGCTCTCGGTGCAGCAGTCGTTGTTGCGGGTGCAGTTGGGGCAGAAGGTCAACACGCTGATTCTGGAGAAAGCGCAGACCCTGTCGCTGGTGCAGTTCGAGAACTCCGAGTTCTACGACAAGCTGGTGCGCGTGCGCCGCGAAGCCTCGACCCGGCCGCTGGCGTTGGTGATGAAGTCGCTGGGGTTGATCCAGAACCTGATCATGCTGATCAGCTTCGGTGTGCTGCTGGTGCATTTTTCGCCGTGGGCGCTGTTGTTGCTGGTGATTGGCGCGTTGCCGGTGTTCTTTGCCGAGGCGCACTTCTCCGGCGACGCTTTCCGCCTGTTCACCCGCCGGGCCCCGGAGAGTCGGCAGCAAAATTACATCGAAACCTTGCTGTCCCATGAGGCCTACATCAAAGAGGTCAAGCTGTTCGGCTTTGCGCCGTTGCTGCTGCAGCGTTATCGGGACACTTTTGCCAAGCTCTACGCCGAGGATCGGCGCCTGACATTGCGTCGTGATGGCTGGGGTTTCGGTCTCGGCTTGCTCGGTACAGGGGCGTTCTATCTGGCTTATGCCTGGGTGGTGATCGATGCGGTGCACGGCAATATCAGTCTCGGTCAGATGACCATGTACCTGGTGTTGTTCAAGCAGGGGCAGAGTGCGGTCAGCAGCAGCCTGAGTGCGATCAGCGGTTTGTATGAGGACGGTCTGTACCTGTCGAGCCTGTATGAGTATCTGGCCGAACCGGTGTTGGCTGATTGCGGTCATCTCACCGTCGGCGCGCATCCGGGTGATGGCCTGCGTTTTGAGAACGTCGGTTTCCGCTATCCGGGGGCCAGCCGTGCCGCACTGGAAGGCATCGACCTGCACCTGGTGCCGGGCAAGAGTGTGGCGCTGGTGGGGGAGAACGGCTCAGGCAAAACCACGCTGATCAAATTGCTGACGCGCCTGTATCGGCCCGATCAGGGGCGGATTCTGCTTGATGGCAGCGATTTGCAGGATTGGGAAGAGAACACATTGCGGCGGCGTATCGGCGTGATTTTTCAGGACTACATTCGCTACCAGTTCACCGTGGGCGAAAACATCGGCGTGGGGGATACCTCGGCGTTCAACGATGAATCGCGCTGGCAGGCTGCGGCTACCGAAGGCATGGCCGCGCCGTTCATTGAAGGGCTCGACCGTGGCTATGCAACGCAACTAGGGCGATGGTTCGCCGGCGGTCAGGAGTTGTCCGGTGGGCAATGGCAGAAGATTGCTTTGTCTCGGGCGTACATGCGCCGCGATGCCGATATCCTGATTCTCGACGAACCGACCTCGGCGCTGGATCCGGCAGCGGAAGCGGCAGTGTTCGAGCATTTCAGCCAGCACACCGAAGAGCGCATGACCTTGCTGATCTCCCACCGCTTTTCCAGTGTGCGCAACGCCGATCAGATCATGGTGCTGGAGGGCGGACGGATACTGGAGCAGGGCGATCACGACAGCCTGATCGCCGCCAACGGACACTACGCCAAACTGTTCGATCTGCAGGCTCGCGGCTATCGCTAGGAATCCTGCGCGCTGCGTGCCAATGCGGGGCCGGCCACGCGCGGCGCGGGTTTGGACTGCATCATCGCATCGATCGCCTTGCGATAATTCTGCCCGCCCAGCGCCATGCTGTTGTTGTGGGTGGCACCCGGCACCAACAGCAGTCGTTTCGGTTGTCGGGCGGCGTTGAACAGTTGCTCGCTGAAACGTGGCGGCACGAATGCGTCGGCCATGCCGTGCACCACCAGCAATGGCATGTGAATCTCGGCGATCTTGTCGATGGAGTCGAATTTCTGCGACAGCAGCCAGCGCACTGGTAGCGAGGTGTTGGCCACGGCGGCAGCCACGTCGGCGAGAGAGGTGAAGGTCGATTCGATCACCAGACCTTTGACCGGCAGCGGTGTCTTGTCCCGTGCGGCGTCCTGGCCGAGTTCGGCGGCCAGATCAATAGCCACGGCGCCACCCAGTGAGTGGCCGTAGATCATGCGCTTGCTCGGGTCGGGCTGCAGGAGTTTGAAGCGCTCCCACGCCACACGGGCGTCTTCATACACGCTGCTTTCCGAAGGCAGATCGCCCTTGCTCTGGCCGAAACCACGGTAGTCGATGGCCAATACCGAGTAGCCAGCCGCGCGCAACTGCTCGATGCGGAACAGCTGTCCGGTGAGGTTCCAGCGCACGCCGTGCAGATAGAGAATCGCCGGAGCGTTCGGTCGTTCTGCGGGCCACCACCAGGCATGAATATTCTGCCCGGCCTTGAAGCTCTTGGGCTGCAAGTCGAGTTCCTGCACGCTGCCCGGCAAGCCGTGATACCAGCCGGCCGTGCCCGGTTCGATGCGAAACAGCAGTTTGCGCTCGGTGTGTTCGAGCACCGCACAACTCGTCGGCACGCCAATGATCAGCGCAGCCATGCAGGCGAACGCCAGACGGCGACGACGCAAACGGGTCATGAAGGACAGGAACATTAAACGGTTCACCACAGCGCAGACAAAGAAGGCTTTTTACCAGAAGGCTCGGTCTGCGCGTGACTTTTTCGACCACCGTCTACTCGCAACGATTACAAAATGCTGCGGCTCAGCCCACGCGCAGAACGATTTTGCCGATGTGGTCGCCACCTTCCATGCGCGCATGCGCCTGGGCCGCATCGTTCAGCGAATAAACCTTGTCGATGATCGGCAGGCAGCGTCCGGCGGCCAGCGCCGGCCAAACGTGTTCGCGCAGTTGCTCGGCAATTTCGGCCTTTTCCTCAGCGGTTCGCGCACGCAGCAATGAGCCAGTGATCACCGCACGCTTGGCCATGATCGCCAGCAGGTCGATGTCGTTGGCCTTGCCGCCACCGAGAAAGCCCAGCATCACCAGCCGGCCATCCATCGCCAGCGCGCTGACATTACCGTTGAGGTACGAAGCGCCCATGATGTCGAGAATCGCGTTCACCCCCTGGCCTGCAGTTTTTTCTGCGATGACTGTGGCGAAATCCTGCTCGCGATAATTGATCGGCTGCCCACCCAGTTTGCTGATTGCCGCGCATTTATCGGCACTGCCTGCGGTGGCGAAGGCTTCGATGCCGAACTCGCGGCAGAGCATCAGCGCGGTGGTGCCGATGCCGCTGGTGCCGCCGTGAATCAGCACGCGCTGACCGCGCTGAACGTCGCCGAGGCCGAACAGGTTGGCCCACACGGTAAAGAAGGTTTCCGGGATAGCGGCGGCCTGCACCCAATCCAGTCCATCGGGGATCGGCAGGGTTTGCCCGGCCGGGACGTTGCAGTATTCGGCGTAACCGCCACCGTTGGTCAGCGCGCAAACCTTGTCCCCGATGGCAAACTGACTGACACCGGCACCCAGCGCCACCACTTCGCCGGCCACTTCCAGACCGGGGATCGGGCTCATGCCCGGCTTCATCGGGTATTTGCCGGCCCGTTGCAGGGCGTCGGGGCGGTTGATCCCGGCGGCATGCACGCGGATCAGCACTTCACCGGCTGCGGCGACCGGTAACGGCACGCGTTTGGCTTGCAAGACTTCCGGGCCACCGGGTTGAGTGATTTCGATCCGGGTCATTTCGTTGGGCAAAGTCATGTCGATTCCTGTTGCTTGAGGTTCTGAAGATGGGAGCGCAGCCCGCGGGCAATGATTCCCTTCAATTTTCACAGACACGTTGTTCAGTCGCTGAGGGCAGCCATTTCAGGGCGTGCTCCAACAAAATCGCCACGACAATCGCCCCTGCGGCGATCACGAAGAGCATTGCGTGCTGACCGCCCGTGGCATTGAACAGCGCCGAATAGGCAAATCCGGCCAGCGCCTGAAACGTGGCAAACGATACGGTGGCACGGCTCCAGGCGATTTGCTGGCGATGGTGATCCGGCACCAGTTCATGCACGCGGGCCAAGGCCAGCGGGACGATGCCCGGCGGGAATGAACCGATGATCACTGCCAGCACGGCCAACGCGATGAAAGAGTGGGAAACCGCCAGCAGTCCCAGCGCAATCGCCTGCACCACCAATACCAGCCGGATGCCCATCCGCGCGCCAAGCCGATCCGCGAGAAAGCCGTAACTTACCGGGCCGACAATTGCGCCCAGGCCATACATCACCCAAACCAGTGCACCAATCTGCGCCCCGGCACCGAGCCCGCGAGCCACGTAATCCACCAGGAACACCATGGCCGGCACCAGACCTGCGGCCATGAAGGCGTATTGGCCGAACAGCAAATAGACGGCGGAGGGGGTTGGCTCAACCGCAGCGCCTGTGGGAGTGGCGGTCGGGTACGGTAGATCAACAGGCCAGCCAAACCAGCTCATAGCGGTCAGCAACAAGGACAATCCGCCCAGCCCCAGCCAGGTGGCGTGCAGGCCCATATTCAACAAGGGCGGGACGATGGTTCCGGAGGCGGCGATGCCCAAGCCGATACCGAGAAAAATCGCACCGCTGGCCAGTCCCTTGCGGGATGCCGGCACGTGGGGCAGAACAGTCGCCGCCACAAGCACCATAATCGCGCCGCCGGTAATCCCCGACAGCAATCGCCAGCCAAAGAACCAGCTCACCGACAACGGAAATGCGCAGGCAAAAAACGCTGCGGTGACCAGCAGCATCATCAGTCGCAGAGCGTTTTTATTGCCCAGTTGCCGCGCGATCGGCCGGCCGAGCAGGGCGCCGATCAGATAGCCGACCAGATTGGCTGCGCCGAGGTAGACCACGTCATTGGCAGAAAACCACTGCGCCTGAATCAGCGAGGGAATAAGCGGTGTGTAGGCAAAACGCGCCAGCCCAATGCCGACCAGGCTGGCGCAGAGTCCCGAGAAAATCGGTAAGGCTGAGGTTGATGTACGCATGACAGCGATCCTGAGGAAGGTCTATGGCGCTCAGAATATCGGCTATCTTTGCTGCGGTAATGCAGCGATTCGGCTTTATAGTGATGCAAATTTGCATGGGGCGGGCAGTATGAACTGGGATGATGCGCGGGTATTTCTCGCGGTATGCAGGGAATCGACATTACGCGGCGCAGCGCGGGTTTTGGGGGTGGATCAGGCGACTGTCGGGCGACGGATCACGGCGCTGGAAAAGTCCCTGAGCGCGACCTTGTTCCTGCGCACCTCCGACGGCTACGCATTGACCGCAGTCGGCGAGGCCGCGCTCAAAAGCGTGGAAAAAATGGAGCATTCGGCGCTGGAACTTGAGCGGCAGATTCAGGGCCTGGATGATCGTCTGACCGGCACCGTACGCGTCAGCACCACCGACTCACTGGCCATCGACTTTCTGATTCCGGCCATTAGTCGCCTGCACGCGCTGCACCCGGACGTGCGTGTGCAACTGGACGCCTCCACGCAGATTCTTAGCCTGGCCAAGCGCGAGGCGGACATCGCTGTGCGCAATACCCGGCCTGACAATCCCGATCTGATCGCGCGGCGGATTGCACGCTGGCCCGTGGGATTGTTCGCATCACAGGCGTATATCGACGCCCATGGCATCCCGCCGCCGGGTACGGCGTTCGAAGGCCATGACCTGGTGGTCTACCAGCCGTATTTGCAGACGCACAAGGACATGACGCTGGTTTGCGAGCCGCTGCATCGCGGGCGGATTGTCGCCAGCCTGAGTTCAAGTCTGTTGGTACGCCGCTCGATTGCGGCCGGCCTGGGCGTAGGAGAAATTCCGGTATACATGGGCGAGCGCGATGGCCTGATCAGGCTTTGGCCGGAGCGCAATCGCCCGCAACCGTATGAGGTCTGGCTGGTGACCCACGCGGACTTGCGCCACACCGCACGGGTCAGGGCGGTGATTGAGCAGATTGTCGAGGCGTTTGCACTGGAGAATGAGTGACGGCTCAAAGCGTTTTGGACAAGCTACAGCGTCTGACGAAACGCCCTACATCCACAGCAGAATCTGCCGGCTTGTGGGCTTGGAGCGCCAGTCCTAAGGTTGATGCAACTCGCAGCGCCAGGAAATCGGTGCGCCAGAGAAGGTATCGCTAACCCAGGGAAGGGGATCGGATTGAAAGCCAGGGAATTCGAGCAATATCAAAGCTTCGACACATTGAGCAAAGGTAGTAATACACAAATCATGAACGCTATCAGCCGTGAAGAATTCAACGCCAGGATCGAGAGCATCGAGGCAAGGATGGATGCTCGGGTAGAGCGAGTGCACGCAGATATCCGAGAGTTCCTTTGCTCCCAGGCAGAGCGAGACAAGGCGAATGAGCGCATCCAGTGTGAGCGAGATAAACGCTACGACTCGATGATTCAAGGCATTGCCATCGAGTCCAAAGAGGCGCTCAAAAAGGCGGGTTCCGTGAATGCCAACGTCTGGATGGCAACGGCTGTGCATCTGTTTGGTGTGGTCAGCATTGTCGTCGGTGGCTATTTCGCCAGTCAGGCCAACCTGTATGCAGCGATACAAACAACCTTGGCGGCGGTTCAGGCGGGCAAAGAAGTCGGCGCAGCCAAGCCTGCCGAGCAGCCATCACCGGTGTTGCCAAAATAAAAAAACGGCCTTCAATCGAAGGCCGTTTTTGTTGGCTTTGGAAACCCTGCCTCATGGCATTTGCGGCAGCTCTTGCGGACGCAGGTCAAACACCAGCACTTCTGCATCCGCGCCATTGCTCAGGGTCAACGCCTGTTCCTCGCGAACCCGCACGCCGTCACCTTCCTGCAGCAACTGGCCGTTGAGTTCAACACTGCCGCGAGCCACATGCACGTAGGCGTAACGGTTGGCGGACAGTTTCAGGGTGGCGCTTTCCTTGCCGTCTAACAACCCGGCGTAAACCCGCGCATCCTGGCGCACTGTCAGCGAACCATCGCTGCCGTCCGGCGAGATGATCAGTTGCAGGCGACCGCGTTTTTTCTGCGCACTGAAGTGCTCCTGCTGATAGCGCGGTTTGGCGCCGCTGATCTCCGGCACAATCCAGATCTGCAAAAAGTGCACGGGTTTGGTGGCCGAATGGTTGAACTCGCTGTGCGCCACGCCGCTGCCGGCGCTCATCAGTTGTACGTCGCCAGGGCGGATCACCGAGCCGGTGCCCAACGTGTCTTTATGTTCCAGTGCGCCTTCGAGCACGTAGGAAAAGATCTCCATGTCACGATGCGGGTGCTGGCCGAAACCTTTACCGGCGGCAACGCGGTCATCGTTGATCACCAGCAGGTCGGAAAAACCCTGTTCACGCGGGTCGCGGTAGCTGGCGAAGGAAAAGGTGTGGAACGACTTCAACCAGCCATGATTGGCGAGACCACGATCGGAGGCTTTGCGAAGAGTCAGCATGATGAAATCTCCTTGGGGGACGTGAATTCGTCCGAGTGAGGAGAAGATTACTGTTTACTCTGCGGGGTAATAAGTAGATGGAAATTGAAATACTGTCCGTTTCTGGTTGACAGTTGTGTGCGCTCGATCACGTATTTTTTTCCGACGACTGTGCCGCAGTTGGCCATAATGCTCAGCCTGTCCTGTCCGCTTACTTTTGATTATCAGTGATGTGTACCCCATGAAAACCGTGGCCATGGTGTTGTTCCCCGACTTTCTGCTGCTCGACATGGCCGGGCCGCTGGAAGTGTTTTCGGTGGCCAATCGCTATTTGAAACCGGAGTCGCACTATCAGCTGACGACCCTTGGCACCGAGCGCGGGCCGTTGCGTGCGTCCAACGGTGTGCTGGTACACACCGACCGGCATATCGAACAAGCCCTTGAGCGCTACGATTTGCTGCTGGTGCCAGGAGGGCCGGGGGCTTACAACGAAAAACACCCGGCGTTGCTGGCCTGGCTGAAAGCGGCCGTGCCCTGTGCCGAGCGATATGGTTCGATCTGCACCGGCGCCTTCGTGCTCGGCCATGCCGGGTTGCTCGACGGCTATCGGGTGACCACTCATTGGAACTACACCGAACGCCTGATCAAGGCATTTCCAAAGGCGAGCGTCGCCACCGACCAGATTTTCATTGAGGATCGCAATCTGATCACCTCTGGCGGGGTCACGGCCGGCATCGACCTGGCGCTGGCGCTGGTGGCGCAGGATCACGGCAAGAAGTTGGCCCAGGACGTCGCCAAAGTGCTGCTGGTGGTGATGAAACGTCAAGGCGGACAGGCGCAGTTCAGCCCCTTGATGGCGGCGGTGGCGCCTCAGGAAACACCGATCACCCGAGTACAGAATTACGTCCTGGACCATCTCGACGAAGTGTTCACTGTCGAGCGCATGGCAGGATTGGCCAACATGAGTGCACGGCACTTCGCGCGGACGTTTGTCCGCGACATCAATATGACGCCGATGGAGTTCCTGCAAAGTGCGCGTATCGACTGCGCACGAAATCTTTTGGAAGCCACTGACCTGCCTTTGAAAACCGTGGCCTACAAGAGTGGTTTTGGCAGTGTTCGGCACATGCGTCTGTTGTTCGCGGAAAAACTCGGCCTTACCCCTGTGCAATACCGCGAACAGTTCAGCTAGAGCGGTTCTGTCCGTTGTGCGCACCCGGATGTCCGTGCTGCGCCCTGTGTGAAGGTTGTGCCGTCATCGCAGGCTGCCAAGATAGTTGGCATGAACAGCCTCAACGATTTGCACTCGGCGTCAGTCCTGTATTTCGGCCCTTACGCCTTTCATTTGCGCCAACGGCTGATCCTCGACGGGGATCGGCAACTGCGCATGGGCGGGCGGGCGCTGGACATTCTGCAGGTGCTGGTCGAGCGTGCAGGCCGAGTGGTCAGAAAGGAAGAGTTGATTGCACGGGTCTGGCCCACTTCGGTGGTCGAAGAGATCAATCTTCGCGTCCACATTGCCGCCCTGCGCCGGGCGCTCGGTGACGGTGAGAACGGCCAACGCTACATCGTCAATGTGCCGCAATGTGGCTACAGCTTCGTTGCTCCGGTGCACGGCGACAATTTTGAGCACGTGGCCCTGGAACACCTGCAAGCGCCACAACACAACTTGCCTGTGCGGCTGACGCCGGTGACCGGTCGCGATTCAGTGGTGGGCTCGATGGTGCGGCAATTGCCACTGTGCCGATTGATGACCGTGACGGGGCCTGCGGGTGTCGGCAAAACTACGGTGGCGTTGCGTGCTGCAGAGTTGCTGTTACAGCATTTTCGCGACGGGGTCTGGCTGGTGGACCTGGCGGTAGTCAACGACGCCACGCCACTGCTCGATTATCTGTTGCACACCCTCGAAACCGATCTCGTCACGCTGGCAGCGCGTCACAGCTTGCTGGTGCTGGATAACTGCGAGCATCTGCGTGAAGCCTGCAAGGCTCTGGTTGAACGTTTACTGGAGGCCGCGCCACGGTTGTCGATTCTTGCGACCAGTCGCGAAGCATTGCAGGCGAGTCTGGAGACCGTGCAAACCCTGCCGCCACTGGCCATTCCCAAGTCCTCAGCGTTGGGCAGTGTCGAAGAGACCATGAGCTATTCGGGCGTGCAATTGTTTGTCAGTCGTGCCCGAGCCCGGCAGCAGGGTTTTACCCTGCGTGAACAGGATCTTAATGCTGTGCGCGACATCTGTCGGCGGCTCGATGGGCTGCCACTGGCGATTGAACTGGCGGCGGCGCACATTGATGCGCTGGCGTTGGTCGGCTTGCAGTCTCAACTCGACAATTGTTTACAGCTGCTCAGCCATGGTCGGCGTACTGCCGTGCCACGCCATCAAACCCTGAAAGCCGCGCTGGACTGGAGCTATCAGCACCTGAGTGAGCAGGAACAGCGGGTGCTGCAACGCCTGTCGGTCTTCAAAACGGCGTTTGCCATTGATGCGGCGATGGGTGTCATCAGTTGCTCGCAATTACCCCCGTCGACGTTGGCCCTGATGATTGATCGGTTGGCGCAGAAGTCTTTGCTGGCGGTGGAGCGGGGCAGTGCCGGGTTGCGCTATCGCATGCTCAACACCACCCGTCGTTACGCCCGCGAACAACTGGAACGCAGCGGTGAATCCAACGAGTACGAGCGTCGGCATGCGCGCTTCGTCAGCCGCAGTCGTTGGGTGTCAGGCTCGCAGTTGGCGGCCCAACTCGTCGAGTAACCAGCGCACCTTGCGCAGGTCCGGGGTAGCGTAGCCCTCGGTGAAGCGTTGATAGATCGGGTTCAATAACTCCAGTGCTTCGCGGTAGCGGTTCTGCCGTTGCCACAACTGCGCCAGCGAAGTAGCACTGCGCAGTTCCCAGGCCAGGGCGCCCTGGGTTTGCGCGATCGACAGTGCCTGGAGCAAGACCTTTTCGGCTTGCCGGGTGCTGCTGTCGGGGCAAGCCGATTGTTCAAGCAACATGCGATCGGCCCGAGCCCGCAGAATCTCCGCCGTGCTCCAGCCTGCAGCTCCGCTGTGTGCCCGCTCAAGCAACGCATCATCAACAAAGCGGCTGTCCAGGGTCACCATGATTTCTCTGATCAGACCGCTGTCATCGGTCGCTATCGGCACGGCGGCATCGGCGTCGAGGACCTGCGCGTATTGCCGTGCCCAGCGATAGAACAGCAATACGGAATGCTTCTGCGCCTGCTCCAGCAACAGCTGCAGCAAAGCACGGGCGTTTTGCGGGTCACCGTTGTAATGAGCAATCAGGCAACTGGCCAGCGCCAGGGTGTAGCAGATCGAGGTGCCGTGGTTGATTTGCACGGCGATGTCCAGTGCCTGCCTGGCCGTACGCCAGGCCTGTTCAGGGAAACCTTGCAGCCACAACACCCGGGCCAGCACCGTCAGCGAGGCGACGCTCTGGTCGTACTGCACGCCGAAGCCATGAGTGAAACGGTTGGGATTGCCGTTTTGCGCCATGTGCTGAATCACTTGCTCGGCATGCAGGCGTGCCTGCTGCTGGTCGCCGGCGTAATGCAGTGCCAACACCCGCAGGCGATGTGTACTCAGCGACAACTGCGGGTCGCCGTGCAGGCCGAGACGATCGAACTGTTCGCTCTGTTCCAGCGCCGACCGATAGTGGCCACAGCTGAGATTGACCGCCATGTGCCCGGACACTGCACGCAGTTGGCCGGCCACGTCGTCGTACTCTTGCGCCAGCGTATGGGCATCGACGAATGCGGCGATGGTTTCCGGGGTACCACCCCAGGTGTGGTAGCAGGCGCTGCCGAGCGCCAGTTTCAGCGCGATCTTCACCCGAGGGCAAGGTTCGGCAGCGTTTTCCAGCAGGGCCAGCGCCTGACGCACGTAACCGCCGTATTCCTTGAGCAGCGACAACTCTTGCCACAGGGGCGCCGAGGTCGCGGCCAGATAAATCCCCACATCATTGGGGCCTGCACCGTTCAGACTCCAGTCGAGCGCCGCGCGCAGGTCTTCCAGACCGCGTGCGTAGCGTTCGATCCACAGTGCGGTTGAGGTGGTTTCCCAATCGGTCTGCGCCTGATACATCAGCGCCAGACAACGTTCAGCGTGGCGTTCGCGGGTTTCGGCGAGTTCGGCGCCTTGCTCGAGTTTTTCCAGGGCATAGCGGCGCGTGGTGTCGAGCAACCGATAAAACACTTCTTCGTCACCGACTTCGACGTTGAGCAACGATTTGGCGACCAGTTGGGTGATTGAGCCGAACACCTCGCCGGGCTGGATGTGCTGTCCACCGATCACCGCAGCGGCGGACTCCAGCGTGAAGCCACCCCGAAACACGCCGAGCCGGCGCAGGCAGGTCTGTTCGCAATCGGTGAGCAGGTTGAAGCTCCAGTCCAGCGTGGCACGCAGCGTCTGGTGGCGCTCCACGCTGCTCTGATTGCCGGCAGCCGATACCGGCAGACGCCCTTGCAGCTGGCTGAGTAAACCCTGCAGGCCGAGTTCTCCAACCTGCGCCGCCGCCAGCTCCAGCGCCAGCGGAATGCCGTCCAGGCGCCGACAGATTTCAAGCGCATCGGGCAACTCGGCGTCGCTCAATTCAAAGCCCTCGTGCGCGGCCAGGGCGCGTTCGGCAAACAGTTGCAGTGCCGAAAAACTCAACGCCTGCGCACGATCAAGCACGGCAATCGGCGGCGGGTAATCGAGGGATTCGAGACGTTGCACATACTCGCCTTCGGCACGCAGGCTCTCGCGGCTGGTGGCCAGAATGTGAACCTGCGGCGCACCGCGCAAAATGCTCTCGCTGAGCAGTGCCATGGCGTCGATCAGGTGTTCGCAATTGTCGATTACCAGCAGCATCTGGCGCTCGCGCAGCGCATTGACGAGGTGGGTCAGCGGATCGTTGTCATGCAGCACCACATCCAGCAGGGCCGCCAGGTGCGAGCAGATCATTCGTGCGTCGTTGATCGGCGACAGATCCAGCAGCCGGATACCGTCCCGATAGTGGCCGATCATCTGCTCGGCAACGCGCAGGGCCACGGTGGTTTTGCCGATGCCGCCGGGGCCGACCAGCGTGATGCAGCGCTGGCGTGGCAACTGCCTGATCAGGCTGTCGACCAGCGGCTGGCGGCCGATCATTCGCGTGCGGCGCAGTGGCAGGTTATGCCGGGTGCCGGTCTCTGCGCAGGTGTGCTGTTCGATCGATTGCAGCCTGATCGGTGCGACAAAGCTGTAGCCGCGCTGCGCCACCGTGACGATGTATCGCTGCCCGCCCTGACCATCGCCCAGGGCTTTGCGCAACGCCGCCATGTGCACCCGCAGATTGATGTCTTCGACGACGCTGTCCGGCCACACGCCGGCAATCAGTTGCTGCTTGCTCACGACATCGCCGGCATGCGCCAGCAGGATCAGCAGAATATCCATGGCACGTCGGCCCAGGCGTAACGGCTGCTCGCCCTCAAGCAGCAGCCGTTTGCCGGGCTGAATCCGATAGGGGCCGAAACCGAGGGCCTGATTCGGGGGAAGACTCAACAGCTCACTCCTGCGAAATTTTTATAATCCTGCCCACGGCGTGTGAAGCCTCCGTGAAGGGCAGTGCGGATCAGCGTCAGCGGCACGCAAGCCTTCTAATCCGCAGTTTTGCCGACATATTCCGCAGGTTCTGGCGTCAGTGCAACGTGCAGATTGCCGGCAATGCTCGAAAGTGATGCTGCGATCGGCATTTTTGCCCGCTGCAATGTTCAGACCAGCGCTTTGTCTCGCGGACAATTAACAACGATTAACTCGTCTGTGTTCGCTTCAACCCCAAAAATCCGCTGAGTCAAGCTTGCCCTCAGGTCAGGACCTGATGGCTGCAATGGAGTGCACATGTGCGGAGGGCGGCGCAATGAGCAACGTGGTGGTGGTCTATCACAGCGGCTATGGCCACACACGGGTCATGGCAGAAGCCGTGGCGCAGGGCGTCGAACGGCACTTGGGCAGTACCTGTCGGTTGGTGGCGGTAGAAGAGGTCGAGTTCTATTGGGATGAGTTGCACCGCGCCGACGCGATCATTTTCGGTGCGCCGACTTACATGGGCAGCGCGTCGGCGGGCTTCAAGCATTTCATGGAGGCCAGCGCGGCGTTCTATCTGGCAAAACCATGGCGCAACAAGGTTGCCGCCGGGTTCACCAATTCCGGAAGCCTGTGCGGGGACAAGCTCAATACATTGCTGCAAATGGCGGTGTTCGCCGCGCAGCATTCGATGATCTGGGTGGGTCTCGACCTGCTCCCGGCGCGCTCGGTGGCGGGCTGCTTCGATGGTCAGTTGAATCGTCTGGGCAGCGCGCTCGGGGCCATGTCCCAATCCAATGTCGAACAGCCCCCCGAGCAGGCGCCGCCGCTCGAAGACCGGCGCACGGCGGCACACCTGGGCGAGCGGGTGGCGCAAGTGGCGCAGCGGTTGAGGCAGCAATGAAGCGCAGGGAAATGAGCTTGGCGCGCGACAGCGTCTAGACCGCCAGGCGTATGCCGACAGGCGCGGCCGACGCTGGTGGCTTTTCGGCCTTCATGCCCGGCACCTCACGACACCGCCAGGCGAAAGGGCTGATCCCTTCGCTACGGGTGAAGATATGGCAGAAATGTGCCTGATCGCAGAAGCCACATTCCAGGCTGATCTGCGTCAGGCTCAAGTGGGTGAGCCGGATCAACTGCTTGGCACGAGCGATGCGCTGGGTGCGGATCCAGTCCTGTGGCGAGAGTCCGGTACTGCATTTGAACGCCCGGGAAAAATGACTGCGTGACAACGAACAGGCCTCTGCCAGTTCGGTGACTTCCAGGCTTTCACCCAGGCGGTCGAGGATCAACTGTTTGGCCCGCCGTTCGCGTTGCGGACTGAGGCCGCCGATGCGCGGTGTGCGGGATTCGCTGGAGGGGGCGAGGGCGACTGTTTGTTGTAAGTGAGCCATGGCCAATGTCCGTGTCGGGGGGGCAACGCACGCTCGGCACGTTTCCCTCTGGTCAAAAAAACAATGTTTCGCAGAGGGTTTCATTGTTGGACGGGGCCGGAAGACTGACGAGTTAAACGTTGTTAATTGCGCCGCAAAACGTTGAACTCAGCACATCGCTGCAAGTCGCCGCCATCGACAAACCTTCCAATGGCTGCCGGTGGAATACGGCCCATACAAACGTGCGGCCAGCGTACCGTTGATCAAGTAAAGTACGGCGCTATCGCACCCGACTGAACACGACTTCTCAAGCAAGGAACACGAGCCCATGAACCGTAACGATCTGCGTCGCGTCGACATGAACCTGCTGGTGATTTTCGAAGCGTTGATGTTCGAAAAGAACCTGACCCGCGTCGCCGAAAAACTGTTCATGGGCCAACCGGCGGTCAGTGCGGCGCTGGGTCGTTTGCGCGACCTGTTCGATGATCCTTTGCTGCTGCGCAACGGTCGCAGCATGGAGCCGACCGCCCGCGCGCTGGCGATTCTGCAGGAGCTGCAACCGGCGATGGATGTGATCTCCGGCGCGGTCAGCCGGGCCAAGGAATTCGACCCGGCGAGCAGTTGCGACGTGTTCCGCATCGGCCTGTCGGACGACGCCGAGTTCGGTCTGTTTCCGCCGCTGCTGCGACAGCTTCAGCAGGAAGCACCGGGCATCGTTGTGGTGGTACGCCGTGCCAACTATCTGCTGATGCCGGCGCTGCTGGCGTCCGGGGAAATCTCGGTCGGGGTCAGTTACACCACCGATCTGCCGGCCAACGCCAAGCGCAAGAAACTGCGCGACATTCCCTGCAAAGTGCTACGCGGCGATGATCGCCCGGGGCCGCTGACGCTGGACGAATACTGCGAGCGCCCGCACGCAATGGTGTCGTTCTCCGGCGACCTGAGCGGCAACATTGACCTGGACCTGGCCAAGGTTGGCCGGCGTCGGCGCGTGGTGCTCGGCGTGCCGCAGTTCAGCGGTTTGCGTGCGTTGCTCGCCGGCACTGAAATGATTGCTACCGTGCCGGACTATGCCGCGTGTGCGCTGGTCGAAGGCTGCGCCTTGCGCGCTGAAGATCCACCGTTCCCGATCGACGCCGCACAGCTGTCGATGGCCTGGAGCGGGGTGCACGACAACGACCCGGCCGAGCGCTGGCTGCGCTCGCGGATCAGCCAGTTCATGGCGGCGCCGCTGGATATCCCGCATTCCTGACGCGCCAAATTTCCCTGTGGGAGCGGGCTTGCTCGCGAAAGCGGTGTGTCATTCAACAATGATGCTGGCTGACCGGACGCCGCTGTCGGATCGCCGCCCGCACCAGGCTCGCTCGCACAGGAATCCGACTCGCCTGAAAGAGAGCACATCCATTCAATTTTCCCTCGCCCGCACCGAGCATGATTCAACCCGATAAGGATTTAAGGGTAGGGTCATGAGCGCATCACAACACGATGAACAGGCACAGGATGTCGGTCTGCTGTTTCTGCGGGTCAGCGGCGGATTGTTTCTGCTGTGGGTGCACGGTTTGCCCAAACTGCTGGATTTCAACGCGCAATTGCAGCAGATCGAAGATCCGTTCCACCTCGGCGCGCACCTCACACTCTGCCTGGCGATTTTCGCTGAAGTTCTTTGCCCTCTACTGATCGTCGCCGGGGTGCTGGCGCGATTGGCCTGCTTGCCTATTCTTTTTGTTCTGCTGGTGGCGCTGCTGGTCGTGCACCCGCAATGGAGTGTGGCCGAGGGGCAGTTCGGCTGGTTGCTGTTGATCCTGTTCGCCACTGTGTTTATCGCCGGGCCGGGACGCCTGGCGCTCAATGTTCGTCTGCCCGGAGTGCTGCGTTATGCCTGAAGCCCTGAGTCCAAAAGCACCGGGGGTCGGTGAAACCGTGACCCTGATCGTCAAGCACCGGGTCAAGGCCGGGTTTGAACAGCCATACGAGGCGTGGTTGCGCAACATCGTCCGGGTCGCCGGGCAGCGCGACGGTCACCTCGGGGTCGACGTGGTGCGCGGCAAGTTGGCCGGTCTCGACACCTACACCTGCGTCCTGCGCTTTTCCTCCACCGAGGCCATGCAACTGTGGCTGGAGTCGCCGCAGCGTCAGGCGCTGGTGGATGAAGCGGCGCCGATGCTCGCCGATGGCGACCAGACCGAAGTCGCACCGGTCAACGAATTCTGGTTCGCGCCGCTGGCCGATGCCGCGAAGCCGCCGCCGCGCTGGAAGCAAGCGGTGATCACCCTGCTGGTGATTCTGCCGCACACGCTGCTGGTGCCGCTGATCTGGGGGCCGCTGCTCAAGCTGCATCCGCTGCTTTCCAACTACGTGGTCGCCACGTTCCTGATCACCCTGACCATCGTCCTGTCGGTGGTGTACGTGTTCATGCCCCGCGTGACCCGGTTGTTCGCGCCGTGGCTGGAAGCCGGTCAGGCCCATGCTCACGTCGAGCCGGCGAAACAGCCGTCACGCTGACACCCATTCATCTACTCGAAAGGAACTGCGATGAACGCCGATCTGATTCTGTTCAATGGCCAATTTCATACCGTAGACCGCAGCAAGCCGCTGGCCAGTGCCGTGGCGATCAAGGACGGCCGCTTTGTCGTCGTTGGCAACGACACCCAGGCCATGGCCCTGCGTGGTTCGGCCACGCAAGTGATCGACATGCACGGGCGCTGCGTGATCCCCGGTCTCAACGACTCGCACCTGCACCTGATCCGTGGCGGCCTCAACTACAACCTCGAACTGCGTTGGGAAGGCGTACCGTCGCTGGCCGATGCGCTGCGCATGCTCAAGGAGCAGGCCGACCGTACGCCGACTCCGCAATGGGTGCGCGTGGTTGGTGGCTGGAACGAATTCCAGTTCGCCGAAAAACGCATGCCGACTCTTGAGGAACTCAACCAGGCCGCACCGGACACTCCGGTATTCGTCCTGCACCTGTACGACCGCGCGCTGCTCAACCGCGCCGCACTGCGCGTTGCCGGTTACACCCGCGACACGCCGAACCCACCGGGTGGCGAGATCGTGCGCGATGCCAACGGCAACCCGACCGGCATGCTGGTGGCAAAACCCAATGCGATGATTCTGTACTCGACGCTGGCCAAGGGGCCGAAGCTGCCGCTGGACTATCAGGTCAACTCGACCCGGCAGTTCATGCGCGAACTCAATCGCCTCGGCCTGACCAGCGCGATCGATGCCGGCGGTGGTTTCCAGAACTATCCAGATGACTATCAGGTGATCGAGCAACTGGCCAAGGATGATCAGTTGACCGTGCGCATCGCCTACAACCTGTTCACCCAGAAGCCCAAAGAAGAGCTGACTGATTTCCAGAACTGGACCAGCAGCGTCAAGTTGCACCAGGGCGACGATTACCTGCGGCACAACGGCGCTGGCGAGATGCTGGTGTTCTCCGCCGCCGACTTCGAAGACTTTCTCGAACCGCGCCCGGACCTGCCGCAGACCATGGAGCAGGAGCTGGAACCGGTGGTGCGCCATCTGGTCGAGCAGCGCTGGCCGTTCCGTCTGCACGCCACTTACAACGAATCGATCAGCCGCATGCTCGACGTGTTCGAGAAGGTCAATCGCGATATTCCGTTCAACGGTCTGCCGTGGTTCTTCGACCACGCCGAAACCATCACACCGCAGAACATTGAGCGGGTGAGGGCGCTGGGCGGCGGCATTGCGATTCAGGATCGCATGGCGTTCCAGGGCGAATACTTCGTCGACCGTTACGGCGCGAAAGCCGCCGAAGCCACGCCGCCGATCAAACGCATGCTCGCCGAAGGCGTGCCGGTCGGCGCCGGCACCGACGCCACGCGGGTTTCCAGCTACAACCCGTGGACGTCGCTGTACTGGATGGTCAGCGGACGCACCGTCGGCGGTCTGGCCTTGTACGAAGAAGGTCTGCCACGCACTACCGCCCTGGAACTGTTCACCCACGGCAGCGCCTGGTTCTCGTCGGAACAGGGCAAGAAGGGCCAGATCAAGGTCGGGCAACTGGCGGATCTGGCGGCGCTGAGCGCGGACTTCTTCCACGTCGAGGAAGAAGCGATCAAGTGGATCGAGTCGGTGCTGACCGTGGTCGGCGGCAAGATCGTCTACGCCGCCGGCGACTTCGAAGACCTCGGCCCACGCTCGATCCCCGTGCTGCCGGACTGGTCGCCGGTGGTCAAGGTGCCGGGCCACTGGCGCCCGAACTCGCCGTTGCAGGCGCAAGTGCACCAGTGCGTCGGTGCTTGCGCAGTGCACTCGCACAGCCATGAAAAAGCCCGACTGTCGAACGCACCAGTCAGCGACTTTGCCGGTTTCTGGGGCGCGTTCGGCTGTTCCTGTTTCGCTTTCTGATTACTACAAAAAAGCGCCGGCCAACCGGTCGGCGCCTCACGCAACAACCATCCACCGAGGAGTTTCCCATGAGCGTTCCCTACAAGCGTCTGAACAAAGATGATGCGGTCGTGCTGCTGGTCGACCACCAGACCGGTCTGATCTCGCTGGTACAGGATTTCACCCCTAACGAGTTCAAGAACAACGTGCTGGCGCTGGGCGACATCGCCAAGTTCTTCAAGCTGCCGACCATTCTCACCACCAGTTTCGATGCGGGCCCGAACGGCCCGATCGTGCCTGAGCTGCGCGAGCAATTCCCCGATGCACCGTTCATTCAGCGCCCTGGCCAGATCAATGCCTGGGACAACGAAGACTTCGTCAAAGCGATCAAGGCCACCGGCCGCAAGCAACTGATCATCGCTGGTGTGGTGACGGACGTCTGCGTAGCATTCCCGACCCTGTCGGCCATTGCTGAAGGTTTCGAAGTGTTCGTGGTCACCGATTCTTCCGGCACCTTCAACACCACCGTGCAACAAGCCGCGTGGGCGCGCATGTCGGCCGCCGGTGCACACCTGCTGAACTGGTTCTCGGTGGCGTGCGAGCTGCAAGGTGACTGGCGCAACGACATGGAAGGTCTGGCGCATCTGCTGTCCGAACGCCTGCCGAACTACCGCAACCTGATCAACAGCTACACCAAGTTCACGGCCAAGTGATTGCTTGAACTGAAAGTGCCCGCTTGATTGCGGGCATTTTCATGTGCAGTAAAAAAGAGGCGCAACCCACCACCTCCTGTGGCGAGGGAGCTTGCTCCCGCTGGTCTGCGCAGCAGTCCCCGAAATCTGTGAGCGCTGCGCACTCAAGCGGGAGCAAGCTCCCTCGCCACAAGGTATGGCGTCCACCTGTTTGTCAGGGCTAGCGCTTTTGCAACCAGCCGAGAAACCCACCCTTGCGCACCGCCACCGGTTTGGCCATCAACGCCAGCCGGCTGTTCTGCTGTCGCACCGCCTGCAATTTGTTCAGCGCCTGGCCGACTTCGCTGCGCTGCTCCATGCATTGGCGGGTCAGCGCTTTGTCGAGGCGATAGATGATGCTCGACGTCAGCGCGGTGAACGTGGCTTGCGACGGGGTATCGGCGAGGATGCTCTGTTCGCCCATGACCTCACTCGGCCCCATGCGTCCGGCTTCGGTCTGGCCGTTGCCATCGGGCACGGTCGCACTGACCACACCAGTGGCGATGACAAACAGACTGTCGGGCACTTCATCCAGCCCCAGCACCACCTGACCGGCCGCGTATTGCTGCGCGACCATCGATTCGGCGAGGCGATCACGTTCCTCATGGCTCAGCGAGCGGAAAACTTTCACTTCATCGAGCAACGCCCGGGCGCGGGTCGAGGGCTCGATCACGCCATCGGGGTGCCGGGAAATTCCTGCGGCTTCGAGATGCCGATGGGCGAGGTCGAACAGTTGATTGCGCACCTCGCCTTTCTTGCTCAGTTCACTGATGAAGCCGCTGGCGACGTACTCCGACATCTCCTCACCGGCCTCTTTCAACACGGCTTTGGGCGGCGGATTGAGCAGCAGACTGCTGCTGCCTTGCAGCGTGCGGTCGAGGGCGTCGAGCACCCGCCGCGGGCGAATGTGATTCGGCACCTTGATGCTGATCGACACCCCGTGCAGGTTGGTCGGGCGACTGAGATTGACGATCTTCGCCTTGGCCGCCACCGAGTTCGGCACCACGGCCAGGGTTCCGGTGCTGGTCAACAGATGCGTGGCGCGCCAGTCGATGTCGATGACCTTGCCCTCGACGCCGTCGATCACCACGAAATCGTCGACCTGATACGGCTTGGTGGTGTTGAGCACGATCCCCGAGAACACGTCGCTCAAGGTGCTTTGCAACGCCAGACCGACGACGATCGCCACCACCCCGGAAGTCGCCAGCAAACCTTTGACCGGCAGTTCCAGCACATAGCCGGCGGCCGCGACGATCGCCGCCAGAAACACCAGCGCGCCGATCACGTCCTGCAACAGCCGACCGCTGTGGCCGATGCGCCGCATCAGTGCCAGACCGATCACCTCGGTGAGCACCCGCGCGGCGTACAGCCACCAGACAATCCCCAACGCCGTTGCGCCCAGTTGCATCACCCGGTCATCGGCGAACAGCGGCGCCTGCAACGGGCTGATCTCGGCGTTGATGATCAATGCGCTGAACGCCAGAAACAGCGCCAGGCGAATGCCGACTCTCGGTGCGCGATGCTTGAACGGGGCGAGGTGCCAGAGCAGCGCATCGAGCAGCAGCAGGGCGGCGCTCCAGGACAGTGGATGGGTGAGGAGGATGGACATGATGTGCTCCACGATGATGAGCGCTGTTGTGGCGAGGGAGCTTGCTCCCGCTTGAGTGCGCAGCGCTCACACAACCTTGGGGCCGCTGCGCAGCCCAGCGGGAGCAAGCTCCCTCGCCACAGAATGTGGTCAGGCAAAAAACTCGCCACACCGTCAGGTGTGGCGAGTGAGGGGGTCTCAGTTCAGATGCGTCTTCAGCTCAGCCGCGGCCTGGCGCACGGCCGCTTTCACTTCGGGAATCTGGCTCAGTGGGTTGAGCAAGCCAAAGTCATGAATCATCCCGTTGTAACGCACCGACGTCACCGGCACACCGGCCGCATCCAGATGCCGCGCATAGCCTTCGCCTTCATCACGCAACACGTCGAACTCGGCGGTCTGCACCAGCGCGGCGGGCAAGCCCTTGAGCTGCTCGGCACTGGCGTTCAGTGGCGAGGCGTGGATCTGTGCGCGCTCGGCCGGGTTGGTGGTGTAGTTGTCCCAGAACCATTGCATCATGCCCTTGGTGAGGAAGTGGCCCTCGGCGAATTGCTGGTACGAGCCGTCGTCGAACTGTGCGTTGGTCACCGGCCACATCAGCAGTTGGAAGCGCAGGGCCGGGCTCTGCTTTTCTTTGGCCATCAGCGCCACGACCGCCGCCATGTTGCCGCCGACGCTGTTGCCGGCCACCGCCAGGCGCTTGCCGTCGACGCCAATGTCCTTGCCATGCTCTGCCACCCATTTGGTCGCCGCGTAGGCCTGGTTGATCGCTGTCGGATACTGCGCTTCCGGCGACGGCGTGTAATCGACGTACACCGCGACCGCTCCAGAGCCGACCACCAGATCGCGAATCAGGCGCTGGTGCGTCGGGTAATCGCCCAACACCCAACCGCCGCCGTGGAAGAACATGAACACCGGCAATTCACCTTTGACCTTGGCCGGCCGCACCACTTTGAGGTTAATCGTCTGGCCATCGACCTTGATTGCCTTGTCGCTGACTTCAACCCCGGACAGGTCAACCTTTACCGACGCTTGCGCACCGGCCAGCACCGCACGGGCATCCTTCGGGCTGAGTTGCTCCAGCGGTTTGCCGCCGCCGGCGGCGAGGGCTTCGAGGAACGCCTGGGTGTTGTGTTCGACACCCGAGCTGCCGGCGGCGAATGCGTTACCGATGGACAGGGCGAGGAGGGATGCGGTCAGGGTCTTTTTGATGTTCATGCTCAATTCCATTTTCGAAAGTTATTGGTGTTGTGTCGGGCTGTTTTCAAACCGTGAGCACAGATTAATGAGCTGTCGAAAAGTGAAAAAGCGGCTATAAAGCGTTTGACTGTCTACCAGAGAGTGACAATGAACCCGTTCGAAGACATGCGTATTTTTTGCCAGGTCATGGACTCCGGCAGTTTCACTGCTGCGGCCGATCAGTTGGGCCTGTCCAAGCAGTTCGTCAGCCGCCGTTTGATGCAGCTCGAAGAGCGCCTCGGTGTGCGGCTGTTGAACCGTTCCACCCGACGCCTCGACGTCACGCCACTGGGCCAGAGCTACTACGAGTCGGCGCTGCGTCTGCTGGGCGAAGTGGAACAGGTCGAGCAGGGCATCGCCGGGCAGACTGCCGAGCCGCGCGGAACCATTCGCGTCAGTGCACCGCTGTCGTTTGCCGTGGCGCATCTGGGCTGTCTGCTGCCGCTGTTTCTGCAGCGCTATCGCGATGTCACCGTGGAGGTGGATTTGAGCGACCGCCCGGTGGACCTGCTTGGCGAAGGTTATGATCTGGCGCTGCGCATTGGTGTGCTGGAGGACTCGACGTTGATTGCGCGGCGCATCGCCGCCATCGAACGGGTGTACTGCGCCAGCCCGGCATATCTGGCCGAACGCGGCACGCCGCTCAATCCCGAAGACCTGCACAGCCACGACTGCCTGCCGTACGGCCATGGTCGTTCGGTGCAATGGCGCTTCAATGCGGGGCAGGGCAAGCCGCTGCTGGTCAATGTCACCGGACGCATGCGGGTGAACAATGGCGAGCTGTTGCGCGATGCGGCGGTGCAGGGGATGGGGATTACCTATCTGCCGACGTTCATTGTCGGCGCGGCGCTGAAGGACGGGCGTCTGGTACCTGTCCTCGACGATTACCGCCCTGAACCGCTGACCCTGTCGGCGGTGTACCCGCAACATCGCCAGGCGTCGCGCCCGGTGCAGGCGCTGGTCGAATTCCTGCGCGAACGCCTGAACCAGATGTGACCACGCCAAAAGTGTGGGAGCGGGCTTGCTCGCGAAGAGGTCGTGTCAGTCGATGAAGATGTTGGCCGGACCGACGTCTTCGCGAGCAAGCTCGCTCCCACAGGTTTTGCGACGTGTGCAAATCTTGTGGGAGCTTTTTGCAGCGATGAGGCCCGGTCGCAAAAAGCTCTACGAAGCCGCCGCATTACCCCCTGTGGGAGCGGGCTTGCTCGCGAAAGCGTTCTGTCAGCCAACATCTCCGTTGCCTGACTCACCGCCTTCGCGAGCAAGCCCGCTCCCACAGTGGAACGGCGATGTGGCTTACAAAGTCGCAACAACCGTACTGATCGGGCTGTTCTAGACTCGGGTCCGCTCAATCACGAGCATCGCCCGGAGTGCGCCATGGAAGTGCCCGACAATAAAACCGCCATCGACAGCAATCGACAGGCGTGGAACGATTCTGCTCGTCATCACCGTGAGTCGGCGGAATGGCAAGCGCTGTTGAACGACGTATCAAAGGCTGATTTCTCCTGCCTCGATGACACCTTGCGCGGTCTGCTGGAACAGGTCGGCGTCGATGGCAAAGCGCTGATTCAACTCGGTTGCAACAATGGTCGCGAAAGCCTGTCGCTGTTCGCCCTCGGTGCGTGCAGTGTGGTCGGCGTCGATCAATCGGAGGCGTTTCTCGAACAGGCCCGTGAGTTGAACCAGCGCTCGCCGTACAAAGCCGAATTCATCGAAAGCGATATCCATCACCTGCCGGCTGCGCTGCACAGCCGCTTCGACGTCGCGCTGATCACCATCGGCGTGCTGAACTGGATGCCCGACATCGGCGAGTTCTTTCGCCATGTCGCGCTGACTCTCAAACCGGGCGGCAAACTGGTGATCTACGAAACCCATCCGTTTCTGGAAATGGTCGACCCCGACGCCGAAGACCCGTACCGCCTCACCAGCTCCTACTTCCGCGCCGAGCCATTCGTGCAGGAAGAACCGATCGTCTACGTCGGCAAGGTCGAGCAGCAGGCTGCCAAGTCATACTGGTTCGTACACACCCTCGGCGCGATCTTCAGCGGTGCCATCGCCGCCGGCCTGAACATCGCGCACTTCAAGGAGTATGCGCACTCGAACCGCGAAGAGGTGTATGACCAGTACCTGAATCAGCCAGCGCAGATGCCGCTGTGTTTCACCCTGGTCGCCAGCAAGGCCTGAAGCTTTCCATGGCTCCAACCGGCCTCATCGCTGGCAAGCCAGACTCCCACAGGTTTTTGGGTCTTGCTCAACGCCCTGTGGGAGCTGGCTTGCCAGCGAAGGCGTCGGCAAGATCTCAAGTCTGGCTGAAAGAATCAGAACCAACTTCGCCCGTTTGACCCATCTGAATGCTCGAGTAAGCCTGTGCCACATAGCCGATGGCTCGAAGATGGTGTCGTACACAAATCCACTGTAGGAGCGAGCCTGCTCGCGATGGCGGCCAAAGGGCCGCCAGCGCTTTTACGATTGAATCACGCCTGCGCCGGCGCACTCGCCACCGGCCGCGCAGGTTTGCGCAGGGGTTCCAGGCGTGAGCCGCCATAGCGGCTTTCGCGGTAGAAGCGCCAGCGGCCGAACAGGCCGTAGACGTGAGTGACGCGGCCCTGTTCGTGGTAGCCCATGCGGATGTGCAGTTTCAGCGCCAGGATGTTGTGGGTTTCGCAGACGTCGATGACTTTGTCGCAGCCTTGAGCCGCCATGGCTTCCCAGAGGGCGACTTGTACATCCATCAATCGAGTGCCGCGGCACCCCGTAAAAAATCCTTGTGCAAATCGGCATAGGACACCCGTGGCACACCCGGCAGCCGCTGCTCCAGCACGTGGCTCAGGGACTCTTCGGGGTTGAGGTAGGCATCACCGAAATCGCTGCCAAGCTGATTCGGGTGGGCAACGACTTCCAGCGTGCCGTCGCTCGGCGCGGGGTCGTTACGCAGATCCACCGGCGTGCACACATAGTCCGCCGCGGCTCCGGCCAGACTCTGCAAGCGCCAGTTGAGCAAGCCTTTGAACACGCGTTTCGGCAGGCTGAGGTTCTGCCCCAGATTGCGCGCCAGACGAATCGGCACGCCTTGCCGGGCGGCAAAGCGCGCGACGATTTCGCCGATCGGCCAGATGTTGTGTACGTGCTGATGCGAGTCGATATGGCTAGGTCGCACGCCATGTTCGACACAGCGCTGCCACTGCGCCTGCAACTCTTCACGCACCGCGTCGCGATCCTCACGTCCGAGCCACAGGCTGTGCCGTGGCAGGCTCAGGTCGAACACGCCGTGGCTATCGCAGAAGGTGCGACTGCGCAGGATCGAGGTGCTCAGCGGCCGCCCGTAGGTCAGGTTGAAATGCAACCCGACCCGACCTTGCAGCGACGGATGCCGGGCCATCGCGCAGGCTGCTTCGAACGCCGGCATGTTGGCCATGGCCGTGGCCGAGCTGATGACCCCGGTCTGAAACGCGGCGAAGATCGTCGCGTTTTCGTTCGGGCTCAAACCGAAATCGTCAGCGTTGACTATGACTTGGCGAGGCATGATCGCCCTCCGTGGTGATGACGACAGGTGTGGGCGCCGGTGCCGGTCTGGCCGCACGTCGCGCGCGCCATTGCTGCACCGTCGGTTTCAAGCGCTGCCAGAGGCGCAACCCCAGCCCCAGCAACATCCCGCTGGGGCGCCAGGAATAGAAACTCCAGCGCCAGTGTTCCAGTTGTCCGGTCATGCGTTCGTGCAGTTGGTGGCTGGAGTTTTCCAGACTGACCCGCGAGGCATCGATCCAGCGCCAGTGCTCATCCAGTCCCCAGCGAATCCATTCCTCCAGCAGCACCCGGCCGCTGCCCAGATCGGCGTATTGCGGCAGGAACGCGAGGTTGTAATCGTAGAGTCGGCCCCGCTCCAGCAAGCCGAGGCGATAGCTGATGCAACGCCCGTTGAGTTCCAGCGTCACCACCCGCACCAGGCCCTGTCCGGCGAGGGCGGTGAAGGCGCGTTCGATCCATTGCCGACTGCGCTCGCTGGCGAAGATCCCCACGCCTTCGTCACCTTTCCAGCTCACCGCTTCGACTTCGCTGATCGCCCGCAACAGCGGACCCATGCTTAGCGCGTCGGGGCTGATGCGCCGCACCTGGGCGCCACACGCGGCAATCCGTTTGCGCGCCCGCCGCAGCTTGTAGCGCGGGTCGCCGGAGACCTCCTGGTGATCCGCGTCGCTGATCAGATGCACCGGCACGCGACAACTGAGGCGGCGTTCGCCCGCAGAACTGTGGGCCATCCATTCGGTCAGGGCGCTTTCCTCACCCGCCGGCTCGGACAATTCGTTGAGTTGCAGCAGGGCGTGCGGCAGCTGTCGGCGGATCAGGTGCAAGGCTTCGCGCATGTCTTCGCCCTTGAGCAATGACAGCAGCGCCAGCCGGTCCGCCAGCGGATAGCCCAAGTGGTGCAGTACACGAAACGGCACGCCGACAAAGCGCTCACGGCCCGCTACCAACGGCAGGCACAGGCGCAATTCGTCCGCTTCCCAACCGAGCAGGATGTGCAGGCGCTCACCCGCGCCCAGTGCCTGCTCCGCCGCGCACAACCAGCCCAGGTGGTTGAACGGCGTGTGATCCGTCACCTGCAGGCGCAGCGCTTCATAGGCGACTGCCGGAAAGTCGGCGGCGCACAGTGAAGTGCGCCATTCGAATCGCGCCGTCATGGGCTCAGGCCGCCGTGGCTGTGACAGGTGGACGGGACGGTTTGCGCAGCGCATCCAGCCGCGAGCCGCTGTAGCGGGTTTCGCGATAGAAGCGCCAGCGACCAAACAGAGTGTAGATGTTCATGATCCGGCCCTGCTCGGTATAACCCATGCGCAGGTGCAGTTTCAGCGCCGGGATGTTGTGGAACTCGCAGACGTCCACCACCTTGTCGCAGCCTTGCTCGGCCATGGCATTCCACAGTGCCAGTTGCACGTCCACCGACAGCTCGGTGCCCCAGAAGGCGCGGGTCAACTCGCCGCCGAATTCGAAAAACTCGCCAGGCTTCACCGGGAACATGCAACCGTAGTAGTGCCGGTCGAAATAGTCCCGCTTGCTGCCCCAGATAAAACCTACGGCATCGCCTTGTTCGTCCAGATACATGAGCCCGGTATGACCTTCGTTGGCCAACTCGGCCATGGTCCCGACACGGTCGCCGAAGTAGCGCGCGAAGGCGCTGGCGTTGTCGGCAGTGATCGTCACTGCCCTCACCGGTGGATACGGCTTGAGGTTGTGCGGCGGCACCGGGCTGACCAGATCGCGTTCCATCCACAGCAGCTCCTGATGGGAAAACACGAAGTGCTTCCACGCCTTGGCGAGGGTGACGCGCAGGCCTTTTTGTTTAATCTGTTGGCTGACTTTTTGCGCAATGCTCATGGTTTTTGCTCCTGATGATATGCAACGCGTGGCGTGCGGCTCGCGTGGCAGAACATGAATCGACGGTTCATGAAGGGGTCCAGCTGAGGGCGAACAAGGTCTGCCCCGGCAGCTCGAAACGTACGCGGCCGTCCTGGCAGAGAAACGGCGCGTCGCGGCTGCGGTTGTCCGCGCCGAAGTAATGCAATGCACCGTTATTCAGCGGGCACCGGGCGCCGTTCAATTCGATTTGCTGCAGACGCGTGCCCTTGTTTACGCCGAGCAGGCCGCGCTGGGTGTCGCTGGCCATCGCCAGCGCATCGACTTCAAAACCATCGTTCTCCAGCCACAGCACCTGATGCAGCCAGTGCTGCGCGATGAACTGCTGGGCCAGACCTACCGGTTTCAGCTCGAAACCCTCAGCGCCCATGAGCCGAATCATGCCCTTGGGGTATTCCGGTTCATCGGCGGCCTGAAACCAGTTGAGCATGCTCAGCAAACCGTCCTGCGAAGCGTTGATCACCACCGATGCCCACCACAGCGAGGCGTAGTGCGTCTCCTGATCGTAGGGGCTGAGGCTGGAACCACTGGACATATTGGTCTGATCCAGCAGCAAGGCTTTGCGCGGCTGGCCGTGGGCGTCGAGGCCGACCAGTTCGGCGGCGCCGCGCACGCTGTCGCGGTAGACCCGGGTGGCGAGCAGGTCGCGGATCATCCATTCGTGCCACGCCAGCGCGTCGATCTGCTCGGCGGATTCACCGAGCAAGCGCCGCGCCCAGTCGATGCCGCGCTTGTCTGCGGCGTTATCGGCGAACGGCCCGTTGACCAGTCGTGAACTGGCCGGCATGGCGATGCGCACCCCGGCCCTGGCATTCGCCGGATCGCTGCGCACTTGCCTGGCCATGCTGGCGAAAATCGCCCGGTATTGCTCGAAGCTCGAATAGTTGAGGTTCGGCTCATCGGCAAAACCGATGTAGTGCGTGCCTTTGCCGCACAAGGCGCGGGTGCCGGCCAGCCATGCATCGAGGCCGCCATTGCTTTGCACGTCGGCACGCAGATCGGCTTGACGCTGGCTGCCGGCGAGCAGGGTGATGTCCTGACGGATACCGAAGCGCTCCTGATAAGCCTGGCGGAACGCATCCTCGAAGTGCGGATTTTTCGCCGTGACATCGACAAAGCTGTAGTAGCTGGCGGCGGTCGCTTTCAGCGCATCCAGCACCGCGTGACTACTGGCGGGTGGCATCACGTAGGGCAGGGCGATGCCCAGATCCGGGGTGCGGCCGAGGATTTTGTCATGCAGGGTCAGGTGGATCTGGCCGGACTCTTCGCGCACAGGTTTGAGTTGCTGCGGAGTTTGCGCAAACCGATTGGCCGTGCCGTCGAGCCAGAACGCCGCTTTGCCGCTGCCTTGCAGGCGCAGGCGCCAGACCTGTTCGCGCTCGCTGACCGGTAACGCCAGTTGATCGAACTGCCAGTAGGCGCGATAGGGTTTGAGCGTTAGCGTCAGTGGCTTATCGTCGCCGACCCGTTGCGCTTGCAGAGCATTCACTCCGCCATGGAACTTGCCGGCGAGTACCGCGTGTTCCCCCGGCGCGACCTTGAAATACAACTCGTCGCCGTTTTGCGTCTGCGCGCTGAAATGCACCTTGGCCGGTTCGAACAGCGCCACGGTGCGGTCGTCGTGTTCGACCCGGTAATTGCGGAAGCTGTAGCCGGGAATTTCCAGGCGATAACTGGCGGCACCCGGCTGCAAAGGCCAGCTCTGGGTGCCACGGGTTTCGCTGGCTTTGATCAAGCGCTCGCCGTGCAATTTGCCCTGGCCGTCGAGCAGGTACAGATGCTCTTCGTTGGCATCGGCCTGCCACGCCGGGGTCCAGCGCACGGTCACGGTGTCCGGGCGATCGGTTTGCAGATACAGGCTGCCGTCGCGGATCTCGCCCCAGCGCATCGACGCGGCAAAGGCGTCCAGCGACAGGCCGAGACCGAGCAGCAGGACCAGGCCTTTCATGCGGCCTTCCGTTGCAGCATCTGCCACATCGGCGCGATGTCACTGGGCAGGATGATCAGGGTTTGCCAGAACGCCACGCCGCTCAAACGGCAGTACAACACCAGCATCGCCACCGTCACTGCCAGATAGGCAATCGACGATGCCGCCGCTGCACCGACGATGCCGTAGGCCGGAATCAGCACCAGGTTCAGCGCCAGGTTGAGCAGGGCGCCCAGGCCCATCAGCAGCGACACCGTACCGGGGCGGTTTTTCCCCAGCAGGTCCAGACGCAGGATGCTCGCGTAGCACAGGCCGAGCAGCCCCGGCAGCAAGGCGAGCAGCGCCGGATACGCCGGTTGGTAAGCGATGCCGAACAGGGTGACGATCAGCCAGTTGCCGATCACGGCCATGCTCAGGCACGCGCCGAGCATCACCGTGGCGGTCAGGCGCAGGGCCAGCGGGGTGACCTTGTCCATGCCTTCGTCCTGTTGCAACAGGCGTTTCATCAGCGGCGTGGTCACCGCTTCCGGCACGATCAGCAGCAGTTCGGCGGCGGCGCTGGCCATGGCGTAATGCCCCAGCGCGGTGCTGCCGAGCAGGGCGCCGATGAACAGGTAGTCCGAGCGCAGAATCACCTGTTGGAACAGCAGGTCCGGATGGCTGCGCGCGCTGTAGCGCAGCAGTTCGTTCTGGCTGGCGCGATCCCATTGCAACTGCAGCGGTTGCGCGCGTTTGAGCCAGACCCAACCGGCCAGCACCACCAGGCTGATCCCGGCCAGCCAACTGATCAGCGCCGCTTCCAGCGCCGCGCTTTTCCACATCCAGAACAGCGCGAGAAACAGCAGCAGTGGCGCCAGTGATTCGGTCAGGCGCAAGGCGTTGAACGCGACCACGCCACCGGAGGCGTTGTGCAGGGTCAGCAGGCCGCTTTTCAGCACGGTCAGCGGCACCGCCAGCAGCAACAGCCACGCCAGCAGACCAAGCTGCACGGTGACATCCAGTTCACTGCCGAACTCACGGACCAGCGCCACCACCAGCAGGGTCAGCAGACCCGCGAGCAAACAACCGAAGACCAGCACCTGACTCAGCAGCAGGCCCATCGGCCGTTGTTTGGCGGCTTGATACCCCACGGCCGAATTCAACCCGCCACTGGTGGCGGCGCTGATCAGGTCGGGCAAGGTGCTGAGCAGCGCGAACAACCCGCGCTCACTTGGCCCGAGGATCCGCGCCAGCAACACGTTACGCAGCAGGCGCAGGGCGATCATCGCCAGCTTGGTGCCCATGCTCAGCGCCAAGTGTTTGAGATAGTGGCTGCGGCTCATGGGCGGTTGCCACGAAAGATGCGCCACGACAGCAGCTCAGGATTGCGCGCAGTGCGCTGGCTGACGCCGAAACGCGGCAGGTTCAGCGGATCGCCTTCACCGCGATAGATGCCGGTGCCGGTGCCCAGCGCGAACGGATAATCGTGCGCGGCAATCTGTTTTCTTACTCGCTCGTCGTTGTTGCCGTTGGGGTAGCAATACACCGGCAACGGCCGGTTGCAGCCGTTGCTCAAGGCGTCGCGGCTGCGGCTGATTTCTTCGCTCAGGCGCACATCGTCCAGTTCAGTGAGGATCGCGTGGCTGGCGCCGTGCGGGCCGAAGCGCACCATCCCCGAGGCTTCCAGCGCCCGTACCTGATGCCAGTCCAGCGCTTGCGGCTGCGCTTCGGGCGGGCATTCGTCGGTCAGGCGTTCGAGCATCGCCGGTTCAAGGTTTTTCAGGCTTTGCAGGTAATGCAGCAGCGACAGGCTGCGGCGATCAACGTCGATGTCATCCACCAGCACCGGCACCGGGTGGTGGATTACGTGCAGGCATTCGATCAGATGCATGCGGGCCTTTTCGCCGTGGCTGCCCCACAGGGTTTCGCCAAGGCTTTCCCACCAGAAGCGCTGACGGCTGCCGATGAAATCGGTGGAGAGAAAAATGCTCGCCGGCACCTGGTGTTTTTGCAGCAACGGGAACGCATTGACCGCGTTGTCGCGCCAGCCATCGTCGAAGGTCAGCGCCACCCGTGGGCGTTCGCTGCGCAATGCGGTGGGCGTGAGGATGTCCATCAGCGGCACGCAATCGAAGTGCCGGCGCAGCCACACCAGCAGGTGCTCGAACGCCTTGGGCCCGACACACAGCTCATTGCGGTGCGGCAAGTCGGCGGCGCGGTCGTTGGCCAGCACCCGATGCAGCATCAGAATCACCCCGGCGCCGTGCAACTGGTTTCGTCCCACGGGCGAGTTGAGGTAAAGCCAGCCACTGGTGCGTTTTATCAGTTGTTTGATCGCCATGGCTTCGGTCCTCTCAACGGTTCTGTTCAGGATTCCACTGGGCATATCGGTGGCCGCGCAGGAACTGCCACAGGCCGAGACTCATCCCGGCGAGGGTGACCAGCAGGAACGCGGCCAGACGAAACGGTTTGGGCAAGCGATGTTGCGAATCCAGCAGTCCGGCCAGCGCAATGGCGTAGCCGAACAGTTGGGCGATCAGGGCCAGTCGATAGAAACCGTGGTCGTCCCACAGCCAGAAGTTGCTCAGCAGCAGCGGCAGCAGGAGGATCGGTGCCAGGCGCCGGATCAGTTTGTGGCTGATCAGCGCCAGCGAATACAGGCCATGTTTGAGTGGGTTGAGCAGCTCACTGCGCTGGGCGAGGCTTTGCAGGCCACCGACGGTGACGCGTTGACGGCGGCGGAACTGTTTGTCCGCTTCGTCGACACCGTGGTCGATCACTTGCGCCTCTGGCACGTACACAATGCGCTTGAAGGCCACCGGTGCACAGGTGCTGAGAAAGAAGTCGTCGTTGACCTCCGCCGGCACGCTCTGGAACAGCTCGCGGCGCAGGGCGAGCAGGGCGCCGTCGGCCGAGACCATGCAGCCGGTGCGATTCTCCACCCGACGCAGCCAGCCCTCGTAATGCCGGTACAGACTGTCGCCGACGCTGAGGCCGCCGCCGGTCACTGGAATCACCATGTGCCCGGCGCAGGCCCCGACGTTGGGGTCGCTGAGTGGGGCGAGCAGGTAGCCAAGGGTTTCCCGCGACCATTGGTTGTCGGCGTCGGTGAACACCAGAATATCGCCATTCGCCAGCGCCACCCCGGCGTTCAGCGTTGCCGCTTTGCCCTGACGCGGCAGATCGAGCACGGTGATGCGCGAATCGACGATCTTGTGCGCACAGGCCACGGTGTCGTCGGTCGAGCCGTCGCTGGCAAGGATGATCTGCAGCGTGGCCGGCTGATAGTCCTGCGCCAGCAGCGTGCGCAACTTGTGCTCGATGTGCCGCGCCTCATTGTGCGCGGCAATCACGATGCTGATGTTCAGCGCTGGCGCCGGGCTGTGGCGCCAGGCCGGGAACAGCGGCGCCAGAACGGTCAGCAGCAGCGGGTAGCCGAGGTAGGCGTACACCGGCAGCAACAGGCACAGCCAGAAAATGAATTCAGCCACGGGCAGGCCTCCTGGCGTTCCAATGACACAGACTGAGAATGAACGCGGCGCCCGCCAGGTGCAGACGCACCCAGTGCAGGCCCCAGAGTTGCAGGGTCAGAACGACATTGTGGTGCCGAGCGCTCTGACGAATGCTCAGCACCAGTGCGGGCACCAGGGTCAGCGTCACCATGATTGCAGCGTGATGCGGAAAGCCGTCGAGCAAGGCCGAGAGGGTCAGAAAGTCCAGTATCCACACGCCAAGCGAGAGCAGCGGAAAACGCAGCAGCCGCAGGCTGAACCCATGGGTGCGCAGCAGTTGCAAGTGACTGCCTTGCCGCCACATTTCCTTGCCCATCCACTCCCGCCAGTTCATTTCGTAGCCCCAGTGCAGGGCCACGCTGCTATTCACCGACAGCAGCCGCGCGCCTTGTTCGTGCAGGCGCAGGGTGAACTCTTTGTCTTCGCCGGTGCGCAGGTGTTCGTTGAAACCACCGACCTTGTCGAACCAGTGCCGGCGCATCAGCAGGTTGCAACTGGGCAGCCAATCCACCGTATGCGATGCCTGGCTCGGCGGGCGCAGCGTGCGGCGTTGCCAGGCGGTGGCGTACCACGGCGCGGCAGCGGGGGTGTGCAGGTCGAGGCCGAACACGTCGGCCTGACCCTCGGCTTGCAGCTCGAACAAGGGCTTGAGCCAGTCTTCGGGCATTTCGACGTCGGCATCAATGAACGCGATCCACTCGCCGCTTGCCAGCAGCGCACCGCGATTGCGCAGCGCGCCGATCAGCAGGCCCGGCAGCACCAGCACCTGTGCACCGAACTGGCGGGCGATGTGCGGGCCGTCGTCGCTCGAGCCGTTGTCGACCACGATCAACTCACAGTCGACCTCGGCCGCATGTGCGGCTTTTTGCGCGGCCAGCAGCGTGCGGCCAATGTGCCGCGCCTCGTTGAACATCGGGATGATGATGCTGATCCGGCTCATGGTCTGGCCTCGGTCAGTGGCGCCTGTTCGGCTTTGAGGCGCAGGACGCTGGTCAGCGCGAGCATGATCCACAGGTATTTCTGGTTCGGCGCGCTGAGGAACATCAGGAACAGGGTCAGCGACAGGAAGCTCACGCCGAGGTGGGTCATCAGATTTGCCTGTTGCCAATCGCGCCGCAGCATCCACGCGGCGCGTGCGCGAATCAGGTTGTACAGGCCCAGGCCGAGCATGCCGACGAACAGCAGGCCGGCAGGAATCCCCAGTTCACTGAAGATTTCCAGGTAGGTGTTGTGCGCACGGCGGTACAGGTCGCCGATCTTGCGGTTGGCGGAAAACGCCTTGGCGTAGCCGGTGGTCGCGTAGTGCAGCGGGAAGGTGCCGGGGCCGGAGCCGAGCAACGGGTTCTCGCGGATCATCTGGCCGCCGACCACGATGTACGAGGCGCGGCGGCCGAGGGATTCGTCCTGTGCCTTGGAGCCGGCGCTGAGAATACTCAGCGACTGAATGCGCGCGACGTAGCCGGCGGGCATCGCGTAGATCGCCAGCGGAATCACGATCGCCGCACCGAGCATGGCGAACCCCAGGTGCCGTGGACGGATCCGGGTGAGTTGCGCGCGGTAGTGCCAGCAGCCGATCAACAGACTCAAGGCCACTACCACCAGCCCGGAGCGCGATTCGGTCTTGGTCATGCCACCGAGCAGCAGCAGGCAGCAAGCGCCCCAGAACAACCGGTGCAGCAGGTTTGGCCCACGAATCACCAGCAGCAGCGCCAACGGAATGGCGAAGGCGATCAGCAAGGCAAACGCGTTGGGGTCTTCCAGAAGACCGGCAGCGCGCCCCTGATCCTGGAATTTGACCGAAAACATCGCCATGGCGCAGGTCGTGCTGACGCTCAGGGTCACCAGTCGGGCGAACAGGTCGAGATTCAGTTCACGGCCAATCAACAGGGTAATGACAAACAGGATCAGCCCGACGCTCAGTTCGCGCAGGTGTCCCAGCGACATGCCCACGTCATCGGTGTTGAGCAGGCTGAGGAAATACAGGACTAGAAACCACAGCAGAAACCGCCAGATATTGCTGCGCAGGCGATCGCCGGGAATCTGGTGCAGGGCCAGTTGCAGCATCACGATCACCGCCAGCGAGGCGCCGATCAGTTTGCTTCCGGACAGTGCACTGTCCTTGAAGAAACCTTCAAACGGTACCAGCGCGGCAATGCCCAGCAGGCCCCAGGTTGGCTTGCGGTACAGCACCGTGAACCCCACAAGACCAATGACCGCACCCGGTGCGAGAAATGGATAAGGGCTGGCGAGCAGACCGATGCAAACCAGACCGAGCAGCGTGACGATCGAGAGCGGGAAAATCATGCGCGTGCCTCCCGTGCCGTGCGGATGTACAGCTGCGACCAGCGTTCGGCCAGGGCCTTGAGGTCGTAGCGATCCTGTTGCGTACGCTTTGCGTTGTCGCACAAATGCCGGGCCAGCTTCGGCTCGCTCAACAGGTTGTCGAGCTGACGGGCGAGGTCGGCGCTGTCGGCGGGTGTCGCCAGCAGACCGTTATGCCGGTGCTCGAGCACATCGGGAATGCCGCCGACGGCGAACGCCACCACCGGCACGCCGCTCTGCATCGCTTCGAGCAGAATCATCGGCGTGCCTTCGGTGCGCGAGCTGATCACCAGCGCATCCAGGCGCTGCCACCACGGTTGCATGGCGGTCTGGTAGCCGGGTAGACGAATCCGTTGCTGCAAACCTGCGGCGTCGATCCGCGCCTGCAGCGCCTCGCGTTCCGGGCCGTCGCCGAGCATCACCGCGTCCAGTTGCGGATGCTGGTGACACAGCGGAATCAGCGCATCGAGAAACAGGTCCGGACCTTTCTCGCTGCTCAGGCGCCCGACGTAACCGGCCAGCCAGCGCTGGCGGTCAACGGTGCTGACCAGCGCGTCGGCGGCGGGCAATCCGTTGGGGATCACCTGCAGTTTTTCCGCCTGCACGCTGGCCTGACGGTGCAGCACGGCAATGCTCTCGGCCACGCACACCACCCGATCCACCGACGCCGTGCGGCACAACTGCAGACTCAGCCAGGTGTAGAACTTCTGCTTGCGGCTGCGCGGGGTGAAGCCGTGTTGGGTAATGACCAGCGGCAAACGCAACAGCGTCGCCGCGACCCAGCCGAACAACAGCCCTTTGAAATTGTGCGTATTGATCAGCGGCCGTTCGCTGCGCCGGGCCCGCAGGTGGCGCAACAACTCGCCCAGCCCGGCACAACCACGACAGTCCACCCCGGCCTCGCGAAAGCGCGCGATCAACGCTGGCGGTGCATCGAGAAACAGCACCTGGTGCTGCCCCGGTGTCGCCAGGCAGTGATCGAGCAACATGCGCTCGGCCCCATAGAAGCCGCCGCTGCTGAGCAAATGAATGATCGGCAGCGCGGCGTTCGGGGTGGACAGCGTGTTCAATTGCGCACCCAGTGCACGAAGCTTGGCACGGTCCAGTTCTTGTGCGGATTGCTCGGCAGCACGTTTTCGTCGTTGATCACCAGCAACACCGGCAGGCCCAGTTCGTGGGTGACCTGCGCCGGGTGTTTGAAACGGTGATCGAAGAACTCACGCACATAGACCAGGGCAATCGCCAGCAGCAGACCGGTGAACAGCCCGAACGGAATGATCAGCAGCGGTTTGGGGAACGCCGGCTCGGTTGGCTCGAACGGCGGGCTGAGCACTTTGGCGTTCGACAGGTCGTCGTTGAGCGAACCGGCGGTGCTGCTTTCGGCAAAGCGTTGCGCGTAGGTCGAGAACGCCGTGTGCAGCGCGTCGATTTCCGTGTCCATCTGCCGCAGCTTGCTCTGGGTCTGCTGCAAGGTGTGGATGCGGTTCTTGAACTCGGCGATGCGCGCGGTTTTCTGATCGATCACCTGTTGCACCACGGCCAGATCGTTGGTGCGCTCCTGAATGCGGTTGCTCACCACTTTGAGGAACTGCTGGCGGGTACGGGCTATCTGCTCGCGGGTCAGCAGCATCGGCTCGCTGCCGGGCTGGAACACCGCGAGGTCATTCATGTAGCGGCTGACCTGAGTGGTCAGTTGCTCGCCCAACTGTTTGATTTCCCGATCCTCGAACGCCACGTTATCGACGGTGGTGGTGAAGGTGAAGGGGAAGGTGTAGTCGTTGAGCTTGTTGCTGCTGGCGGCCGTCAGCGCGGTTTTCAGGTATTCGAGCCAGCGCTGGCTCTGTAGCAGACGATCCTGGTACAGGTTCAGGGCTTGCTCTTCGGTGTTGATCGCGTTCAGGCGGAAGGTGATTTCTTCCTTCGGATCGGACGATGCAACACTTTCCAGCAGCGCTTGCCGATTACCTTCCAGCCCGTCGAGACGCACCTGATACAGGTGCTTCTTGGTTTCGTAGAAGGATTGCGGCAGGTCGATCGATTGCAGCGCCTGACGGCTGCCCAGATAGTTCTGCAGCAGGGTGGCGACGAACGTCGTGCCCTGATGCGGATCGGGGAAGCTGTAGATGATCGAGATCACGTTGGAGCCGGGCAGGGTCTCGATCTTCAGGCTGTCGATCGCATCTTGCGTCAAGCCGTCGAGCACGGTGTCACGCACCGGATCGGTTTGCAGCCCGAGCATGTTGCGCAGCGGATTGATCACGTACTCACGCAGCGGCGAAGAGACGTAACGGCGGAACGGGTTGCTCACCAGTTTGGCGAATACGCCCACAGGCGGGTCGTACTCGCCCTTGTCGCGCAGCTCGCTGATGGTCTGGCGGATCAGCGCCGGGGACCGCAGGATGTTGCTTTCGGTTTCCATGTCCGCCAGCGACGGCGGAATGAAGGTGGCGTTATCGACCGTCAGTGACGTGGTGGCGTCACCCTGGGAGAGTTTTTTCGACTGCACGATCACCTGAGCGGTGATATCGAAGCTCTGTTTGAGCACCAGCGGCAGCAGCAACGCGATGACTGCAAAGATCAGGAAGACCCGTTTCACCAATTGCTTGTTGGCGAAGAAGATCCTGAAGAACTCATGCAGGTAGTTTTCCTTTGGATTCATGATCGGTCACCTGAGAGTCAGTTGTTGTTACTGCCTTTGTTGTCGACGCGGTAGCCGAAGCTGAAGCCCACGCCCTGGAACAGCACCACGTCGGCCAGTTGCCTGGCGAGTTCACCGGCGCTGGCCAGTTTGGTTTTCGGTACGAACAGCATGTCGTCCGGTTGCAGGTAGGCGATCTGCGACGCGTCGCCCGAGAGAGCTTTTTCCACGTCGTAGTGCACGGCCTGCACCTGGTTGCCATTGCGGCGCATGATCACCACCGAGTCGAGGCGCGCCTTCACATTGGTGCCGCGCGCAAGGGTCAGCGCTTCAAGCACCGACACTGGACGGCGGATCGGGTAGGAACCCGGTTGGCCGACTTCGCCGAGCACATAGATCTCGTTGCCGGCGGTGGACTTGAGCATCACATCGACGCTCATCCGCCCGGGCAATTGCGCGTATTTCTGGTTGAGGAAGGTTTCCAGTTGGTTGATGGTCATGCCTTGCAGCGGCACCGCGCCGATTTCCGGAAAACTCGCATAACCGTCATTGCCCACGGTGATCTCGCGGCTCATGCCGGTGGCCGGGTGATTCAGCGCGCTTTTCAGGTTCTGCTCATTGGTCAGCGGGCTGATGACCTGCACCGTCAGCTGATTACGGTTGGGCTGGAACAGTTGTTTGCGCTGGTAGGCACGCTGGATTTCATCGCGCGCCTCGTCGGCGGTCAGGCCGGCGATTTTCACCGAGGTGTTGGCGCCTGGCAGGTTGATGGTGCCGTCAGGCAGCACCAACTGGTTGCCGTTGAGCTGGCTAGCAGCGGTGAAGTTCAGGCCGATCTGGTCACCCGACTGCACGCGGTAGGCGTCCGAACCGCTGGTGCTGATGTGGAAGATCACATCCAGCACGTCTTGCGGGCGCAGGGTCTGTTCGACCTTGGGCATATCGGTGGCCTGGGCGTTGGCCGGGGTGGCGGTGAGAATGTTCACCGGCATGTTCTGGGTTTCGGAATTGCTCGAGCAGCCCGCAAGCGGCAGCATCAGCAGAACCAGTATCTTGGCGTTCATGGCGTCATCCCTCGCGTTTGCTTACAGGTTTTTGTAGAGCCACTTGGGCATGTAGTACTTGCGCCGGTTGAACACGCTGCCGACCACCTTCGCGCCGGCCTGGGTCAGGCGTTGCACGGCGGCCTGGGCGACTTCCCAGCGGGTGTCTTCGGCGCGCACCACAAACACCACGCCATCGACCTGAGTGGCGAGCACCAGCGTGTCGGCGGCGGAATACACCGCGTCGCCGTCGATCACCACGAAGCGATACTGCGTGCCCAAGCGGTCGAGCAGCGGGCTCAGGCGCTCGGCGGTCAGGTGCTCCAGGGTGCGGATCGGCCGGCCATTGGGCAGCACATGAAACGGCAGGCTCGACACCTGCACCACGCAGTCCTGCAACAGCGGCGGGTTGTCCGGGTTGAACAGCAGGTCGCGCAGGCCGCGCTCCTTGCCCAGGTTCAATTGCTGCGTGAGGTTGCCTGCCGACTGGCTGGCATCGACCAGCAACACCTGGCCGCTGCTCATCTGCGCCAGTTGGCTGGCCAATGCGAGGGCACTGGTGGTGGTGCCTGCGCCGGGGTTGGCGGCGGTCAGGAACAGGATCCGCAGATCCAGATCCAGCACGGTCGAAATCAGGTTCGATTCGCTGGGGTTGGCAATGCTCAGGCTTTTGTTGGTTGAACCGTCCATTAGCTTGCTCCGTGGCCGCTGAATACTTTGAAGGGGGTTTTCAACAAGATCTTCAGATCAAGCAAAAGGCTTTGCTCGGCGATATAGCTGAGGTCCAACTCAACGCGCTGGTCGAAGTCAATGTTGCTGCGCCCGGAGATCTGCCACAGGCCGGTCATGCCGGGGTAGATGCTCAGGCGCGCAAGGTGGTTGTCCTTGTAGCGGTAGGCGTTGAACGAAGTCGGCCGCGGGCCGACCAGGCGCATGTCACCGCTGACCACGTTGAACAGGTTGGGCAGTTCATCGAGGCTGGTACGCCGCAGGAAACCGCCGATGCCGGTGATGCGTGGATCCTTGTCGATCTTGAAGTCGATGGCGTCGACCCCATGCTTGTTGAGGTGGCGCAGCGATTCCTTGAGTTCTTCGGCGTTGCAGACCATGGTGCGGAACTTGTACATGCCGAAAGTGCGGCCGCGATAACCGGTGCGTTTCTGCACGAACATCACCGGGCCCGGGCTGGTGAATTTGATGGCCAGCGCCAGGCCCAGCAGCAGCGGCGAAAACACCACCAGAATCAGCAGCGCACCGAAGCAGGCCAGCACCCGGTTGGTGCGTGACAGCGTCCATGGCCGGCCGCCGTCGCGGCCGGTCAGCCAGCCACGGCCCTGCCGGTGGATCGCGCTATCGAGGCGCATTCGGTGCTCGGGATCCATGCGCTTGTCGCGGCGCATCTGATTGATCGGTACACCTTGTTCATGTCCAGTCATGGGGTCCTCCGCTGATGTTCAGCCGCGAGCGGCGCGTGGGCGATAGGCAGTGGGGTAGTAGTCGCGAAACCAGGCGATGAAACGCCCCAGTCCTTCATCCAGCTCGATCCGGGGCTGGAACCCGGTGGCCTGGGCCAGATCATCGGTCTCGGCACAGGTGTTGAGCACATCGCCCGGTTGCAGGGGCAAAAGCTCGACAATGGCTTTCTGGCCGAGGTGTTTTTCCATCAGTGCCAGATAGGTTTTCAGCTCCACCGGGTGGTGGCCGCCGATGTTGAACAGACACCACGGCGCCATGCTGCTGCCCGCGTCGGGGTGTTCGCGATCCCACTCCGGGTGGCTGTGCGGCGGATGGTCGGTGAGGCGCGCGATGCTTTCGACGATGTCGTCTATATAAGTGAAATCGCGCTGGTGCTCGCCGTAGTTGAACAGCTTCAGCGGTGTGCCTTCGGTGATCGCCCGAGCGAACTGGATCGGCGACATGTCGGGCCGACCCCATGGCCCGTACACGGTGAAAAAGCGCAGACCGGTGCTGGGAATGCCGAACAGATGGCTGTAACTGTGGGCCATCAGCTCGTTGGCTTTTTTGGTCGCGGCGTACAGCGACAGCGGGTGATTCACCCCGTCATGCACCGAATACGGCGTGTGCTGGTTGGCGCCATACACCGAGCTCGACGAGGCGTAGATCAAGTGCTCCACCGGATGGTGGCGGCAGCCTTCGAGAATATTCAGGAAACCGCAGAGGTTACTGTCGAGGTAGGCCTTCGGATTTTCCAGCGAGTAGCGCACCCCGGCCTGCGCCGCGAGGTGGATCACCACTTGCGGTTGCTCGCGGACAAACAGCGCTTCAATCGCGGCGGCATCGGCCAGATCGATCCGCGCCAGCGGGAAATGCCCGACCTGATCGCGCACCCATTGCACCCGATCGTGTTTCAGTTGCGGGTCGTAATAGCCGTTGAAGTTATCCAGGCCGACCACCGCATGCCCGTCGCGCATCAGCCGCAACACGCAATGGGCGCCAATGAAGCCGGCTGCGCCGGTGACCAGGATTTTCATGGGCGCAGTCCTTCCGGAGCAATGTGGCGCAGGCCGATGCCGCTGTAATGCAGACCGGCGGCGGCCACGTGTTCCGGGTTGTAGAGGTTGCGACCGTCGACAATCACTTTCGAGCGCAGCTTGCTCGCCAGCAGCTCGAAATCCACTACGCGAAAATTCTTCCACTCGGTGCAGATCACCAGCGCATCGGCATCTTCCAGGGTGTCGTCCCGGGTGGCGCACAGGTGCAGGTCGTTGCGATAGCCGTACAGGCGCCGGCATTCGGACATGGCTTCCGGATCGTAGGCCTGCACGCTGGCGCCTTCGGCCCACAGCGCGTCCATCAGGTAGCGGCTGGGGGCTTCGCGCATGTCATCGGTATTGGGTTTGAACGCCAGGCCCCAAATCGCAATCGACTTGCCGGCCAGACCCTGCGGAAACTGCGCCTTGAGTTTGCCGAAGAGGATGTGCCGCTGGCTGTCGTTGACGTCGGTGACGCTGCGCAGCAATTTCAGCGGCATGCCGTTGTGTTCGGCGGTGTGCAGCAGGGCGCGCAGATCCTTGGGGAAGCATGAACCGCCGAAGCCGCAACCGGGGTAAATGAAGTGGTAGCCGATGCGCGGGTCGGAGCCGATGCCTTTGCGCACCGCTTCGATGTCGGCGCCGAGCAGTTCGGTGAGGTTGGCCAGTTCGTTCATGAAGCTGATGCGCGTGGCGAGCATGGCGTTGGCCGCGTACTTGGTCAGTTCGGCGCTGCGGTTGTCCATGAACATCAGTTTTTCGTGGTTACGGCAGAACGGCGCGTACAGCTCGCTCATCTGTTCGCGGGCTTCGTCATCGCGGGTGCCGACGATGATCCGGTCCGGGCGCATGCAATCGGCGAGGGCGCTGCCTTCCTTGAGGAATTCGGGATTGGACACCACGCGGACCTTGAGGGCACTTTTGCCGCGACGGAGCAACTCTTCGCTGGCCTTGGCGGCGACCTGGTCGGCCGTGCCGACCGGCACCGTGGACTTGATGATCAGGGTGCGATCGGCCTCCATGTGCGAGGCGATCTCCCGAGCCACGTTCAGCACATGGGTCAGGTCGGCGGAACCGTCTTCATCGGCCGGCGTGCCCACGGCGATGAAAATCAGCTCGGCATGCTCCACCGCGTCGCTGGCCTGAGTGCTAAAGAGCAAGCGGCCGGCCTTGATGTTTTCTTCGAGGGTGCTGGAAAGACCAGGCTCACTAATAGGTGGCACAGCTTGTTGCAGTTGCTTGATCTTGTTGGGGTCAATATCGACACATAAAACCCGATGCCCTACATCTGCAAGTGCGGCGGCTTGAATTAATCCGACATAGCCGGTGCCAAATACGCTCACGTCCATCTGCGCACCCTCGATAGAGCGAAAAGAAGAAGTTCGGAAGAAGACTGTAAAAGGGGTATAGCGCAGGGTTTGGAAAGCGTGTCAGCAAAATGACATGTTGCACCTGTATAACACTTGAGCGCTTTTTGGCGATTGGCCATCAAGTCATTGCTGCGATTGGATTTGTTGTTTTTTTGCAGATTTGTTCAGATTTAAAATAAGCGATAAACGGTTGTAAGTCTTTAATTTAAAGGCTTCTAGCGTTTGGTGTGTGTCAGATTTGAGTCACCGGTTTTTTGACGCTTTCTAAAGAAAACAGTCAATTCTTGCGCTTTGATGGCTGGGTGCTAGTGTCAGGTTCTGACCGACAAACCTTTGACTCCCTGCCGTTTTGCACGAGCGGTATCGCCATGTTCAGATATGCCAAAGAAGTACTTTTAATTGTTTATTTGCTGCTTTATTCCGAATATTACGTTGATCGGTTAAATGCTATCGGCGTCGCTTTTGCTGTACTTCTTTTTGGCGCGATGTTTTTGGCGCTTACTTTAGCGTTATATCTAACGGCTTATATTCGTCAGGCTCTCATTCGCCACTTATTCGCAATAACACTGTTTGTCTCGGCGGTGTTTTTCGATGTCTATACCCGGGTCACCGCGGATTACCTGACCTACAGCAGTTTTGTCTCGCTGGTGTACTCCGGCGGCTTCATTCAGGAGGCCGCCTACCAGTATCGCGACGCGATCATTCATGGCGCGCTCAGTGGTCTGCTGTTGCTGTTCGGCATCGGTCTGAAACCGCGCCATGCACTGGTGGTGCCCAACGCGTTGCGTGTGGCGGCGCCGGTGTGTGGTGTGCTGCTGTTGAGCGCGGTGTTGTTCCTGCGGGCGGGCGAGGGCGCGCGCGGTTTGCCGATCATGTACACGCCGCTGGCCTATCTGAACCTGTTCGCTTATGAAGCGCTGCACAACACGGTCGGCCCGCGCGAGCCGGTGACGCTGGCGCGCAACGCAGTGGCGGTCAATCACGACATCGTGCTGATCATCGATGAAAGCATCTCCGGCAATTATCTGGACATCAATGCGCCGTTCGGAGTGCACAGCAACCTGAATCAGGCGCATCCGGGCGTCGACATTTTCAACTACGGCTACGCCGCATCCATCGCCAATTGCAGCGCCGACACCAACGTCACGTTGCGCTACGGCGGCACCCGCGACGATTACATGCGCATCAACAGCACGCTGCCGTCGATCTGGCAGTACGCGAAAAAGGCCGGGTTGCGCACGGTGTACATCGACGCTCAGCGCACTGCCGGCAATCTGCAGAACCTGATGACCGACACCGAGAAAAAAGACATCGATGAATTCGTCCAGTTTGACCAGACCAGCGTGCGTGACCGCGACATGGCTGCCGCCGCCAAGCTGATCGAATTGCTCAACGATGATCAACCGGAGCTGGTGGTGATCAACAAGGTCGGCGCGCATTTCCCGGTGCACGACAAATACCCCGACGCCTTCATGGCCTACCGTCCGACCTTGCCGCGCGGGCAATTCACTGAAGTGGCCGACACCGGCAAACGCGACGGTTTCAACGGCCAGCCGGATGACTGGGTGCTGTACCGCAACGCCTACAAGAACACCGTGCTGTGGAACGTCGGCGAGTTCTTCGCCCGGGTGTTTGCCCAGGCCAATTTGCACAATGCACTGCTGATCTACACCTCCGATCACGGTCAGGACCTGCATGAACGTGGCAACCCCGGGCTCAATACCCACTGCGGCGGCGATCCGGTGGAGGAAGAAGGGCTGGTGCCGCTGGTGGTGATTCAGGGCGATCAGCTGCACGGCCCGGACTGGGCGCAAGCGTTGCCGGCGAACAAGGACCGCTCCAGCCACTACAACATTTTTCCGACGCTGCTGCAGTTGATGGGTTATGACCTAGCGGGAGTCGAGGCGCTGTACGGCAAACCGTTGACGCTGCCGACGGCGGACGACTTCACCTTCAACTACCGCTTCAATGCGCGGCTGGGGGCCAAGCCCGAGTGGAAGCACATTGATCTGAAGACCATCGTCACACCGGGTGCGGCGGCGACGAGTGTGGCGACCGGGGAGTGAGATTTGTGCCGGTTTCACTGGCCTCATCGCTGGCAAGCCAGCTCCAACAGTGTTTTAGGGTGTACTCAGTATTTGTGGACAACCTCAATCCCTGTGGGAGCTGGCTTGCCAGCGATGAGACCAGTACGAACACCACTGATCCAATCAGGCCGCTATCCGCTATCCTTGCCCCACATTGACCCAACGGATGGCGGCATGCTTCAGGTTCAAGGCGTGTTCAAAAGTTACCTCACTCCCCAAGGCCCGCTCCCGGTGCTGCAAGGCGTCGACCTGACGCTCGAAGCCGGCAGCAGTCTGGCGCTGATGGGCGAATCCGGCAGCGGCAAAAGCACCTTGCTGCACCTGATTGCCGGCCTCGACAAGGTTGATCGCGGCAGCATCCACAGCGGCGAGCATCGGCTGGAGCAGATGAACGAAGCGCAGCTGGCCGACTGGCGTCGCACTGAAATCGGTCTGGTGTTCCAGCAGTTCAACCTGATCGGCAGTCTGCGGGTCGAGGATAATCTGGCGTTTCAGGCGCGTCTGGCCGGGCGCCATGAACCGCGCTGGCAGGCGCATCTGGTGCAGCGTCTGGGGTTGGGCGATTTGCTCAAGCGTTATCCCGAACAACTTTCCGGCGGTCAGCAGCAGCGGGTGGCGCTGGCCCGGGCCTTGGCCTCACGGCCGAAATTGCTGCTCGCCGACGAACCCACCGGCAGCCTCGACGAAGCCACCAGTGATGAAGTGCTGCGCCTGTTGCTCGAGTTGCTGGATGACACGCCGACCACGCTGTTGATGGTCACGCACAGCCCACGCGTGGCGGCGCGACTGGCGCAGCGGGTGGTGTTGTCCAGCGGCCGTCTGACGTGAACGTATTCTGGCAAACCCTGCGTGCGTTGCTCAGCCACTGGCGGCGGCATCCGGTGCAGTTTTTCAGTGTGCTGACCGGGTTGTGGCTGGCGACCAGTCTGCTGACCGGGGTCGAGGCACTGAACAGTCAGGCCCGCGACAGTTACGCCCGGGCCAGTCAGATGATCGGCGGTGAACCCCAGGCCAGTCTGGCCACACCGAGCGGTGCGACGTTCACCCAGCAGTGGTTCATCGATCTGCGCCGCGCAGGCTGGCCGGTGTCGCCGTTGCTGCAAGGCCGGCTGATGCTCAAGGATCACCCGGATCAGCGCCTGCAACTGATGGGCATCGAGCCGGTGTCGCTGCCGACGGACGCTGCGGTGGCCGGGCAGGCGATGCCGATCGAGCGCATCGTCGCGTTCTTCTCACCGCCAGGCAGCACCTGGATTTCCCCGGAAACCCTGCACGCCTCGGGCCTGACCGAAGGCGCCACGCCGCAAACCGCCAGCGGCCAGACGCTGCCGCCGCTGCACGCGCAAAAGGACATGGCGCCTGGCGTGTTGCTGGTGGACATCGGCGTCGCGCAAACCGTGCTCGAACAGCCCGGGCAACTGTCGCGCTTGTTACTGCCCAAGGATTTTCACGCCGAGCTGCCGGCCGCGTTCAACGGTCGGCTGCAGCTCAAAAGCAGCGCCGAGGAAAACAATCTTTCGCGCCTGACCGAGAGCTTTCACCTCAACCTGGATGCCTTGGGCTTTCTCTCGTTTCTGGTCGGGCTGTTCATCGTGCACGCGGCCATCGGTCTGGCGCTGGAGCAGCGTCGTGGCCTGCTGCGCACGTTGCGAGCCTGCGGGGTCAGTGCGCGGATGTTGATCGGCTGTCTGATCGTCGAACTGGGTGTGCTGGCGCTGGTTGGCGGCGTGTTCGGGGTCATCAGCGGTTACTGGCTGGCGAGCGTATTGCTGCCGGACGTCGCCGCCAGCCTGCGCGGTCTGTACGGCGCGGAAGTGGCGGGGCAGTTGCGCCTGAGTCCGTGGTGGTGGTTCAGCGGAATCGGTTTGAGCCTGTTCGGCGCGTTGCTGGCCGGTGCCAACAGTCTGCTGCGTGCGGCACGTTTGCCGCTGTTGGCGGTGGCGGATCCGCAGGCCTGGCATCAGCAACATGCGCGCTGGTTGCGCCGTCAGGGTTGGCTGGCGGCGGTGCTGGGCTTGATCGCGCTGCTGGCGCTGGTCTGGGGCGACAGTCTGAGCAGTGGTTTTGTGTTGATGGCCGGGTTGCTGCTCGGCGCTGCGCTGGCGTTGCCGGTGGTGCTCAGCGCAGTGCTTACTCCTTTGCTCGGGCGCAGTCGTTCGGTGCTCGGTCAGTGGTTTCTCGCCGATTGCCGCCAGCAACTGCCGGCACTCAGTCTGGCGCTAATGGCGTTGCTGCTGGCGCTGTCGGCCAACATCGGCGCCGGCAGCATGACCGCCGGTTTTCGCCAGACCTTCGACGACTGGCTCGAACAACGCCTCAGTGCCGAGCTGTACCTCAACCCGGTCAATCCGGCGCAATCGCGCGAGATGTACACCTGGCTCAAGCAACAGCCGAACGTCAGCGCGGTGCTGCCCAACTGGCAAGTCGCGGTCACCCTGCAAGGCTGGCCGGCGGATGTCTTCGGGGTGATCGATCATCCTTATTATCGCCAGCACTGGCCGTTGCTCGAGGCGATTGCCGGAGATCCGTGGGCGCATCTGGCGAACGACGATTCAGTGATGCTCAGCGAACAACTGGCACGACGGCTGAAGGTGCGGGCGGGGAATCATTTGAACGTGCCGACACCGGGCGGGGCGTGGTCACCGCGGATCGTCGGGATCTACGCCGACTACGGCAATCCCAAGGGGCACGTGCTGGTCAACAGCAGTCATCTGCTGCGGCTGTGGCCGTCACTGACACCGAACCGTTTCAACTTGCGCATCGCGCCGCCCGACATCCCGCCGTTTTTGCGCGCACTGCAAACGCGCTTTCAGCTCGATGACAGCCGCATCGTCGATCAGGCGCGGCTCAAGGGGTGGTCGGTGCAGGTTTTCGAACGCACTTTCGCCGCCACCGCCGCGCTCAACAGCCTGACCCTGGCGGTGGCCGGTGTGGCGCTGTTCATCAGCCTGCTGACCCAGAGCCAGAGCCGCCTCGGGCAATTGGCGCCGCTGTGGACCTTGGGCGTGACGCGCCGCCAGTTGATGCTGCTCAACCTTGGCCAGACGTGGCTGCTGGCGGTGTTGACGCTGGTGCTGGCGTTGCCGTTGGGGATCGCGTTGGCGTGGTGTCTGGACGCGGTAATCAATGTGCAGGCATTCGGCTGGCGTCTGCCGTTGCGGATTTTTCCGCTGCAACTGCTGCATTTGCTCGGGCTGGCGTTGCTGGCGACGCTGTTGGCCTCGGCGTGGCCGCTGTATTCGTTGTACCGCACACAACCGGCGGATCTGCTGAGGACGTTTGCTCATGAGGATTAACCGGGTTGCGCTGCTGTTCGCGCTGCTGCTGTTGGCCGGTTGCGATCAGCCTGTGCCTGAGCAGAAGGGCTTTGCCGGGCTCGGCGATCAGGCTGCGCAGTTCACCGCCGTGGTGCCAGGGCGAGTGTTCAGCTTCCCGGCGGATCATGGCGCGCATGATGGTTTTCGTATCGAGTGGTGGTATGTCACCGCCAATCTCAAGGATCAGCAGGGCCACGATTTCGGCGTGCAATGGACGCTGTTTCGCAGCGCTTTAAAGCCTGCGGCAGAGCAGCCGGGCTGGGGCAATCAGACGATCTGGCTCGGGCATGCTGCGGTGACTTCGGCCACCGTGCATCATGCCGCCGAGCGCTATGCCCGAGGCGGAGTGGGGCAGGCCGGGGTGAACGTCGCGCCGTTCGAGGCGTGGATCGATGATTGGCGCTTCGCCAGTCAGGCGCAGGATCCGCTGACCGATCTGCAACTCAGTGCCAGCGAAAAAGCTTTCAGCTATCAATTGCACCTCACCTCCAGTCGTCCACTGGTGTTGCAAGGTGACAACGGTTTCAGCCGAAAATCCGAACAGGGTCAGGCTTCGTACTACTACAGTCAGCCGTTTTTTCAGGCCAGCGGCACCCTGCAAATCGACGGCCAGACCTACACCGTCAGCGGCCCGGCGTGGCTGGATCGTGAATGGAGCAGTCAGCCGCTGGCAGCCAATCAGACCGGCTGGGACTGGTTTTCCCTGCACCTGGACAGTGATGAGTCGCTGATGCTGTTTCGCACCCGGCAAACCGACGGCGCGCCGTATCTGACCGGCACCTGGATCAACGCCGACGGCCAGACCGAAACCCTGCACGGCGCGCAGATCAGACTCACACCCAAGGACACCGCAAAAGTTGTCGGCCGCCAGATGCCGGTGCGCTGGTCGATCAGCATTCCCGACAAACACCTCGACATCAGCCTCGACGCACTCAATCCCGACGCCTGGATGAACCTGCGCATCCCTTACTGGGAAGGGCCGGTGCGGATCAGCGGCAGCCATGGCGGGCGCGGCTATCTGGAGATGACCGGGTACTGAGTTTCGTACACAAACCCCTGTGGGAGCGGGCTTGCCCGCGAAGGCGCCGGTACAGTCACCCACAGAGCAATTGCCCGGAACTCCGCCCCGTCTACCACCCTCTACCGATCAATCCCGGCCTATTTCCGAGACCCCGGCGAGGAGCCCGCCCATGAGCGACGACCAGCAACCCCCAGACCTCACCACCTGGCAGCGCCTGTTCGACGATCAGACCTACTGGCAGCAATCCCCCGACGCTCACTACTTCGACCTGCAACGCATCGCCGACGACCTGCTCGGCCAAGGCGCGATCGATCTGGAGCAGTGGCAGATCCTGCGCGCCAAGGCCGATGACCTGCACAAGGATTCGCCTGCCGTGAACGTTACCAATGAACTGGATGACCCTGACGCCTGAGGAGAACCACCATGAAACCCGTATCCCCCAGCGAACACCCCGACGAACCCCGGCCACCGGGAGAAACCGAGCGCGACAACGACGCCCTGCGCCCGACCGACCCCAAACAGCGCGAGGACAGCGGCAGGGGCACCGCCAGTGGCGAGTCCACCGCGCAGGAGACCGCCGCGGCAGAAACGAAAGCCAAGCCCTGAACAGCGTCTATGCTCAGTGGCACATTCGGCGCCAAACACACGTTGGCGCCGGTTGCTGCCATTCATTACAGGGAAAGTACCGCTTATGAAGCTCCACGCTCTGGCCAAGGCCATCACCCTCGCAACCGTCCTGTCCGCCACCAGCTTCGGCGCCATGGCGGCCGATATTCCGCTTTCTGCTACCGTCGAGGCCGATCAGGTCACCACCAAAGTGCTGGCCGTCGATGCGGCCAACCATCAGGTGGTGCTGGAAGGCGCCGAAGGTCGTCAGGTTCACGTTCAGCTCAGCGACAAGGCGAAAAACCTCGCCAACCTCAAGGTCGGCGACCTGGTAAAACTCGAAGTGCAACGCTCGGTGGCGGCTTACCTCGATACCGATGTGGATAAAGGTCTGCCTGGCACCGTCGAGCGCAGCGGCGAGCTGCGCAACGCTCCGGGCACTGAAAACCCGGGCGGGGAGGCTTATCGCCAGATTCAGGTGCAACTGAAAATCACCAAAATTGATTTGAAGAATAATCAGGTGACCCTGGAAAACCCTCAAGGTAAGTCGAAAATCCTCGATGTCAAAAAGCCTGAAATTCAGGCCAAGCTGAAAGATCTGAAAGTCGGGCAGAGCGTAGTTGTCACTTATACCGATGTATTAAAAGTGACCAGTCAGCATGAAAGCTGAGTATTAACTCTACAAGATGATTGTTCTTGTACAAATTATTGTATGAGAACAATCATCTGAAATGAGCTGAGCCGTGCTTTGAAAGTTTCACGGAAGGATTTCGTCGATAAATATCTATTAACTTTTTCGTACATAAAATTTACCTTTGTGTATGACGACATATCTGCCAACTTCTATTAAAATCCTTCCCGTTCGCCCAGTGTCAGGGCTCTTTACCGGTGCATGGATTGCCAGGCCATTACACTGGGCGAACACCTCTTCGGAGCGGATGTATACAATTTCAGATAAAAAAAGGGCGACTTTGCAGTCGCCCTTTTTTGTGTTCGCAATTATGCCGATGCCTGCCCCGCAAAGCGTTTGAGGGTGGCTTCATACATCTTGGTGCGGCGGTGGTTTTTGCCGTACGTGCCAGCGGCGGCGACGGTTCCTGCCTGGATGTGATCCAGATAGCGGAAAATCTTGCGTGGTGACAGCAGCTTGATGCCATAGCCCAGACCGACCATTCGATCCTGCAGGGTATAACCGGGCACTCGGTCATCCATGCAAAAGTGCAGTCCATGGGACTTCATCAACTTGGCGTTCCACAAAGTGCAGAAACTCTTGAGATGAGTTTCCCGATAAGGTTTCGGCTCTTTACTGCGCAAACCCAACGCAGTTTTCGCCCGGCGAATATAGTGTTTGCAAAACCGCGAAGTTAGTCGCCAGGTGTCTCTCAGAATCCCTCGATTGATTTGCTCGACACACCCGACTGCGGCGATGTCCGCAGACTTTGTACACTCACGCAGCATCATCGCAAAGACTTCCTTGTCGTAGACAAAGGTGTCGGTGTGCAGCAGAAACAGATAGTCGGTTTCAACTTTTTCCAGCGCCAGATCCAGCGCCTTGCCATGCGCAATATGTCCCGCTTCTTTGCCGGGGGAGGGACGTTCGATCAGATTGATCCAGTCCAGCGAACGCAAGTAATCCAGACTGGCATCCGCCGAATCATTGTCCACCACCCAAACCGGAATGCGCTGAGCCTGAACGTGCTGACGCAATAACTCCAGGCACATCCGGGTGATGTCCGGGGTTTTGTAATTCACCAATACAAGACTGAAATTCGGCTGCGTAACGGCTGGTAAATCAAACTGGCTCATTCGGTAAGCTCATCCGCGGTTGATCGGCGACAGGTGTCTCTCGGGCCGGGATGCTAGCGACGCAAGCTTAGTTGAAGCTTAATTTGACGTTCAGGAAGTGAGGCGAGGTGTTTCGAGACACGACATCTCACCCACGGAATCCGGTCCACACGTTAAACTGCGCGCCGCTTTAACGCTTCAGGAAAACCGGACGTATTGCTTTCGCCACCATTGATGGCGTCATCAATGCCCCCGGCGACGCGCAACGCTTTTTGCCTGGATTTTTTAAGCCACAAGGAAGTATCAAATGAGCAACAGTTTCAAAACTATCGGTGCAGTAGGTACTGCTTTTTTTTCGATGTTCATCGCCTGTAATACGTGGGCACAAGAACCGCGTGAGCTCTACGACGGGATGAAGGCAGGCAAGTGCGCACCGAATTCGGAACATCTGCATGAGCGAGCAGTTGCAGGTGATCTCGAAGCGCAGACGCAGTTTGGCAAAGCCATTCAGGAGAACCTTTGCGGGGTGGTAGAGCAGTGGTCGCCGGGCATGCCGGAAGAGTGGTTTCGCAAGGCAGCAGAACAAGGTAATGCCGAGGCGCAAGTCGGACTTGCTGAGGAGCTTAGTTGGGATCGAAGTGTTGAGGGTGAAGATGCAGGTGTTTATTGGGATCTGAAAGCGGCGGAGCAGGGTAACGCCAAAGCTCAGTTCAGTCTGGCGCAGATCTACCATCGCGGCGGCCGATCAATCAAAAATCTCAAGGATATGGACAAAGCGTTGGCGTACTACAACCAGTCGGCCGAGGGCGGCTACGTCATGGCCTATATGTTGCTGGCTCACATCTACGAAGAGGGTGACGAAGTTCCACAGAGCGACGTAACCGCAGCAAATTGGTTTCGTAAGGCTGCTGAGGCAGGAGACGCATCTGGTCAAAATAATTTCGCCGAGATGCTGGCCACCGGGCGCGGTGTAGAAAAGGATGAAAAGCTCGCTGTCGCGTGGTATCGCAAATCGGCTTTGCAAGGTAACCAGTACTCGCAATATGAATTGGCACAGATGCTGGAGCAGGGGCATGGAACTGAACGCAATGAACGCGAAGCTGCGAAACTTTATCGCCAGTCAGCGGATGCAGACTTTGGCAACGCTCAGTTGGCATTAGGAAAGATGTATGCGCAAGGGCGAGGTGGACTGCCCAAGAGCCGATCCAAGGCAGAGTTCTGGATGCTCAAGGCAGTGGGTCGCTATGCGCCTGGAGCGAAGGAAGAATTGGAAAAGCTCTGAGATACAACTAGAAAGAGGCGATTGAAGTCGCCTCTTTCTGATTGAATGAATCAGATCTCTTGATTCCAGGCTGATAAGGTGATCACCGTTCCTTCGTCCTCTTTATTTCGTATTTCGATTTTGTAAGTACCACCACCGATGTAACCCTCGACCAGCGCTTTTCGTTGATTACCGCTGATTTCGGCATCCTTCGCATGCTGCTGATAGAAATCGATGACATCTGCATAATCAGTAAAGGTACGAAGAATGACCTCGAACTCATGCTGAGGACGTCCGGCAATCTTGTCCCAATCACCCTCAATGGGTGAACCCTCCATCCCCGGCGTGGTGAATACGCCGTGAGCACCCGCACCGATCAGATGCGCCCGTTGCGGCAGCATCGCCAGCATTGCTTCAGGGAAATCGGAAGGTAACTGACCCACCGTCCAGGCACCCTGACTCGGGTTAGTGGCAGCGTATTCAATGGTCGCAATTTTTTGCGCTGCGGCTCGTCGCTCAGGATTATCGCTTTCCGCCCACATGGCCAACAGCGGCGGCAGCTGCTTGCTCCAGCCAATCAAAGGCTCTGCGTCAGCTTTTTTCGCGCCTTGCGGCTGGAAGATCGTCAGCACCGTGTCCGGCGCATCATTACAGGTCAAAGCCTCGTCACGAGACTTCACCGTGCAATGACCATTCACCAAGCCGACAGCGATCAATTGTCCTTTGTCGTCCAGCAACAAAGCCCCGCGGTCGAACCCGTTGTTGCCGTCATCCATGGCGGTGATCATTTTTCTGCCGGCAGGCACACCCTGTTCAAACATGGACATTTCCGAATCGAGCGCATCCAGGACTTGTTGCACGATCATCGTTTTGTCGTTGGTGTAGCTACCCGTTTGGTAACCAAAGAAATCAACTAACGCCGAACGAATGGCTGGATCCTTGTTGAGCTTTGGCGCTCTGTCCGGCGCTGGGTCATTGGTGAGTAGCAGGGCCGTCGTTCCGTCCGGGCGTTGTTCGGAGCGAAGGGATAATGCGGTAGCGCTGAGTGAGAAGGTAAGCGCGAGAAGAAGGTTAGAAGGCGAGTCAGGTGTTTCAAGGGGACAGTCCTTTGAGTGTGTAATCCGATTGCTGTAATGGCGGTGGGAAAAAGGGCACGGATTTATTTTCTGAAAAAACTGGGCTAGGAAAAGGTGCAAGCCGGAAAATAAATCTATCCCTTTGGTCTTGTCTCCTTTGGTCGCTAGAGTGCATGTTGCACCATTCAGCAGCATTATTTGTATAGGCGTTTTTGGAAAAATTGGGCGAACGCCATTTATAACAACACTCCCAGTTTTTTCGTCAATTTTTTTCTTTGTATTTTTTTAGGCAGTTTAGAAGAACTGACATGAATTGGCGCTTATCAGCTGGTTCCTCAGCAAGATATGTGGTGATATCCGAGAATACTCGGTTAAATTTTTCATTTTTATTTAGATAAAAGGTGAGTGTGTCGACATACCACTGCTGTTCACTCGCTATACGGCATTTGAATTCTGGCTCAATGAGCGCGTCAAATAGTTTGACTAGTTCTTCTTCACTGTTTGTGTCTATGTTCGCTATAAATGTTGCTGTGGTGTCATCTTGCTCGCTGTTTACGTCAATAGGAAATAACAGTGAAGGTAGTATGTCGAGGCTGGGTTCAAGTTTCATTTTTCATACTTTGGGAGTGATGTTTTTGGTAGGCCGTTAGTGTCCAGAATTGTAACGGCTTTAGTTTGTTGTTTGTACTTTGTTCCGCCCTTTTTGTATCCCTCTCCGATTATGCCGCCCATGCTCATGGGACGCTCAGCCAATGCCTTGTTTCCAGTATTTTTATATATTCGCATTGCACGTTTTATAGCTGTCAGCTGCGCTTTGTGACTGGTGTATCTTGTTGAGTTTGGAGTGATTGTCTTACCGTTTGGATATGTTTCTACTACGCCGGTGGTCGGGTTTTTTCCAGTAGCAGCACGTTCCATCTGCGACTGAGTGGTAGTTTGCGCACCGTGTTTTTCAAGGAAGTGATATCTTGGCGAAAGATCTTCCATTGATTTTAGTTCTTTATAAGCTATTGCCTCTGTCAGCTCATGAATCCTAGCTTGTCGTTCAGCACGAGACATTGTTGGCGCATTGGGTTCTCCGTCGTTAACTGCGGCTTTTTTAGTAGGGTTATTAACATCTTCAGTTGATGTCCCTCCGTTACTACCTGGACACCCGTTCAGCCCCAGCGGATCCACCCATCCGGTAGGGTTAGGCACATACTGGTAGTTATTCAACCCCCCAGCAAGCTTGATCGGATCCGGCGTCAAAAACCGTCCAGTGCCCGGATTGTAGTAGCGGTGACGGTTGTAATGTAACCCCGTCTCGGCATCGAAATACTGACCTTGGAAGCGCAGCGGATTATCGATCTCGCTGACGTCCAGCGCCGCGAGGTTACCGTAGGCGCGGTACTTGGCCGACCACATGATCTCGCCACTGTAGTCGGTGAGTTCCTGCGGTGTGCCGAGGTGGTCGAGTTGGTAGTAAAACGGCGTGGCTTTGCGCGGGCCTTCGCCATCGAGCATCGCCAATGGACGGAAGCTGCCGGGTTCGTAGATGTAGCTGCGGTAGCGGTTGTCGGCGCTTTCAGCAACCAATCGTTCGCCTTGCCAGAGGAACTCGGTAGTGTGGCCGTCGACGGTTTTCTCAATGCGTCGACCGAAGGCGTCGTATTTGTAGGACGCGGTGCTGCCGCCCGGCAGGCTGACGCCGATGAGACGGTGCTGGCAGTCGTATCTGTATTCGGTAACGAGTTTCTGGCCGGCGCCACGGCGTTCGCGGATCAGGTTGCCATAGGCGTCATAGTCGTAATGACGGTCGCCCTGCATCAGCAAGCGGTTGCCTTTGACGTTGGCGAGGTTGGCCGTGCCTTCGTTGTTCTGACCGAGCAGGTTGCCCGCCGGGTCGTGGGCGAAGCTTTCCGGTGTCGTGCCGCGTACGCTGACCAAGCGATCGAGCGGGTCGTAATGGTAGCTGCGATTGCCTTTGCGGCTGTCGTCAATGCCGGCGAGATTGCCGTTGGCGTCGTAGTTGTAGCGCCGCTGGAACAGGTTTTTATCACGCTGGCCGACGGTGTGTGCTTGCAGGCGGCCTTGTTCGTCGTATTGGTATTGGCTGAGCAACAGGCCTTGCTGGCGCTGTTGTTCGCGACCGGCGCTGAACTGGTGGCTGGTCAGGCGTGAGCCGTTGAGGTCGATGCTGCTCAGGCGTCCGCCGGACAGGTGACGGTAGTCGAGTGTGCTGCCGTCAGGGAGACGGCAGTGACTCAGTTGGCCAACGCTGTCGTATTCGTAACGCGTGGTGCCCCAGCCCTGGTGTTCCTCGACGAGGCGGTCTTGCAGGTCGTACTTGTAGGCGAGCGGCCAGTGACCGTCGTCGACGTTTACCAGGCGGCCGAGAGCGTCGTAGCTGTAATGAATCTCTTCGCCATCGGCGAGGGTTTTTACCAGCAGACGGCCAGCGGCATCGCGTTGATACTCGGTAACGAGTTCGCTGCCGTCATCACCGAACTCGGTTTTCTTCAGCAACTGGCCGTTGAGGTCGTATTCGTAGGCGGTACGACGACCGTCGAAGCCGGTTTCCTGCTGGATCAGGCCGTTCGAGTAGTAATCGAGTTGGTAATGTTCGCCGCGCTCGTTCTCTATTTCGGTGAGCAACAGACGCGAGTTGTCGTAGCGGTAGCGCAGCTGGCTGCCGTCCGGATTGATGCGGCGGCTGACCAGGTGCAGGTTGTCCGCATACTCATATCGCGTGACGCGACCGAGTTCGTCGCGTTCGGCGGTGACGTTGCCATAGGCGTTGTAGGTGAAGGCACGTGTTGCACCGCCCGGCAGCGTGACTTGTGCCAGGCGGTTGGCCGCATCCCATTGGTATTGGGTGATGGCGCCGGATTCTTCCTGGCGGGTAATCTGCCGACCCAGTGCGTCGTAGCGATACTTGCGTTGACCGCCGTCCGGCAGGCGTTCTTCCAGTAACTGCCCGAGGTTGTTCCAACCGAGTTGATGGCGGCTGCCATCGGGGTGGCGGATCTCCAGCAGGCGACCCTGGGCATCGTAGCTGTATAGCGTGGCATTGCCGTCCGGGTCGATTTGCTGGGTGATGTCGCCCTGACGGTTACGTTGGTACTTCCAGCTGGCTTTGCCGCGATGAACATCGCTGACGAAGCCATTGATGTATTCATACGTGGTGGCTTCGTCTTCCGGCGGGATGACGGCAGTCATCAGTCCGTTGTCGTCGTACCGGTATTCGGTGACGGCCCCTAACGGATCTTTTTCCGCGATCAACTGACCTTTGTCGTTATAGGCCTTGAGGTGTTCGGCGCCGTCCGGGTCGACCTTGCTGATCAGTCGCGCCTGGTCGTCGTGGGTGTAGACCTCTTCGCTGCCATCGGCGTTGGTTACCGTTACGCTGCCTTTATCGTCCCAGGCGTAATGCGCTTCCATCTGCGAGAAGTTGGCCCAGTGACGGATGCAACGAGACAGTTTGCCTTCGTTCTCCCACTCCCAAGAAGGTCGCGCCGCCTGCCAGTTGCCGCTCCAGAATCACGTGCTGATCGTTGTAGCGATAGCGCTCGGCTTCGCCGGCCGCGTTCTTCGCTTCGATCAGACGGTGCTGTGCGTCATAGCTGTACGTCACCAGCGTTTGAACGGTGTTCCAGGCATCTTCCAGGTTGTCCGCTGGCAGGAACTGTTGATAGTCCACAGCGATAATGTGTTTGCGGTCGTAACGCAGCAGCAGGGCGCGACCGGCACCGTTATCGAGGCGCTTGATCCGACCGTGGATATCGCGCGTGACGTGCAGCCGATTGCCATAGCTGTCGCTGATGGCGATCAGGGTGGCGCCTTTGCTGTTGAAGCGGAAATGGTAGACGGATGAATTTTTGCCGTCTGGGGCCAGAACCAGAAAAGTGACAGATTTATTCTTGTAAGAAAAAACTGTCACCTAAGCTCGGTTCTCTTTTGTTTGCGTGTCTGTGGCGCTGAGGAGCGAAAAAGAGACAAGAGGTTAGTTTTATCATCATGGGTATATAAAATATACCTGTCAGTTCTCTTATTTCTTAATCATCTACACAGATGGAGTGAAAATTGAATGGTTCTAATTTTTTTCTGACAGAGTCTACTGCTTGTTCACTGGGTTTCTGTGTGCTGACAGATGCGTAGATGTCGTTTATGACTAAGTCTGAATCGGTCTTGTTAATTTCTGAAATCAAGGAGGCTAGATTTCTATCAGAAAAATACTCATAAAGAAGAGTCAGTACAGGAAAGTAGTCTGGGGCGGATATACCTTCTGGGTAAGCCTGTTTCAACATGTGAAAAGCATCTAATAAGGACTCATCTAAATCACTTTTTGTCTTCACCTTTTACTCTCCTTTCAAAGGTACTGGGTCGTGAATGTGGACATCAAAATCAACGCCTTGACTGGATGCTCCTCGAACAAATTTGGCATCCGATGTCATTGTTTTAGCACCGATTTTATCTCCAGTACCAAAAATTATTTTATCGTTTTCGCCGACTTTTTTGGTCGTGGTTAACCTGATGGCCCTTTCAGAGGGGTCGTCTGGAATGATCTTCACTTTTTCCATGAAACGTTCAGCCCGAGCTTTTTCTTGGGGGCCAGCAATTTTACTGGTGATGTTTTTAAATTCTCCAGCAGCTGTTTCAGTCATAACCATCTGTTTGCCTTGGACTTCGGCTTTCAGACCATGCCTGATAGGCGAGTTCTGCGAGACAAAGGCGTTCGCCGTTCCTGTATCGATATTAATTGGTGTTGGCTGCCCTTCATCTACTTTCACCTTTTCCGGCGGACTTTCGACCTTTCCTGACGATTGAGATGTGCTTTTAAGGCACTCGTTATTCAGGCCCAAAGGATCTACCCAGCCGGTAGGGTTGGGCACGTACTGGTAACTGTTCAGCCCACCTGCAAGCTTAATTGGATCAGGCGTCAAAAACCGTCCAGTGCCCGGATTGTAGTAGCGGTGCCGGTTGTAATGTAACCCTGTCTCTGCGTCGAAATACTGACCTTGGAACCGCAGTGGGTTATCGATTTCACTGACGTCCAGCGCTACCAGATTGCCGTACGCACGGTATTTCGCCGACCACATGATCTCACCGCTGTAGTCGGTGAGTTCTTGCGGTGTACCAAGGTGGTCGAGTTGGTAGTAAAACGGCGTGGCCTTGCGCGGGCCTTCACCATCGAGCATCGCCAGTGGGCGGAAGCTGCCAGGCTCATAGATGTAACTGCGGTAGCGGTTTTCTGCGTTTTCGGCGATCAGCCGCTCGCCTTGCCACAGGAATTCGGTGGTGTGACCGTCGACGGTTTTTTCGATGCGGCGGCCGAAGGCGTCGTACTTGTAACTCGCGGTACTGCCGCCCGGCAGGCTGACGCCGACGAGGCGGTGCTGGCAGTCGTAGCGGTACTCGGTGACGAGTTTCTGGCCTGTGCCGCGACGTTCACGGATCAGGTTACCGTAAGCGTCGTAGTCATAATGGCGGTCGCCTTGCATGAGCAGGCGGTTACCTTTGACGTTGGCGAGGTTTGCCGTGCCTTCGTTGTTCTGACCCAGTAGGTTACCCGCCGGATCGTGGGCGAAACTTTCCGGGGTTGCGCCGCGTACGCTGATCAAGCGATCCAGTGGATCGTAGTGATAGCTGCGGTTGCCTTTGCGGCTGTCGTCGACGCCGGCGAGGTTGCCGTTGGCGTCGTAGTTGTAACGACGCTGGAAGAGATTTTTGTCACGCTGGTTGACGCTGTGTGCTTGCAGTCGGCCCTGTTCGTCGTACTGATATTGGCTGAGCAGCAGGCCTTGCTGGCGTTGCTGCTCGCGACCGGCGCTGAACTGGTGAGAGGTCAGGCGAGAACCGTTGAGATCGATGCTGCTCAGACGTCCACCGGACAGGTGACGGTAATCGAGCATACTGCCATCGGGCAGGCGGCAGTGACTCAATTGACCGACGCTGTCGTATTCGTACCGGGTGGTGCCCCAGCCCTGGTGCTCGGTGATCAAGCGGTCCTGCACGTCATATTCGTAGGCAAGCGGCCAGTTACCGTCGTCGACGTTGACCAGGCGACCTAGGGCGTCGTAGCTGTAGTGGATTTCCTTGCCGTCGGGCAGGGTCTTTACCAGCAGGCGGCCTGAGGTGTCGCGCTGGTACTCGCTGACCAGCTCACTGCCGTCATCGCCGAACTCGGTTTTCTTTAGCAACTGACCGTTGAGGTCGTACTCATAAGCCGTGCGGCGGCCGTCGAAGCCAGTTTCTTGCTGGATCAGGCCGTTGGCGTAGTAATCGAGGTGGTATTGCTCGCCGCGTTCGTTCTTGATTTCAGTGAGCAACAGACCTGCGTTGTCGTAGCGATAGCGCAGTTGGCTGCCGTCCGGGTTGATACGGCGGCTGACCAGATGCAGGTTGTCAGCGTATTCATAACGGGTGATGCGTCCGAGTTCATCGCGTTCGGCGGTTACGCGGCCGTAAGGGTTGTAAGTAAACGCGCGCGTGGCGCCTCCGGGCAGGGTGACTTGGGTCAGGCGATCAACAGCATCCCATTGGTAATGAGTGATGGCGCTGAATTCGTCTTGCCGGGTAATCAGCCGGCCCAAGGCGTCGTAGCGGTACTTGCGTTGGCCACCGTCCGGCAGACGTTCTTCGAGCAATTGACCGAGGTTGTTCCAACCTAATTGATGGCGGCTGCCATCGGGGTGACGAATTTGCAGCAGTCGGCCCTGACGGTCATAGCTGTACTGGGTTTCATTGCCATGCGGATCGATTTGCTGGGTGATGTCGCCTTGCGGGTTGTAGTCGTACTGCCAGCGACCTTTGCCTCGTCTGACCTCGATCAGTTGGCCGTTGTAATAGTTGTAACGCGTGGGCTCGTCTTCTGGGGGAATCACGGCCAGCAACCGGCCAGCATTGTTGTACTGATACTCGGTGATGGCGCCCATTGGGTCTTTTACAGCGATCAAACGGCCCTGATCGTCGTAGGCTTTTTGAGTTTCTGCGCCATCCGGAGCGGTTTCGCTGATCAGACGCGCATTTTCGTCATGCACGTAAACCTGTTCACTACCATCACCGTTGTAAACCGTTACCGTACCGTTGTCGTCCCACTCATAGCGTGTTTCCAGTGGCGAGTAGTTTGCCCAGTGGCGGACGCAACGGGAAAATTTGCCATCACGCTCCCACTCCCAGAAGAAGCTGGCGCCGCCTGCCAGTTGCCGCTCGAGAATCACGTGCTGCTGGTTGTACCGGTAATACTCGGTTTCACCGGCGGCGTTAGTTGCCGAAACGAGTTGATGTTGAGCGTTATACGCGTATGAGACTAGCGTCTTCAGGGTTAGCCATGGATCCTGGCGTTTCCCGGACTCGTCATATTCCGAACGTTGTTGCTGTTGATCCACGGCAACGATATGCCGGTCGTCGTAGCGCAGCAGTAAAGCCCGGCCGGCGCCATTGTCGATGCGCTGAATGCGCCCGACCAAGTCATAGCTGATGTGCACCTGGTTTTCATACGAATCACTGATGGTGGTCAGCCGGTTTGCGCGGAAATGATAGAAACGCGGTTTTGCCCCGGCCTGCGTAAGAATCAGTTCACCGGGTGCATCCCCCAGGAAAATCGCTGCTTGAGCAAGGCTGTTCGTGATGGCAGGTCTTTGCTCGGTCGGTATCGGGAACCGGGTTTGACGGTTTTCGTTGTCCGTCCACAGCACGCCTTCATCATTGATCTGCAGGCGATGAGAAAACGAGTGGCTCCAGCCCGGCCCCATGCGGTTATCGATTTCGACGGCGCTGCTGCGGTAGAGACGGGTCCACTCCAGCGGTAACAGGCCGCCCAGCTCACCGTCGGTGAGGGTGAGCAGTTCTTCACCGGTGACCATGGAAACGGGGTCACCGTTAGTGCAGGTTTTGTTGGCACACTGAGCGGGTTGATCAGCCTGGTTCTTGGACTGGGCGGGCGCGTTTTCAACCTTCTCCTGCTGCTCGAGGCGGGTTTCGTTCTGGGTTTTGTTTCGTGCGTGGATTTGCGCGTCGTTTTCGACTTTCCCTCCTGTCGTGGGAGAGGGGCGCTTCGGAGCGGTGGCTGTTTGTGCAGGCGTATGATCAGCGACAGTAGCCACTGCTTTTTTGCCTGAATTGGTGACACCGTTGCCGTGAAACCTCAATGAAGCGGCTGCATCCGCATGGGCTTTGGAGCGAATCCTGCTGATTTCGATGAGCTTGGCGGTGACTTTCTCAACCATGTTGATCGCTTTTTGCGCTTGCAACGTGCCCTTGACCGTTTTAGCTCCTGCGCGCAATGCAACGCCCAGTCCACCTGTGAAAATGATCCCCAGCACGATATAGAGGATTTCCGACTTCAATCTGGCCAATACTTCAGTGCGGGTCTGCGGTGGCAGCATCGACACCCACGTCCAAACGGAAGAGACATAAACCCAAAGCAACGGCTCATCACTTGCGATTAGAAAACTGGTGCGAAGTGCTTCCGTGGAAGCGTTATAGATCTTCTTGATATTTTCGTCGGTGAAGAATTTTTTGAGCGTTTCATAGTTCTCGCGAGGGTGAGTCACCAGATGAAATAGCGACTTGATATCGCCCCAGATACCCATGACGAATTTCCAGAAACCATCCAGTTCGGATTGCAACTGCTGCCAGAAGCGCCCAGCGATCGAAGCGTCGTTATGTTCTTTCCACAACGGCAGGCAAGTGGTTGTCCATTCTGAAGACAACCACTTGCTTAGATCGCCGATGACGTCGTCGTAGGATTTGAACAGTCGATCGTTGTCTGCGCTGGTCAGGCCAGGGAAAAAGCTAATCCGGTACAGCTGGCGAGGCTTCAGGTCGCTGACGACTTCAATTCCGGTTGCCCCGATGGTTTTGCGCACGACTTCCCCTGCCACAGGGTTGTTCTTCGCATCGACGGGAGTCAGGACTACTGGCGTGTTGCCAATCGGCACAAAACGCGCCGATTCGAAACTATGAATCAGCGTGAGTTTTCCATTCTCGGGACAGGTAGCGAAATACACGGCTTTGTTCTTGCTGTCCGCCGCGACGGGTTTTTTGACCTCGTCCCCAACTTGAAATTGCTGCTCCATTTCCAGGCCAGGAATGACGCGGGCAGTGGAACGGTAACTTTTCAGGCAATTCTTGAACTCGGCAATGAGCGTGTTGAAGTCAGGCTGTTTAGCGGTGACATGAGCGATCGTATCCAATGGGGTCATACCACCACCTCTTTTTCCAGATAGGCCTTCAACAGCCCGGTAAAATTTTCTTCCGTGAGTGGCGTGCGTTTTACGAACCGCGCCACTTTTTGTTTCAGGTTTGATTCGGGGAAGGAGAAATACAGATCAGCATGTTCTTCTTGCAGCCACTGCAACATATTGCCGATGACGGTCGACGGATTTTCCGCCGTCAAACCATCCAGCAAATCCTTCGGCACTTCCCACCACGGCCAATCCTTCACCTTCGGCAACACCCGCGTCCCAACCTCCAGCGTCTGCCCATTAATCAGATACCGTTCAAACATCGGCAGTACTTCCCCAGCCTTCTCCCCAAGCCCCTTCAGAATCGGGTAGATATGCCGCCCATCCCAAAAGCGGAAAAACACCTCAGTCCCGTCGGGCATCTTCACCTGTGTCAGGCTGCGCAGGTGCTCGAACACCTCGTTCGGTTCGGCGCGTGAGACGGCCAGCCAGCCCCAGTCGAGGGCGTCGGTTTCGGCGATCCACGGCAGGAATGCCGAGTTCGGTTGGAGTTCGGTGACGTAGGGCATCACTGGTTGCCAAGTGGAGTAGGGCGTGCCGCCCCAGATTAGCAGGAGCTGGGCGGTGGGTTCGGTCAGGTACAGGGTTTTCAGCGCGTCGGCATCGCTTGCTGCGCTGACGATCAGGTACAGGCGCTCGCCACTCTGCAGCGGCTGTTGTGCCAGCCAGTCCTTGGGTGTCAGTCGATCAGATGGCACAGGCACCTGCCTTGCATTTTTCGCATTCTTCGCAGAACGGCGCGTTGCGTTTGAGGGTGTTGATCTGGGCCGGGGTCAGGACCTGTCCGGCCTTGTCGGCGTCGGCCTGTTTCAGCACGCCGGGCATCAGCGGGGCGGCGCCAGTGCCGCTGCCGGGGCTGCCGCCGGAGTTGATGTTGATCACCGGGCCGCTCATGGTCACGCCGCCGGCGTCGATCTTGATGAAGCTGCCGCCGCCGACCAGAGTCAACTCGGCGCCGGCTTCGAGCACGACTTTCATTCCGCTGCTGAGGTGGATTTCCTGGCCGGCATCAATGAACTGGCCGGTGCCGATCTTGATGTGCTGGTTGACGCCCACGGTCAGGTGGTCGTTGGCGCGGGCTTCGACTTTGCGGTCTTCGTAGACGGTGTGATGTTCTTCGGCTTTGAATTCCGTGTAGCTGTTCTGCTCGACGGTGTCGTGGCGTTCGTTGCCGACGCGGATCTTCTGGTCGTGCTCGATGTTCTCGTCCCAGTCGCGCTGGGCGTGGAGGAAGATCTGCTCCTGACCTTTTTTGTCTTCGATGCGCAGTTCGTTGTAACCGCCGCCACCCATCGAGCTCAGGGTCTTGAAGGTGCTACGGGTCTTGTTTGCCGGCAGCTCATACGGGACGGTGTTTTCCTTGTGGTACAGGCAGCCGCTGATCAGCGGTTGATCGGGGTCGCCCTCAAGGAAGGTGACCAGCACTTCCATGCCGATGCGCGGGATGGCGATGCCGCCGTACTGGGCGCCGGCCCAGGCGCTGGAGACGCGCAGCCAGCAACTGGTCTTGTCGTCGGCCTGGCCTTCGCGGTCCCAGTGGAACTGGACTTTGACCCGGCCGTACTGGTCGCAGTGGATCTCTTCGCCTTTCGGGCCGGTAACCACTGCGCTCTGGCTACCGAGGATGCGCGGTTTCGGGTGGCGCAGCGGTGGGCGGTTGGGCACGTCCCACGGGGTCGCCTGAAAGCGGTTGCGATAGCCCTGATGGAAATCGTCTTTGAGGGCAGTGGTGTCGCTGGTCACCGACTCTTCGAGCACTTGCGGCTGTTTGCCTTCGTGCAGGACTTCGGTGAGCAGCCACAGGTCGTTCCACTTGGCCTTCGGGTGTTCGGTCAGGGCGAGGAAATGGCCGCTGACCAGCAATGGCTGATCGCTCTTGCCTTCGGCGAGCTGGAAGTCGCTGCGATGACGTTCGAGGGCGCGTTTGGCCAGATGCTTGCCGCGCTCGCGGTCGATGAAGCGGCCCGGGTAGTCGTAGTCTTCGAGGTCGGGCAGGGCGTCGCCACGGTTTTCGCTTTCCAGGGTCAGGCGCGGTTTTTCGAAATCGTAATCGCGGCGCGTGGTGCGGCTGGTGCGGGTCTCCAGGCGCAGGTCGAAACGCTTGATCACCGGGTTGCTGGCGACCATGCCGGAGTCTTGCTGGTAGGCCACTGGCTGGAGTTTCGGGAACACCGTCTGGTCATCGCCGAACACCAGCTTGTGCGCCGTGGCGCTGTGCTGGAAGTGGTAGTGAATACCTTCTTCCTCGCACAGGCGCTGGATGAAATGCAGGTCCGATTCATCGTATTGCACGCAGTAGATGCGCTCGGGATAGATCGAACCGGTCTTGAATTCGTAGGCGTTGCTTTGAATGCCGTGCTCTTCGAGAACCATGCCGATGATTTTCGGCACCGTGAGGTTCTGGAAAATCCGTTGGTTGACGCGGTGCGCCAGGTACGACAGTTGCGGGCGCAGGGTCACCGAATAGCGCGTCAGGCGCTTGCCGGAATCGCCCTGAGCGGCGCGGTAGATCTGGCCGTGGATGCCGCTGCCATCGGGCGACAGCTGCAGAAAGGCCGGTTTGTGCAGCAGGGTTTCGAGGTCCAGCGACGGCTGCTCACTGACCAGCTCCACCTCAAAGACAAAAGGCTGGCTGATGGCTTCCCGGCCGGTCAGGGTAAATACCTGAAAATCGGCGGAGAGCCCTTCGATGGTCAGGGCAAAGTGGGTTTCATTGGCCGGCGCGAACATCCCTTGTTCCTCGTGCTGTACAGCGGCGCTCGTCGACGGCCGCAAAAAAAGCGGCTCAACGTACGCGAAATTCTGGAGGGGCGTAAACAACATCGACCAGCAGGGCTGGTCGATGCTTGTAACGATCAGCCGTAATTAAACGACTGGAGCACGCCAGTCATCGGAACCCGAAGTACCGGATACTTCGTGGGTCCAGGTGATTTTACGGTAGGTGAACTGCACTTCTTCCAGGTGGGTGAAGTGCGAGTTGCCTGGATCCTGGCAGTTGTGCATTTTATTGTTGATGGCGACGATGATCGCGTCTTCCAGTTTGGTGGTGTAGTAGTGCTCTTGAGTACCTTGAGCCGAAGTACGGTACCACTGGATAACGATTTCGCTCATGCGCTCGCCGGAGGTCAGAGCCGCTTGCAGCAGAGGCGAAGCCTTGTCGTAGACCTTGGTGATGATCACTGGCTTGTGAACGCGCTGACCGGTTGGCTGACCGGATTGTGGGTCACGCGGGATGATCACGTCGTGGCTGAAAGCCTGAACCATGACCTGGTCTTCGTGGCCTTCCTGGTAGGTGTTGCCAACGGAGTCGGCGGTGAAGGCGCCGGCAGTGATCAGGCCTTGTTTTTCGCCGGTAACCGACATGTACGCTGGTGTTGCCATGGGGTGCTCTCCTTGCGGATAAATTTAGGGTGCCCGGGGCGGAATCGCCCGGTGGGTGCCTGACTGTTATCAAGGAGCGTGCCAGGTTTGTCGAAGGTCCCGGCAGCCGGGGGTGAAGCTGCTCTAGCCTGCGTTATGACCGATGTTTTTTGCTGAATCGAGGTAGAAAGTGCGCAACTTCTTGCGCAGTACTGCGCAAGAAGTTGCGCACTTGGCTGTAAGCCAGGCCAGTCAAGGCCTGCAGCGAGATGATCAGGTTTTTTTGCCGAACAAGTGCGCAAGAAGTTGCGCAGTAAGGCCAAGGGCCAGCGTCGAGCGTTGCGTCTTGTTGTCACGGTTGCGCTAGAGGCAACATTTGATTCTGTGGCGAGGGAGCTTGCTCCCGCTGGAGTGCGCAGCGCTCCCAAAACGAGGACCGCTTTGCAGCCCAGCGGGAGCCAGCTCCCTCGCCACAGTCAGAACAGTTTCAGGTCCAAAACCTGGGCGCACTCCTCAATCGAACGCCGCTGCGTCTGGGCATACAACCCCAGCTCATCAATCGTCGCGCGGCCCAAGGCCTGTTCAAACGCCTGACGGTTCGAGTGCTCGCCATAGTGCGTCTGCGCAGCATCCCCAAGGTTCGACTGAAAAATCCCCGCCGCACTAACCGGCAGGAAATCTTCGTACACCAAGGGTTCAGCTTTCACATGACCCTCGCGGAGCAACTCCTCCAGCGATGCGGACGTTAGGCTACCCGCTGTCAGGCCTTTTTCGGTAGGGAAGTAGCGAAAATACGTCAGCTCCTGTTCGCGCATGCCTTCGATGCTGTCAGGAAATTCGCCAAAGTGCTGAGTCATCAGCTCGTTATAGCGTGCGGCGTTGCCTTCGTTGGGGAAGTCACCGAGTTCATCGCGGGCGGCATTCAACAGGCGGTCATACAGCGCCCGGCCCTTGGGCGTCAGCGCCGCGCCGCGTTGTTCTATCTCGCCGAAGCGCGCGCTGTGGCTGCCACGGGTGTTGTGCTGGTCGGTGAAAGTGATCGGCTCGTCGAGCGCCTTGAAACTGGTTTGGCGCAGGAGGATCGGGCAGTGCCGACGCGGTGGCCCTTCGATTACCGCTTTCGGGGTGATGCCATGCACCGGCATTTGCGCCTGAACCTTGTCGATGTCCAGCGTGCGCGGGGTCAGGTGGTTGATGTGCGGGCCTTTGAACGCCACCACATCGGCGATCAGACGGTGCTGAGCGCTGAGGGTCTGGTACTGCGCGGCGGTGACGGTTGCGCTGTGGTGCCAGCGAAAGGTCTCCAGGGCCTGCAGGACAAATTCCTCCGCTTCAGGCTCATTCAGCCCACCCGCTGACTCAGCCTGCTCGATCAGGTGCAAGACAGCAGGGGTAAAGATCGATCGCTGATTCAGTACCGATTCGGCAAACGCGCGCAGCTCGGGATCCTCGATCAGTTCCAGACGCAGCAACGAAGTGAACACCCGAAACGGACTGACCTGTAGCGCCGCTTCATGCACCGCGCGAAACGCCGTGGAGTGCACCGGCACGCCCGCCGGGGTCAGGTCGTAATAACCCACCGGTTGCATGCCCATCACCGCGAACAAACGGGCGAGGGTCGCCAGCTCTTTGCCGGTACCGACGCGAATCGCGCCGTGGCGCTCCATGTCCAGCCGTTGGATTTCACCGGTGCTGTCGAGCTGCCGTGCGATGTCCGGCTGAGCCGCCAGCACTTCGCGATTGGTCTGTTCCACCAGTTCCATCAGCGCGCCGTACAGCGGCACTTCTTCGCGGTACATGTCGGACATCGCTTTGGAGAAGCGTTGGCGGATCAGGTCGGGGCTGACGAAAGGCTGCACGGTCATGAAAAAAATTCCTGCCACGGTCACGGTTTGGATGGAGGAAAAGATCGCAGCCTTCGCCGACGGCGGCAAACGAAGAATCCTACGAACTTCATTCTGCCAACGACTGATCCATCAGTTCGATCCAGTGCAAAACCTGGGTGCGCCCGGCGCCGGCCAGATGATTCTGGCAACCGATGTTGGAGGTGACGATAAGGTCCGGGCGATCGCTCTCCAAGGCATTGAGGCGGTTGTCGCGCAGTTGCCGGGCAAGGGTCGGTTGCGTCAACGAATAGGTGCCGGCCGAACCGCAACACAAATGCCCGTCCGGCACCGCCGTGAGGTTGAAGCCCAGCCGGGTCAACAGTGTCTCCACCGCGCCGCCGAGTTTCAGCGCATGTTGCAAGGTGCAGGGGCAATGCACGGCGATCCGGCGTTGGCTGGCGGCGCACAGTTTCTCCAAGGGTTCCCGGGCCAGGATCTGTACCAGATCCAGCGTCCGTTCGCTGATCTGCCGCGCCTTGTCGGCGTAGCGCGGATCCTGTGCCAGCAAATGCCCGTAATCCTTGATGAACGCGCCACAACCGCTGGCCGTCTGTACGATGGCTTCCGCGCCGTTTTCCAGGTGCGGCCACCACGCGTCGATGTTCTGCCGCGCGCGGTCGAGGCCCTTGGCCTGGGCGTCGAGGTGATAGTCCAGCGCGCCGCAGCAACCGGCCTCGGCCACCGGCGTCACGCTGATCCCCAACCGATCGAGCACCCGCGCCGTCGCATCATTGGTGTTCGGCGACAGGCCCGGTTGCACACAACCTTCGAGCAGCAGCACCCGCCGTGCGTGGCGCGGAGCAGGGCGTGTGCCAGACGCTGGCGAGCGCTGGGGCAATTTGCTTTCGAACAGGCGCGGCAGCAAAGGCCGGAACGTCGTGCCGACCCGCAACAAGCCCTTGAACACCCCGGGATTCGGCGCCAGTGCGCGCAGACCCTCGCGTAACAAGCGCTGGGCAGCGGGGCGCGGCACCGCCTGATCGACCACCGCACGGCCGATGTCGAGCAGGTTGTGATAGTCGACACCGGAAGGGCAGGTGGTTTCGCAGTTGCGGCAGGACAGGCAGCGATCCAGATGCAGTTGTGTCTGCTCGGTAGCGGGAGCGCCTTCAAGCACTTGCTTGATCAGATAGATGCGCCCGCGCGGCCCGTCAAGTTCATCGCCGAGTAACTGATAGGTCGGGCAGGTGGCGTTGCAAAAACCGCAATGCACGCAGGTACGGAGGATTTTTTCCGCCTCGGCCGCGCGCGGCAGTTGTCGGGACTCTTCGCTGAGGGTGGTTTGCATGGCTAGAACTCCGCGTACATCCGGCCGGGGTTGAACAGCCCTTGCGGGTCGAGTTGCGCCTTGAGTTGCTGGTGATAACGTATCAGCGTGCGCGGCAGCGGCTGGAACGGTGTGTCGCTGGCACCATGGGTAAAGCTGGTGGCGTGGCCGCCGAGTTCCTGGGCGAGGATTTGAATGTGTTGGTGATCGGATTTCAGCCAGCGTTGCGCGCCGGCCCAGTCGATCAGTTGCTGGCCGGGCAAGTCCTGCGGCCCGAGATTGTTCGGCAGCGACAGGCGCCACAGCGGCAGGCCTTCGTCGAAAAAGCTCAGGCGTTGCTCGTTCAAGTCGCGCCAGAACGTCGAATCCAGCGGCTCGCCGCCGAGCCGTTGATGCGCGGCGGTGACCGAGCCTTCGCCGCCCTCAAGGCGCAGATACAGGCTTTGCCCGTCATGGCAGGCGCCGCTGATCGGCAACGGTTGCTGGCCCCACTCGGCCAACCTGGCCAGCGCCCGCGCGCAGTCGATATCGAGGCGGATGCTCAGACATTGACGCGGTTTCGGCAGGACTTTCAGCGAGACTTCGGTGAGCACCCCGAGACAACCAAAACTGCCGGTCAACAGGCGCGAGAGGTCGTAGCCGGCAACGTTTTTCATCACCTCGCCACCGAAGCGCAGGTGCTCGCCGAGCCCGGTGATGACCCGAGTGCCGAGGACAAAATCGCGCACCGAACCTGACCATGGCCGCCGTGGCCCGGACAGTCCGCTGGCGATCATCCCGCCCACCGTGGCGCTGTCGCCGAAGGCTGGCGGCTCGCAGGGCAGCATCTGCCCGGCCGCGTCGAGCGCCGTGAGCAGCTCGCGCAACGGTGTGCCGGCACGCACGCTGACTACCAGCTCGGTCGGTTCATAGCGCACGATCCCGCGATGCGCGCGGACGTCGAGCACTTCACCGGCCACTTCGCGGCCGAGAAACGCCTTGCTGTTGCCGCCCTGAATCTTCAGCGGCGTGGCGTTGGCCCGGGCCTGGTTGACCTGATCGAGCAGCGCGCCGCTGGCGTCGAAATCAGCCATCAGAAGCGCTCCAGTTCGGGGAATGGCAGTTGTCCGGCATGAATGTGCATCGCGCCGAATTCGGCGCAGCGGTGCAGGGTGGGGATGTTCTTGCCGGGGTTGAGCAGGCCTTGCGGGTCGAACGCGGCTTTGACCGCGTGGAACAGGCTCAGCTCAGCGCTGTTGAACTGCGCGCACATCTGATTGATTTTCTCGCGGCCGACCCCGTGTTCACCGGTGATGCTGCCGCCAACCTGCACGCACAATTCCAGAATCTTCCCGCCCAACGCTTCGGCGCGCTGCAGTTCGCCGGGCTGGTTGGCGTCGAACAGAATCAGCGGGTGCATGTTGCCGTCGCCGGCATGAAACACGTTGGCCACGCGCAAGCCGTATTCGGCGCCGAGGCGGGCGATGCCGTGCAACACGCCGGGCAACTCGCGACGCGGGATGGTGCCGTCCATGCAGTAGTAGTCCGGCGACAAGCGGCCAATCGCCGGAAAGGCGTTTTTGCGCCCGGCCCAGAAGCGCACGCGCTCGGCTTCATCGCGGGCCTGCCGCACTTCGCTGGCACCGGCCTGGAGCATGACCTCGCGCACCCGCAGGCAATCGTCGTGGACATCGGCTTCGACGCCATCGAGTTCGCACAACAGGATTGCCTCGGCATCGACCGGGTAACCGGCGTGAATGAAGTCTTCGGCGGCGCGGATCGCCAGGTTGTCCATCATCTCCAGGCCGCCGGGAATGATCCCCGCGGCAATGATGTCGGCCACGGCGCGGCCAGCCTTTTTCACCGAGTCGAAACTGGCCAGCAAGACCTTGGCGAGCTGCGGTTTGGGCAGCAATTTGACCGTGACTTCGGTGATGATCCCGAGCAATCCTTCGGAGCCGGTGAACAGCGCCAGCAAATCGAAACCCGGCGCGTCGAGGGCCTCGCTGCCCAGTGTCAGACGTTCGCCCTCGATGGTCAGCGCTTCGATTTTCAGCAGGTTGTGCACGGTCAGGCCGTACTTGAGGCAATGCACGCCACCGGCGTTTTCCGCGACGTTACCGCCGATCGAGCAGGCGATCTGCGACGACGGATCCGGCGCGTAATACAGGCCGAACGGCGCGGCCGCCTGGGAAATCGCCAGATTACGCACCCCGGGCTGAACCCGCGCGGTACGGGCCGCCGGGTCGATGTGCAGAATATTGTTGAAACGCGCCATCACCAGCAGCAGGCCTTTTTCCAGCGGCAGCGCACCGCCCGACAACCCGGTGCCAGCACCCCGGGCAACCACCGGCACGTTGTGTTGATGGCAGAGCTTGAGCAGGGCCTGCACCTGATCGAGCCGTCGGGGCAGGGCTACCAGCATCGGCGTGGTGCGGTAGGCCGAGAGGCCGTCGCATTCGTAAGGCTTGAGTTCGTCTTCACGCCAGAGCAGGTCGAGATCCGGGAGGGCGCGCTGCAGGGTTTTCAGCAACTCGGCCTTGTTCACCTCCGGTAGCGGGCCATCGAGGCGTTCGTCGTAGAGAATGTTCATTTCGACCTTCCGAATCTTTATCGCCAAGAGGGCTTTTTGTGGCGAGGGAGCTTGCTCCCGCCGGGCTGCGCAGCAGACCTGAGATCGATACTGTGGCGGGGCAGGCTAGTCGCATGCGCTGGAGCAGGGCCGCTTCGCGCCCCAGCGGGAGCAAGCTCCCTCGCCACAGTGCCAGCGGTGGGTTTCATCGCTGGTTTCCCAGAAACTCCCGATACAACCGTGCGGTGTTCCCCGGTTGTTCAACCATCGGCATGTGTCCGACACCGTCCCACACTTCGACCCGCAGATTGGCGATGCCCTTGCTCCACACCGGCACGCTGCTGACGTCGATCAAGCGGTCCTTGCGCCCCCACAGCAGCAGCGCCGGGCATTTGATCTCGGCCAGTTTCGGCTCCATGGGTGGGCTGGCGCGAAAGTCGCGGAAGATCTCTTCCAGTTCATCACGCTGGCGTTGGTATCGCTGGGCGATGGCGTCCAGTACCAGCCCGGGCACCCACGGTGGCGAGGCCATGGTCATCGCGTAAAACTGGCGGAACTCTTCCCGGGAATTGATCAGGAACGGGTTATGCCCACGGGCGAGGTGGCGCTCCATGTCGCTGGCCTGCGGTGCAGTGACACCGGCCGGGTCGATCAGCGCCACCGAGGCGATCCGCTCCGGGTAAGTTGCTGCCAGCCATGCCGCGATGTAGCCACCCATCGAGTTGCCGATCACGTGGACTTTCTCCACGCCGCACACGTCCAGCAGCTGGATCATGCGCTTGGCCTGCAGCGCAATGTCGTAGCCGCCACCGGCCTTGAACCCGGTTTCCCCATGACCGGCGATGTCCGGAATGATCACCCGGTACTGGCGGACAAAATGCCTGGCGAAGCGCAGCCACAGATTCTTCTCGGCGCTGTAGCCGTGCAGCATCAGGATCGCGCTGGCTGCTTCATAGGGACCACCCTGCCAGGTCGAGACGGTCATTTCGGCAATCGGCACCTCGATTTTGTGCAACTTGTACAACTTGGCCTCGAGCGCCGTGCTCAGGTCGTACAACCAATGGCCGATTGCTGGATAACTCAACCAGCTCCAGGCCACGAAAACCGCGAGAGCGACAAACAGCACAAGCATCGACGTCTTCCTTTTACGTGTTCAGGACAGAATGTGGTCAGCCGGTTTCAGCGTCCGGGTCAACCGGTAGTAGCTGAAACTGAAGCCCGGAAATATCGCGATCACATGACCGCTCTTGCTCTGATACCAACTGTGACAGCCGCCGGACTTCCACACCGTGCGTTCCATCTCACGGTGGATCATTGCAGTGTAGGTACGTTCCGCTGCGGGGCGCACTTCGATGCTGCGCAGTCCTTTTGACTGCAGGGTGTGGATGCAGTCGAGGATGTAATTCATCTGCGCTTCGATGATGAACAGCGCCGAGGTATGGCCGATGCCGGTGTTCGGGCCGGTGACGATAAACAGGTTGGGAAAGTCCGGCAGGCTGGTGCCCAGGTAGGCGCGCGGGTACTGCGCCCAGACGTCCTTGAGCTGCACGCCGTGCTTGCCGGTCACCGGGTAGGAGACCACGCCGTCGGTGGCGTCGTAGCCTGTCGACCAGACGATCAGATCGACATCGATGTGCTGGCCGTCGGTGGTGGTGATCCCGGTTTCATCGAGCGCGGCGATGCCTTGTTCGCGGCTGTGCAACGTGACATTGGGCCGGGTCAGCGCCGGGTAATAGGTGCTGGACAGCAGAATGCGCTTGCAGCCGATGGTGAAGTCCGGGGTGAGTTTTGCGCGCAATACCGGGTCCGGCACCTGTTGCTTGAGAAAACGCAGGGCCTGACGCTGAACCAGGTGAATCGCGGGTTTCGAGTATTTGAAGGCGATCACCCGGGTTTCGAATTGCCAGTAGAGCAACCAGCGCAGCAGCTTGTAGGCCGGTTTCACCCCCAGCAACCAGCGCTGGAAAGGCCCGAACCTGCGATCGGCGCGCGGCAGCACCCAATGTGGCGTGCGCTGGAACACGTGCAATTGCTCGACTTCGGCGGCAATCGCCGGAATCACCTGGGCGGCACTGGCGCCGCTGCCGACGATGGCCACGCGTTTACCGCGGTAGTCGTAGCTGTGATCCCAATTGTTGGTATGAAAAGTCTTGCCTTCAAAGCGATCCTGGCCGGGGAAGGGCGGGATCACCGGTTGGCTCAACGGCCCTGAGGCGTTGATCACGAACTGCGCGTAAAAAATCCCCTTGCTGGTATGCAACGCCCAGCGCTGTTCGGCGTCGTCCCATTCGATGCGTTCGACGTTGGTTTGCAGCGCCACGCGCTCGCGCAGGCCGAAGCGCTCGATGACGTGTTCGGTATAGCGATGCAATTCGGCCTGGGCGGCGAACATCTGCGTCCAGGGAAATGGCGCAAACGACAACGAGTACAGCGGCGACGGCACATCCACCGCCGCGCCGGGGTAGGTGTTCTGGCACCAGGTGCCGCCGAAAAAGTCCCTTCTTTCCAGCAAGCGAAAATCGTCGATTCCGGCCTTGAGCAAGTTGACCGCCGCGCATTGGCCGCCAAATCCGCTGCCGATGATCAACACTCGGTAGGTCTGCATGGGCCTCCTTCTTATAGTCGTTTTTCCGTTTTCGTCCTTTCAGGTATAGCTAAAAATTTGCCCTGTGCGCGACGGCGATGGCGCGGTATTCAGCGGCTGGCCGGTGATGGCTATTTAACGGCTGCCTGTTAGACTTCCAGCACATCCGTCTGACGGTGTTCGCAGGTTCCGTTGAGTGGTCGAGGCCCTTATGCGAAACAAGGGGGGAAAGGGACTTTCATTGGCCAGGAGGCTTTATACATCGCGAACCCTCGGGCTGGTGCTGGGGCTGTTGTGCGTGAGCGCGGCGATGTACCCGCTAGACCCGCCGCTGTGGGTCTGGGCGTTGATGCTGTTCAATGGCCTGCTCTGGCCGCACCTGGCGTTTCAATGGGCCCGTCGTGCCAGCGTTCCTTACCATGCGGAACACCGCAATCTGTTGGTTGATGCCTTTATGGGCGGCTTCTGGGTCGCCGCCATGCACTTCAATCCACTGCCCAGTGCCACCACCATTTCGATGATGGCGATGAATAACGTCGCCATCGGCGGATTACGTTTTCTCGCCGCAGGCCTGGCGGCGCAGATCCTCGGTATCGGCGTCGGCCTGGTGGTTTTCGTCCCGGCGTTCATCCCGCAAACCTCGCCTCTGCAGCTTTATGCCTGCCTGCCGTTGCTGATGCTGTACCCGCTGGCGCTGGGCTGGATCTGCTTTCGCCAGGCCTACACGCTGGGCCTGCACAAGCGTGAGCTACTGGCCCTGAGTCGCACCGACAGCCTCACCGGACTGCTCAATCACGGCGCGTGGAAGGATCAACTGGAAATCGCCTTTCAACGTTGCCGCCGGCAGCAGCAGGGCGCAGCGATCGCGTTGATCGACATCGATCACTTCAAGGCGATCAACGACACCTACGGGCATGTGGCGGGTGACATCGTGCTGCGCCAGTTGAGCAAAATGCTCAAGCAGAACCTGCGCGCTGCGGACGTCGCCGGGCGCTATGGCGGCGACGAGTTTTGCGTGATCCTGCCTGACCTGCCGCTGTTCAATGCCGCGCAGGCCATGGAAGCCTTGCGCGAGCGTTTCGCCACCCTGGGTTACGAGCAGAACCCGGCGCTCAAGGTCAGTCTGAGCATTGGTCTGGCGGCTTACGATCCGGCGCATGGCGACGCGACCCGTTGGCTCAATGATGCGGATCAGGCGCTGTACGAGGCCAAGGCGACCGGGCGCAATCGGGTGATCTGCAACAGTGATGATCTGCCGAAGCAGGAACTGCTCGATTCGGTCTGACTGCCCAGCACAATTTCCTCCTACAGGTGTTCGGTGTCGGCCGCAGAGATGTCGCATCCGGTGTAGAGCCTTGCGCCGATGTCAGGTACGGTTCAATCCCCCCCCCGACGCGAAACAAGGATCGATTCATGACGTTCTCATTTTCCCGCTCGCTGCTGGCCGCCAGCCTCGGCCTGTCCCTCGTCCTCAGCTCCGCCAGCGCCTTCGCCGAACCGCACAAGCAAGTGCTGGCGGATGCCGAGCAGTATCAGCCCGAAGCCCTGAAACTGCTGGAACGGCTGGTCAACATCGACTCCGGTTCCGGTTATGAACCGGGCCTGAAACAAGTCAGCGAGATCGCCATCGATGAGCTGAAGAAGCTCGGCGCCACCATCGAACTGGTGCCCAATACCCCGGAAAAATCCAATCATGTGCTGGCGACCTTCAAGGGCACCGGCAAGGCAAAAATCCTCTTGATGGCGCACATGGACACGGTGTTCAAGGAAGGCTCCGCGGCCGAGCGCCCGTTCCACATCAAGGACGGCCGCGCCTACGGGCCCGGGGTGATGGACGACAAGGGCGGCATCGTCGCCGGGATCTACGCGCTGAAAATTCTGAAGAACCTCGACTTCAAGGACTACGCGCAAATCACCTTTCTGCTCGACGCCAGCGAGGAAACCGGCTCCGACGTCGCCACCGACCTGATCAAAAAAACCGCCAAGACTCACGACGTGACCCTCAACCTCGAACCGGGGCGTCCGGCCGATGGTCTAGTGGTGTGGCGCAAAGGCAGCGCGACCGCGCTGGTCGAGGTCAAGGGTAAGGCGGCGCATGCCGGGGTCGCGCCGGAACTGGGGCGGAACGCGGCGATGGAAGCGGCGCACCAGATTCTGCAACTGGGCAAACTCGGCGACGAAGCGAAGAAAACCACGATCAACTTCACCGTGCTCCAGGCCGGTGATCGCACCAACGTGATCCCGGATCACGCCACCGCCAAGGCTGACGTGCGTGCGGCGGTGCCGGAAGAGTTCGACCGGATCGAGAAAGACCTGGCGCGAGTGTCGCAGGACAAGCTGATCGCTGAAACCGAAGTCACCACCAGCCTCAAACGCGGACTGCCACCGATGCCGCAGACGGCAGAGTCGGATCGCTTGATGGCCATGGCGCAAGGGATTTACGGCGAGATCGGCCGCAAGCTGACCGAAGAGGGCAGTGGTGGCGCGGCGGATGCCAGCCTGTCCGCCGGCGTGGGCACACCGACGCTGGACGGTTTCGGGATTGTCGGCGGCAATATTCATACGCCTGAGGAATACGCCGAAGTGGCGAGCGTGGCGCCGCGGATTTATCTGTTGTCGCGGATGATCATGGAGTTGGCCAAGCGCTGACTCCCTCGGATTGGCGGTGCTGCAACTGACGCCTTCGCGAGCAAGCCCGCTCCCACAATGGACCTGTGCCGAACACCAATGCTGTGTTCACTGAAGATCCACTGTGGGAGCGGGCTTGCTCGCGAAGGCGGCGGGTCAGGCTAGAGGGGTGTTGAATGTGCCGACGTCATCGCGAGCAGGCTCACTCCTACATGGGATCTGTGTTCAACACCAAAGCGGTGTTCACTGAAAGATCCACTGTGGGAGCGGGCTTGCTCGCGAAGGCGGCGGGTCAGGCTAGAGGGGTGTTGAATGTGCCGACGTCATCGCGAGCAGGCTCACTCCTACATGGGATCTGTGTTCAACACCAAAGCGGTGTTCACTGAAAGATCCACTGTGGGAGCGGGCTTGCTCGCGAAGGCGGCGGGTCAGGCTAGAGGGGTGTTGAATGTGCCGACGTCATCGCGAGCAGGCTCACTCCTACATGGGATCTGTGTTCAACACCAAAGCGGTGTTCACTGAAAGATCCACTGTGGGAGCGGGCTTGCTCGCGAAGGCGGCGGGTCAGGCTAGAGGGGTGTTGAATGTGCCGACGTCATCGCGAGCAGGCTCACTCCTACATGGGATCTGTGTTCAACACCAAAGCGGTGTTCACTGAAAGATCCACTGTGGGAGCGGGCTTGCTCGCGAAGGCGGCGGGTCAGGCTAGAGGGGTGTTGAATGTGCCGACGTCATCGCGAGCAGGCTCACTCCTACATGGGATCTGTGTTCAACACCAAAGCGGTGTTCACTGAAAGATCCACTGTGGGAGCGGGCTTGCTCGCGAAGGCGGCGGGTCAGGCTAGAGGGGTGTTGAATGTGCCGACGTCATCGCGAGCAGGCTCACTCCTACATGGGATCTGTGTTCAACCCCCATGCTGTGTTCACTGAAAGATCCATTGTGGGAGCGGGCTTGCTCGCGAAGGGGCCAGACCTGACGGAAGCTTATTCCTTGACGCTCATGTATTCCTTCGCCCACAGAATGTAATCCTCAGGCTGGGTGTAGGTGTGCGTCAGTTCGGTGGCGCTCAGGTCCGAGGCCTGGGTGAAGATCTGGCGTTGTTCGCGCAGGCTGTCGTAGGTCGCCTTGATCGCGGCGAAGTAGGCGCCGTGGCCGTCGATGGTCACGCGCACCCCGAGTTCGGCCAGGCGCTTGTCGTCGCGCAGCGCCGGGTTGCCGTAGGTCACCAGCATCAGCGGGACCGTCAGGTGTTCGGCGATTTGCTCGAGCTGATCGAAGTCCTGCACCCCGACCATGCAGATGCCGTCGGCACCGGCGGCCTGATACTGCTTGGTGCGGCTGATGATTTCCTGATTCGGCAGAATCCCGGCATTGGTGCGGGCGATGATTGCCATTTCCGAATCAACCCGGGCTTCCAGCGCCGCGCGGATCTTGCCGACGCCTTCGGCGACCGAGATCAGGTCGGTGGACTTACGGCCGAATTGCGCCGGCAGCAGAGTATCTTCGATGGTCAGGGCGGCGACGCCGGCGCGTTCCAGTTCGACGATGGTGCGCATCACGTTGAGGGCGTTGCCGTAACCGTGGTCGGCGTCGGCGATCACTGGCAACTGGGCAACGCGGCCGATGCGGGTGGCCTGTTCGGCGAATTCGCTGAGGGTGATCAGGGCAAAGTCGGGGGCGCCCAGCACCTGCAGCGAGGCCACGGAGCCGCCGAGGATCCCCACTTCAAAACCCAGGTCTGCGGCAATGCGCGCGGACATCGGGTCGAACACCGAGGCGGTGTGGTAGCAGGTGTCGGAAGCCAGCAATTGACGGAAGTTACGGCGCAAATCTTGATGGGAAAGCCTGGTCATACGAGTTCCACCAATACAAAGGAATGGAACGGCTTGAGCAAAGGTGTCAACGCCGAAGAATGAAAAGGCTATCACGCGAATGGGTCAAGGTTCATGACGAATTTGCGAGTGAGGCGTTGATGAGGGATCCAGCGGCTGAAAGGTTTCATCGGCAGTCAGCGGATTTTCACTGGCTAAACCGCAGATCAGGCCGCTACCGCTTGTTGCTGTTGCCTGGGCAGCAGCACGGCGCGCACCGAATTGCCCGGTTGCAGTTGCAGGCGCTTTGCGGTGAGGCGATCGACCACCAGGGTATTGCCGACCAGACGACCGGGGGCCACGGTGATGCGGCAGTTCTCCAGGCGCCGGTTGTGGATCAGCCACAACGGTGCCTGATCGTCCGGCGTGCCGAGACTCAGGGTCAGCGCCAGGCTGTCGCGCACGGTACGAATGTTGCCGATCGGTGCTTCGATCACCGGGCCACCGTCGAAGATGTCGATGTAGCCCTTATGCACAAATCCTTCTTCGCGCAGGATCTTCAGCGCGGGCTCGGTATTGGGATGCGCCTGGCCGATGGCCGCCTGTGCCTGTTCGGTAAGCATGCAGGTGTACAACGGCTGGCGCGGCATCAGTTCGGCGATGAACGACTTGTTGCCTAGACCCGACAAGTGGTCGGCATGGCTGAAGTCCATCTGGAAGAAGTGCCGGCCCAGACTGTCCCAGAACGGCGAGCAGCCGAGTTCATCGGCACTGCCGCGCAGTTCGGCGATCATCCTCTCGCCAAACAGTTGCGGAAATTCGGCCACGAACAGCAGCCGCCCGAGCGACAGCAGCCGGCCATTGTTGCCATGGCGTTGCTCATGCTGAAGGAACAGAGAACACAGTTCCGACTGGCCGGTCAGCTCGTTATTGAGAAACAGTGTGGGGATCTGCCGCGAAATTCCCAGATCCGGTGCCGAACTCACGGTCAGGCCGACTCGGTAGTTGTACCACGGCTCGCGCAGGCCTACCGCGCCGGTCAGGGCGCTGACGCCGACCACCCGCAGGTCGTCATCTTCAAGCACGAACAGATAATCGGCGTCGGCCCGTTCCACTTGTCCGGAAAACGCGCGCTGGGCCCAACGCACCCGGTGGGCGAGGCGATCCTCATTGGCCGGGAGGGTGGTGAACCCCGGGCCGGCCTGTTGCACCAGAGTCATCAGTGCTGGCAGGTCGCTGACTTTGACCGGACGGACGATCATGCGGTAACTCCTTGTACGCGCCGGTTCGGGCACTGTCGTTGGGTATGCAACCGGGCGCGGTTCACAGGGCGGTCAGCCTGATCGTGCAGCCATCGGTGACCTTCAGCGCCGCGCACAGGGCCGGCGTCAGCGACAGCGGTTGATCGGGCTGGTAATCCAGTTCGGCGACGATGGCCCGGAAACCGTGCAGCGCGTCGTTGCTCAACAGGTAACGGCCACGGGCGTCGATCTGCGCCTGCTCGCGCACGCTGGCGGTCTGGCTACGGGCGATCGATCGGATGTTCGCGGTGCGCGCATACAGGGTCGGACCGGCGTCGAACAGATCGATGTAGCTGTTGGTTTCAAAGCCTTCGCGTTCGAGGATGTCGAAGGCTTCCTGACCGTCCGGGTGAATCCGGCCGATGCATTCCTGTGCTGCCGGAGGCAGCATCGGTACGTAAATCGGGTATTGCGGCATCAGTTCGGCGAGAAACGTGCGGCTTTGCAGGCCGCACAGGCGTTCGGCCTCGACGTAGGGCAGGTCGAAGAAGTGTTTGCCCAGTGCGTCCCAGAACGGCGAATGACCGTTCTCATCGCTATAGCCGACGATCTCGGTGATCACCGCATCGGCAAAGCGTTGTGCGTGAGCGGCGATGAACAGCAGCCGTGCCCGCGACAGCAATTCGGAAAAGGCGCTGCGCACCAGCGCGTTGTCGATGTGAAAACCGCGCAATAGCGTGTGTCCGCTGAGGTCGTGACACAGTGACAACGCCGGCACCCCGTGCTCGATGTTCAGTTCCCGCGAAGCACTGGTAAAGTGGCGATTGCGCAAGCTGTAGAACGGTTCGTTGAAACCGGCCGTGGCGAGGATCTCCGAGCAACCGACCAGCCGTTGAGTGTCGAGGTCTTCCAGCACGAAGAAGTAGTTCTCCGGGCCTTGCGCCTGAATGTCGTTGTCGAACGAGGCACAGGAGCCGGCGATTTTTTCGCGCAGGCGTTCGCTGTCGTCAGGCAGCGACGTGACGCCGACCAGGCTGTCGCGGGCCAGCTGCTGCAATTGCGGCAGGTCGGTTGTCTCGACTGGGCGTAAGACCAGCATGGATGCACTCCTGTATCAAAGGGTCCGGTGATCCCACCGAACCTGACTATCACTGTCGGTTGCCACGCTTTAAAGCGGCGGTCGCCTGATTTGATGTCAGACGCCGCTCTTTTTCTTGTCAGCCATTGCTCGGGTCAGGCAGCGCTGTGCTGGCGCCGAGCTTGTTCAGGAAGAACAGGTACACCAGACCCAGCGCAATCCAGATCAGGCCGAGTTTCTGCGCATCGACGCCCATGTTGTACATGATGGCGGCGACGATGATGAAGCCGATCACCGGACAGATCAGATGGCGTACGACCTGACCGGACTTCTGCCGACGCCAGTAGTAGTTGATCACTGTCAGGTGCAGCAGCATGAAACCGCTGAGGGCACCGAAGTTGACCAGCGAAGTCAGGGTGTCGACCGAATTGATGAACAGGTAGCAAATCACCAGCGACAGCACCGCCACCAGATAAATGCTCAGGTACGGGGTGTTGTGCTTCGGGTGCACCTTGGCCAGGACTTTTGGCAACTTGCCATCGCGGGCCATGCCGAACAGCAGGCGCGACACTGCCGCTTGCGAGGTGATCGCCACCGCGACGCCCCAGGCCAGCGCCGTGGCGACACCGGTCAGGGTGGCCAGCCAGCTGCCAGCGGCGATTTCGGCGATTTCATAGAATGCGGTGTCGGCGGACTTGAAACCCATGCCAGCAGCCAGATCGGTGGCGATCCAGGTCTGTACGACGAAAATCACGCCCATCACCACCAGAGTGATCAGCGCTGCGCGGCCGACGCTGCGGCCGGGATCGCCCTTGATTTCTTCGGCGAGGGTCGAGATCGCATCGAAGCCGAGGAATGACAGCACGGCAATCGACACCGCTTGCATTAGCAGGGCGAAATTGAACGTTTCCGGGTGATACAGCGGCGCGAGGGTCAGCTCGCCGTTGCCGCCGCCGTTGTGCAGAGCGTTCCAGGCGTAGAACAGGAAAATCCCCAGCACCACCAGCTGTGCCAGCAGGAAGATGATGTTCATCCGTGCGGTGAAGGTGATGCCGCGCAGGTTGACGAAGGTTGCACTGACCAGAAACGCCAGAATGAAGCCGACTTTCGGAATGTCCGGGTACAGATGGTTCAGGGCCATCGCCGCGTAGACGTACAGCAGCGGTGGAATCAGCAGGTAGTCGAGCAGCATCAGCCAGCCGGCGATGAAACCGACGTGTTGATTGAGGCCGCGTTGTGCGTAGGAATACACCGAGCCTGCGATCGGAAACGCCTTGGCCATGCTGCCGTAGCTCAGCGCGGTGAACAGCATCGCGACCATGCCGATGATGTAGGCCAGCGGCACCATTCCGGGCGCCTCGGCATTCACGTAGCCATACACGCCGAAGGGGGCGATGGGGATCATGAAGATCATCCCGTACACCACCAGGTCGGTCAGTGTCAGGCTACGTTTCAACTCCTGTTTGTAGCCGAACTCTTCTATTTCCATGAAGCGCAACTCCTTGTCAGCCTATCCAGCGTTTTAGTTGTTATGTCGATCCATCGTTACAGCGTCAGCAGTCTTGCAGCATTCTTTACAGCAGCGGTGCCAGGCGCTCGGCCCACAGCGAAACCGCTTCCGGGCTGCGCAGCAGATCGTTGCGCACCTCGATCAGCACCGACTCCAGCCCCCGGGCATCGCCGTGCACTGGCACGGTCATGTCGCCCAGCGGATCAACCCGGTACGGCTGGTTGCCCGCGACGTTCAGCGGGTGCTGGCCGAGGCCATCGATCACCCGTTGCGCATAGGCGCCGGCCTGACCGAACAGCACGCCGACTTCCAGTGGGCGCGGCTGGCCGTAATACACCGGAGTAAAACTGTGAATCCCCACCACCCGTACCGCTTGACCCTGCGCGACGCGTTGGTCGATCAGGGTTTGCAGCCGCGCGTGAAACGGTTTGAACAGCGTTTGGCGCCGGTATTCGCGAGTGGCTTCGTCCAGCTCTCGGTTACCGGGCACCTGATAAATCTCGCTCTGCGCCGGAATGCTGTCGGGCGCATGCCGGGGCCGATTGAGGTCGATCAGCAGCCGTGAATAGTTGGCGCTCAACAGTGTCGCGCCGAGTGTCTCCGAGAGCTTTTCGGCCAGTTGCAATGCGCCGATGTCCCAGGCGATGTGCTCGCGCGCGGCTGCATCGTCCAGGCCCAGATTGTTCAGGGCCTCGGGGATGTAGCGGCTGGCGTGCTCGCACACGAGGATCAACGGATGCGATGAATCTTCGCGGCTCAGGTTGTAGACCGGGCGGGTGTACAACCCCAGCTCGGCGGATTCAGTACAGGCGTGCATAGTGCTCACACAGGTCAGCGGGCGAGAGCTGTTCCGTCAGCGCCAGTTCCTCGGTTTTAAGGGCGTGGTACGTGTCGAGCAACGGCTTGGGCAGCCATTGATTGAAGGCTGCACTGTCACGCAGGCAATCCAGCGCCTGGGCCAGCGAGGCGGGCAGGGCCACAATGCCCCGGGCCTTGCGTTGCTCGTCGTTGAGTGAATCGGGAATTTCATCGGTGATCGCGTTCAGCGCCAGACGCTGTTCGATGCCCAGCCGGCCGGCAATCAGCAGCGCGGCCATTGCCAGATGCGGCGAGGCGGTGGCGTCCATGGCGCGGAATTCCAGGTTGTACTGCGCCGCCACGGATTTGCCGCCCAGGCTCACGGTCGGACAAATGCGCAGCGCCGCTTCACGGTTCTGCTGCCCCAGACACGCATAGGACGCGCTCCAGTGGTGTGGCTGCAAACGCTCGTACGACACCGGTGTCGGCGCGGTGAACGCACACAGCGCCGGCAGGTAATGCAGGATCCCTGCGGCCCAATGCTGGCCGAGGGTCGACAGACCGTTGCTGGTGCCGGCGTCGTAGAGCAGTGGCAGACCTTGCAGGTCGAGCAGGCTGATGTGCAGGTGCACGCCGTTGCACACCGCGTCAGCCTTGGTTTTCGGCGCGAAACTGACGTCGACGCCCATTTGTCGGGCGATTTCGCGGGTGATCTCGCGCACGTTGACCGCACGATCCGCCGCCGCCACGCCGAGGGTCGGCCGGCAGGTGATTTCGTATTGGTGCTTGCCGTATTCGGGCAGGAACATTTCCGGCTCAACGCCACCCGCGCGCAGCGCGCTGAGCAGCCAGCCGCCGAACTCGGCACCCTGACGCTGGGCTTCGAGGGAAAACGCCAGATGCTCGGCAAAACCGGCATGCAGGTTGAATTCGTGTTCGAACGCTGCGTTGACCTGCAAACCGAGGTCGTCGCGATAGCGCTCGATTTCATCGCGCAACAACGTGCGCGGGCAAGCGCTCCACGGCCGGCCATCGGTCTCGCGGATGTCGCCATGGATGAAGTCCAGCGCCGGTGCTGCGGCGTCCGGGCCATTACCGACCGTCACGCGGCTGCTCAAATCGGGAATCAGCCGCAAATCACCATAGGCGCCCCATGGGTTGGTCGAGGCGATGATGTCCTGAGGCGTCAGTGCGCTGTTGGCCGGCACCCAGCCGCACCCGGCCGCTTGATAACGTTCCAGCTGATCGGTGGGAAACGAGCGGCCACGGGTGATGCCGATCAGGTCGGTGGTGACGATGGTGGTCATCGGCAACGGCGTCAGGCGCTCGCTCATGGACGCATCTCCTGCAAGCGGCCGAGCACGGTTTGTGTGTCAGTGATCCAGCAGTAACCCTTGATCGCGTTCAGGCAGGCGTCATGCCGCGCCGGGGTGTAGGTGGCGCAGGCGTCTTCGACCAGCGTCACCAGATAGCCACGGTCGGCGGCATCGCGCACGGCCATGTCGACGCACTGGTCGGTGACGATGCCGGCAATGATCAGGTGGCGGGTTTCGAGGTTGCGCAGGACGTAATCGATGTTGGTCGAGTTGAACACCCCGGACGAGGTTTTCGGCAACACGATTTCGTTTTCCACCGGGGTCAGGTCGTCGATGATCCGCGCCTGGGTGCTGCCCTTGGGCAAGTGCATGTCGGACAGTTTGTGATCCAGCGAGCGGTCGCGACCGTCGGCGGTCAAGCTTTCGATAATCGTGTGTAGCACATTCTGCCGCGCTTCGCGAAAGGCACTGAGCAAGCGGCGCTGGTTGGGCACCACCTGCATGTGCGCGCGGGTCAGGAAATACTCGGCGTCCGGGCCGTTCAGATGCGGGTCGAACTGCGGTTCGAGCCAGGCACGCTGCATGTCCACCAGCAACAGAGCGGTGTGACCGGTGACGAACGGCAAATCCCGCGGCGAGCGGTGGGGAAGACTGAACATCCTTATTTATCCTCCAGCAGATGGGTGTTGAAGTCGTTGCGCAGGGCGTCGATGCCTTCCAGGCGATCGGCCAGATCGGGGCTGCGCAGGGTCAGGCAGGCAATCAGCGCCTCGACCTGGGCCAGCGCCGGCACCATGGTGTCGAACGGCGAGGCCGACTCCACCGGAGCACTGATGATCAGGTCCGCCAGTTCACGCAGCGGCGAGGCATAGATGTCGGTGAACAGCACCACCCGCGCGTTGTTGTTCTTCGCCGCCGAGGCCACCCGCAGGGCCTGGGACTGGTAGCGCCGATAGTCAAACAGCAGCACCACGTCCTGGCGTTGCAGATCGAACAGGCGGTCGGGCAGTTGTGCGTTGTCCTCCAAGGCAAAGCAGCCGGGCCGCAGCAAGCGCAGGTGGTTGAGCAGGTAGTTGGCCATCAGGCTGCTGAAGCGCCCGCCGAAGCAGTAGATCTGGTGCCGGGTATCGAGCAGCCAGTCGAGCAGAATGCGCACGTCTTCGGGTTGCGTCAGAACCTGGGTTTCCACCAGCAGGCGTTGGCTGTCAGCCAGATAATGGCCCCAGGCATCGTCCTTGTTCAGGTGCGAACGCGGCTGCAACAGTGTGCGCGGCGAACGCAGGCGGTGGTCCATGTCGCTGAGCAGCGCGTCCTGAAACTCGGCATAACCGCCAAATCCGAGCTTCTTCACCAGCCGCACGATGGTCGGATCGCTGACGCCGGCGTGTTCGGCCAGACGCGCCATCGGACCCAGGCCGTTGCGTGGATACTGGTCGAGCAGGGCGCGAATCACTTTGCGCTCCGACGGCGTCAGTTCCAGGCCGGGGTCGGTGATCAAGTCTCTGAGAGGGGGCATCCGGGCTCCTGCTGGATGAAGGGGGGGGTGTTGAATTCGTTTCACAATCCGTTAAAACAGTATTTATGTAACTCAGGTTACATGTCTAGTGAATTTTTAGCGTTGGCGATTCGACGTTTAAATAAGCTCACAACCCTGAGTAACAAGGGCTACACCTGAGTCTGTGCCTCTTGTAGTCCATTGCCTCCAGGCGTGTCAGACATTGCCGCTTTTTCTACTTCAGAGTACTGGGCTGGGGGTTCACGAGATCCCCTGAAGCGACCGGGTTACGGCACAATTGCCACAAGACCGGCGATTTGCCGCCGATTCAGCTGATGCTTATCGAGTGAAATCCTGTGCAGTCCACCCGTTTGACTTTGATTTGCCACGCTCGAACCGTCGCACAGAAAATGTCGCGTTTTCCTACGAACGAGCCTGTTGAAAATTCGCCATTGGCGCTCGGCGCGTTGGCCGCGAAGTTCGCCAGCGCCAGTCGTTTGTTGTGCGGGCCGGAATTGCGTACGCGCCAGACTGCCGAGTGGTTCGGTGCGGCGCCGCAAGTGGACGAAGCGCTGCGCGATTGCGATTTGGGGCGCTGGCACGGGCAAGCGATCAAGGATCTGCAAGTGCGCGAGGCCGAGGCCTTGCAGGCGTGGATCAATGATCCGCAGGCGGCACCGCATGGTGGCGAGTCGGTAATGCAGTTGAGCGAACGCGTGGCGGCATGGCTGACCAGTCTGCAAGGCGTATCGGGGCACATCGTCGCTGTCACCCATCCGTTTGTGGTGCGTGCGGCACTGATGCAGGTGTTACAGGGCGCGGCGTTCAACGCCATTGATGTTGAACCGTTGTCCATGGTTGAACTGCGGTTCAACGGCATCTGGCGGCTACGCTTGGCGGGTATCGATCTTGCGGGAGCACTGTAATGAAACGACTGCTAGTGATTGGCATCGGCGCCGGAAATCCCGACTACATCACGATGCAGGCGGTAAAGGCGCTGAATCAGGTCGACGTGTTCTTTCTGATGGACAAAGGCCCGAGCAAGGACAAACTGATCGATTTGCGTCGCGACATCTGTGCGCGTTACATCACCGATCCTGCGTATCGCTTCGTCGAATCCCACAGCCCCGAGCGCGCGCGCGGCGACGTGGACTACACCCGCGCGGTCGATGATCTGAACCGTGCCAAGCAGGAAACCTTTGAACGACTGATCAATGAAGAATTGGCTGACGAGCAGTGCGGCGGTTTCCTCGTGTGGGGCGACCCGGCGCTGTACGACAGCACGATTCGTATCCTGCAGGCGATTCTGGTGTCAGGTCGCTGTGCTTTCGAGTTTGAAGTGATCCCCGGGATTACCAGTGTTCAGGCGCTGGCCGCGCAGCATAAAGTGCCGTTGAACAGCATTGGCCGGTCAATTGAAATCACCACTGGCCGGCGTCTGGCGGCGGGGCAGGTGAGTGACACGGGCAGCCTGGTGGTGATGCTCGATGCCGAGGACTCTTACCACAGCGTGGCGGATCAGCAGACCGAGATTTACTGGGGCGCTTACCTCGGCACGCCGGATGAGATTCTGATCAGCGGCAAGCTCAAGGATGTTGCGGATCAAATCGAGCGCACGCGTAAAGCGGCGCGGGCCGAGCATGGTTGGATCATGGATACCTATCTGTTGCGCAAGCCTTGATTTGTAGGCTGTCGGTGCAGGCCTCATCGCGGGCAAGCCCGGCTCCCACAGGTTTCTGAGTTGAAATAAGGTGGTGTGTACGACGCAAAACCTGTGGGAGCTGGCTTGCCAGCGATGGCGTCCGGAAATTCACCTCAGGAAATGGCTTTGACCCCACGCCCAAACCGCTCCCGATACACCGACGGCGGCACCCCGACCACGCTGCGAAACGCCACGCGAAAACTTTCCACCGAGCGATAACCGCAGCGCTGGGCGATCTGCTCGGTGTTGTACACGCTGCTCTCCAGTAACTCCCGCGCCCGAGCCAGTCGCTCGTGTTGCAGCCACGCTTTGGGCGATTGCCCGCTGGCCTCGGTGAAACGGCGCAGAAAGGTGCGCTCGCTCATCGCCGCTTCGCTGGCCAGATCGCGCACTTCCAGCGGTTGGTGCAAGCGCTCGCGGGCCCACTGCATCACCCGCGACAAGTCGTTGCGCGGCGTCGCGCTGACCGGCGTCGGGATGAACTGTGCCTGACCGCCAGTGCGTTGCGGCGACATCACCAGACGCCGGGCCACTGAATTGGCGACCTGGGTGCCGAAGTCCCGTGCCAGCAGATGCAGGCAGGCATCGATCCCGGCGGCGCTGCCCGCCGAGGTGATCAACTGGCCGGAGTCGACGTAAAGCACATCCGGATTGACCGCGATCGCCGGGTAGCGTCGCGCCAGTTCATCGGTGTAGCGCCAGTGGGTGGTCGCACCGTGGCCGTCGAGCAAGCCACTGGCGGCCAGCACAAACACCCCTGAGCAAATTGACAGCAACCGCGCACCCTGGGCGTGGGCCTGTCGCAAGGCGTCGATCAGCGCCGGCGGCACCGGGGCCTCGCGGTCGCGCCAACCGGGAATGATGATGGTGCGCGCCTGCGCCAGCAGCTCCAGGCCGCCGTCGGCCAATACGTGAATCCCGCCCATGGCGCGCATCGGCCCTTGATCGACGGCGACGATGCAGTGCTCGTACCACGGGAAATCGAATTCCGGCCGGGGCAGGCCGAAAATCTCCACGGCGATGCCGAACTCGAAGGTACAGAGGCCATCGTAGGCCAGAATCGCGACCAATCCAGGTGAGTCAGGCATTTGGCGGAAAATTCCCGGTGAGTGTCTTGCGCGCCACTGTAGCGCCAAGTGCCGGCCCGATAAAGTCTGCTCACACCCCAACAGATGAAGGAGCCACACAACATGACCAGCTTGGTTCGCGACATTCCTGCTGCACCGTCGGCGATTGCCCTGATGCATTTCAGCAACCGTCTGACGTTTGAAACCGATTGTTCTGACGTGTACGGCAGCCAGGAAGCCGGTGAAGTCGATTTTGTCCTGGTCGATGTGCGCGGGCCTTTGGCGTTCGAGCGCGGTCACGTGCCGGGCGCGATCAACATTCCGACCCGCTTGCTGACCGCCGAAGGCCTGGCGGAGTATTCGACGAGCACGTTGTTCGTGGTCTATTGCGCCGGCCCGCACTGCAACGGCGCCAACAAGGCTGCGGTGAAACTGGCGGCGTTGGGTTACCCGGTCAAGGAGATGATCGGCGGCGTGACCGGCTGGCTGGATGAGGGTTTTTCGCTGAGTGTCGAACAGCCTGCCCGAGTTGTCATTGCCTGCGAATGCTGACAGTTTTTTCAGCCATTTCCTGGGCAGAATCGGAGTTTGTCCTACAGCCTTTGCACCATGTCGGCGCACCGTTGATCCCGGTCAACGCGTGCGCCGATTTTCTGTAAGTATTTGTCGCCTAAACACAATTTGCCCTGTGCGCGCCGCCATAGACTGCCGGCCACGTCGGTTTTTGCTGCTCAATGGCCATGACCGAACGCCAATCGAAAGCTGCCAATAAAAGCCTCCGCACACAGGAGTAATAAATGAAGAAGCTAGTGATGTTCGGTGCCCTGGCACTGTCGATGTTGTCCCTGACCGCAGTGGCCGAAGACGCCAAACCGATTCGTCTGGGGATCGAAGCCGCTTACCCGCCATTCTCGATGAAAACCGCTGATGGCAAACTCACCGGGTTCGACGTCGATATCGGCGATGCCCTGTGCAAACAGATGGACGTCAAATGCGTGTGGGTCGAGCAGGAATTCGACGGTCTGATCCCGGCACTCAAAGTGAAGAAGATCGACGCGATCCTGTCCTCGATGACCATCACCGACGACCGCAAGAAAAACGTCGATTTCACCATCAAGTACTACCACACCCCGGCGCGCTTCGTGATGAAGGAAGGCTCCGGTGTCAAAGACCCGCTGACCGAGCTCAAGGGTAAGAAAGTCGGCGTGCTGCGCGCCAGTACCCACGACCGCTACGCCACCGACATGGCCAAGGACGCCGGGTTTGAAGTGGTGCGCTACGGCTCGCAACAGGAAGCCAACCTCGACATGAAATCCGGTCGTCTCGACGCGATGCTGGCCGACTCGGTCAACCTCAGCGACGGTTTCCTGAAGACCGACGCCGGCAAAGGTTTCGAATTCGTCGGCCCGACTTACGAAGACGCCAAGTACTTCGGCGGCGGTGCCGGGATTGCCGTACGTAAAGGCGATACCGAGCTGGCCGAGAAATTCAACAAGGCCATCACTGAAATCCGCGCCAATGGCGAGTACAAGAAAGTCCAGGACAAGTACTTCGACTTCGACGTGTACGGCCATTAATACGCTGTAGAAAAAAGTGGTCCCGTTTGCGCGGTGGCCACTTTTTTTATGCTCTGCTTCATAGGAGAACCCTGTAGGAGTGAGCCTGCTCGCGATAGCGGTTTAACATTCAGCCGCTTTAGTGCCTGACACACCGCTATCGCGAGCAGGCTCACTCCTACAGGGGATCTGCGTGATCCAGCCATTCAGGAGTTACCCATGCAACGCATCGACCATGTCCTGCCCTGGAGCCATCTGGGCAGCGAACGTTCCCTCAGCGTCTTCCGTTACGGCGCGGGCAGCCGCAAGGTGTACATCCAGGCCAGCCTGCACGCCGACGAACTGCCGGGGATGCGCACCGCGTGGGAACTCAGGCAACGCCTCAACGCGCTGGAACAGCAGAGCCGTCTGCAAGGCGTGATCGAGCTCGTGCCGGTGGCCAACCCGATCGGCCTCGACCAGCATCTGCAAGGCAGCCACATGGGGCGCTTCGAGTTGGGCAGCGGGAAGAATTTCAACCGCGCGTTTGTTGAACTCAGTGCGCCGGTGGCGGCGCGAATCGGTGAGCAACTGGGCAGCGACGCCGAGGCCAACATCGCGCTGATCCGCCAGACCATGGGCCAGGTGCTCGATGAGTTGCCAGCCCCGGCCTCGCAACTGGAAGCGCTGCACCGCTTGCTGCTGCGCCATGCCTGCGACGCCGACATCACCCTCGATCTGCATTGCGATTTCGACGCGGCGATTCACATTTACGCATTGCCGCAACACTGGCCGCGCTGGCAATCGCTGGCGGCGCGACTGAAGGCCGGCGTGGCCTTGTTGTGCGAAGACTCCGGTGGCAGTTCGTTCGATGAATCGTGCTCGTCGCCGTGGCTGCGTCTGGCGCGAGCGTTTCCGAGTGCGGCGATTCCCCCGGCGAACCTCGCCACCACCCTTGAGCTGGGCAGCATGGGCGACACGCGGGTCGATCAGGCGCAGGCCAATTGTGAAGCGATTCTCGGCTTTCTCGCCGAGCAGGGTTTCATCAGCGGCGAATGGCCGGCGGCACCGAGCGAGTGCTGCGAAGGCATGCCGTTCGAAGGCACCGAATATCTGTTCGCCCCGCACCATGGCGTGGTCAGTTTCCTGCGCAATGCTGGGGAGTGGGTCGAGCGGGGCGACGCGCTGTTCGAAGTGGTCGACCCGTTGAATGACCGCCTCACCACTGTTTGTGCAGGCACCAGCGGCGTGTTGTTTGCGATCGATCGTGGGCGTTACACCCAGCCGGGGATCTGGCAGGCCAAGGTGGCGGGGCGCGAGCCGATTCGGGTGGGCAAGCTGATCAACGACTGACAGATTTCCTTGGATTTTCCGGCCTCATCGCGAGCAGGCTCACTCCTACATTTGGAATGCGTTGTCCCTGTAGGAGTGAGCCTGCTCGCGATAGCGGTCTCGCCAGCACCACTCTCTTCAGAGAGTGTTAGGCTCACCGACGAACCCGACACTCTGTGAAGGAAGGCTCTATGTTGAAGGCGTTTGCCCTGTTAACCCTGCTGGCGTCCAGCGCCGTCCACGCGCAAACCACGCTGCAAAGCGATTTGCCACTGAAATACATCGAACAGGTTCACCCGGACGCGAACACTCGGCCGCTGGTGATTTTTCTGCACGGTTACGGCAGTAACGAAGCCGATCTGATCGGCATGAAGTTTCAGCTGCCGGCGCAGTACAACTACCTTTCGGTGCAGGCGCCGTTGGCGTTGGGCGAAGGGCGTTTCCAGTGGTTTCGCAAAAAAGGCGAAGGCGCCTACAACGGTGAGACCGATGATCTGAAGGCCAGCGGTCAGAAACTGCGGGAGTTTGTCGCCCAGGCGGCGAAGAAATATCACGCCAGCCCGGACAAGGTGTACCTGATCGGCTTCAGCCAGGGCGCGATGATGACGTACGAGGTGGGCTTGCGTCCGCCCGTGGCGGTCGGCGGCATTGCGGCGTTGAGCGGACGCCTGTTGCCGGTATTGAAAACCGAGCTCCAGGCGCAGCAACAACCGTTGCCGCTGAAGATCTTCATCGGCCATGGCACCGCCGATGATCGGGTGCCATACCGCGACGGCACCGAAGCCAATGCGCGGCTGCAGAAACTCGGCTACAGCCCCGAGTTTCACGCTTATCCCGGTGTCGGCCACAGCATCAGTTCTGCCGAGCTGCGCGACTTGAACGCCTGGCTGCAGCAGCTCAATCCGTAAGGATCACTTGTCCTTGAGGATGGTTTTCACCAGCGCATCGTGACCGCTCTTGTCGCTGGCCCGGGAAATCACCTGAACCAGCGCCATGCGCTTGCCGGAGGCGGCGAGCAGGGTGGTATTGAGGGTCTGGCCGCCGCCCTGAGTGGCGGTGCTGTCGACCTGACGCACGCCGAGGCCGCTGCTTTTCTGGGTCAGGCTTTTTTCGCTGAGCTTGTTGAAGTCCGGCAGGGCCTTGCGCTGGTCATCGATGAAACTCGCTAGGCTGCCATCGAGAAATTCGTTGTCGTTGTCCTTGACGCTGGCGCCGCCGGCGATCTGGTTTTCCGCGGCGATGACCACGGTCTTGGTCGCCTGATTGGTGTACATCGTGCCCTTGGCACCGGTTGGCCCGGCCGGCAGCGGGTCGGCGGTGAAGCCTTTGGGCAGGACGAAGGTGAACTTGCCGTCGAGCATCGACACGTTGTTGGTCGAGGCCTTTTCCTTGGGCTTGGCTGCCTGGGCGTTGAGGGCGCCGAGGCCGGCGACCGCCGCAAGCAACAGGACGACGGCTTTCTTGCTGAGCAATGACATGTGAATCTCCGAGGGATGGTCGCGCCAGGGCGGCGATGATCCCACGGAGCATGCCTGGCATTCCAGCGCGGTTTGTCAGGCTGCCTCAGCCTTGAGGTTGTGGGCTTTTGGCGGGAGTCGGTCGGGCCAGCAACTTGCGGGTGACCCCGAGCATCGCCACCGACACCGCGACACCGGCGATGAATCCGCTGAGGCCGAGACTCGGCAGGGTCAGCGCCGTCACCAGGCAAAATGCCGAGAACGAGTACATGCCGGTCGCCGTCGCCCGCAGCAATGCCGCGGTAAACGCTGGGCCACGAGTCTGCTGAGAGAATACCGCCATCACACTGCCGAGCACCGGGAACACCGCGAGCAAGCCGCTCCAGCGCTCGCCCACAGTACTCGCGAGCATGGTCACCAGCAGCGTCAGCGCCGCACCGGCAATCATCCGCCAGAGCAGTTTGTCCGACTTCGGCGCCGGGCCGTTCAGCACCGGCTGCACGTCGGGAAACAGGTACGGCGCGGCGAGCAGGGCAATCGCCGCCGCAGCGACCGAGAACGTCAGTGACGACGGAACCAGCGACAACACCAGCGCCAGTCCCGCCCACACCGACAGTGACGCCGTCAGCGCCAACGGCCAGTTCGCCCGCTGCGCCACCTGCGCGTAGGTGATGCAGAAGGCGATCATGGCGAACATCGCTGACAGCGCCGCCACCGCCGATTGCGCAGCAAACTGCGGCCCCTGTTCGATGGCGAGGAAAAACAGAATCGGCCCGACCACCACCGGCAGCCCCGACAGCCACCCGGCCACGCTCGGTCCCCAGCGCTTGCCGGCGAGGGAAATTAGCAGCAGGAAACCGGGAATCAGCAGCAGTTTGAGGATCAGCACGCGGGAGGCCTCCGGGGATGGGATGGCCAAGGTAACCGATTGCTGCATTGATCGACAATTTTTGTATACAAAGTGTGCGGGTGATATCCGCTATGCTCTGAAGATCAGGGGTTTACCGGAGTCGATGCCGCAATGAGCAAACCATCGAAGTTGCTGCGTGGGTGCTGTGGCATCGGCTTGTGGGCGCTTTTACTCACGCCGACCTGGGCCAATTGGCAGGACGCCGTGCCCGGCGCGCAAATCATCGGCACCGGTGATTTCAGTGTGTTCGGCTTCGACGTCTACAACGCCCGGTTGTGGAGTGCGGCACGCCCGTTGTCCACCGAGCAGCCCTTCGCTCTGGAGCTGATCTATCGGCGCAAGATCTCCCGCGATGATCTGGTGCAGGCCAGTGTCGATGAAATCAAACGGCTGGCAGGCTCGGGCGTCAGTCCCGCGCAACTGACCAAGTGGCAAGAGCAAATGCAGCAATCGTTTGTCGATGTGCAGGCCGGCACGCGGATCACGGGCGTGTATCTGCCGGGGCAGGGTGCGCGGTTTTTTGTCGGTCAGCAGTTGCAGCATGAAATCGATGATCCGCAATTTGCCCGGGCGTTTTTCGATATCTGGCTGGATCCGCGTACGCGCAATCCCGAACTGCGTGAGCAACTGTTGGGCATGAGCCGATAGAGTTTTTGTTCTTCAAGGCGCTGACTGAAACCTCTAAGCTGCGTCTTTCGAACTTGTTTCTGGATGTGTGCGTGAAATTCAGCTTACCCAAAATCGCCACCGCGCCGTTCTGCCCGCCGGAGGTGGCCGGCAGTGTCGCGGTGGATCCGAGCGCTTCGTTCTTCAAACGCGTGCTGCGTTTTGCCGGGCCTGGCTTGCTGGTGTCGATCGGCTACATGGACCCGGGCAACTGGGCGACCGCGATCGAGGCCGGTTCGCGTTTTGGTTACAGCCTGCTGTTCGTGGTGTTGCTCGCAAGTCTGGCGGGAATGGTCGTGCAGTGCCTGTGCTCGCGTCTGGGCATCGCCACCGGTCGCGATCTGGCGCAATTGTCCCGCGAGCGCTACAGCACCCCGACCGCACGCCTGCAATGGGTGCTGGCGGAAATCTCGATCATCGCCACTGATCTGGCCGAAGTGCTCGGCTGCGCCCTGGCGTTTCACTTGTTGCTTGGCTGTTCGCTGACCTTCGGCATTGCCCTGACCGCCTTCGACACGCTGCTGGTGCTGGCCTTGCAGAACCGTGGCTTCCGTCGGCTGGAGGCGATCATGCTGGTGCTGGTGGCGACCATCGGCGTGTGTTTCTTCGTTGAACTGGTGCTGATCAAACCCTACTGGCCGGATGTGTTCGCCGGTTTCAAACCGTCGCTCTCGGCGATCAGCGATGCCGCACCGCTGTATCTGGCGATCGGTATTCTCGGCGCGACGGTGATGCCGCATAACCTCTACCTGCACACTTCGATCGTGCAGACGCGGATGATCGGCAAGGACCTGGCCAGCAAGCAGGACGCGGTCAACCTGGCGCGCATCGACACCATCGGCTCGCTGGCGCTGGCGCTGCTGGTCAACGCGGCGATCCTGATTCTGGCGGCGGCTGCGTTTCACCAGTCCGGGCATACCGACGTGGTCGACATTCAGGACGCCTACCACCTGCTCGACCCGCTGGTCGGCGGCGCGCTGGCCAGTGTGCTGTTCGGCGTGGCGTTGCTGGCGTCGGGGCAGAGCTCGACGTTCACCGGGACCATCGCCGGGCAGGTGATCATGGAGGGTTATCTGAACCTGCGGATTCCCTGCTGGCAGCGGCGGTTGATCACTCGCGGACTGGCACTGATCCCGGCGTTCATCGGCGTGTGGCTGATGGGGGATAACGCGGTGGGCAAGTTGCTGGTGTTGAGTCAGGTGGTGCTCAGCCTGCAACTGCCATTTGCGCTGTACCCGCTGATCCGCATGACCAGCGACAAGCAACTGATGGGGCCGTTTGTGAACCGGCTGCCGACCCGGGTGCTGGCGTGGGGCTTGTTTGCGGTGATCAGTGGCGCGAATGCCTGGTTGATTCTGCAGATGGTGGTGTGAGCCCTGGTTTTTCTGTTGCCTGAACTGGCCCCTTCGCGAGCAAGCCCGCTCCCACCCTGGAATGCATTCCCCTGTGGGAGCGGGCTTGCTCGCGAAGAGGGAGGTCCATTCAAAGAAGATTTTGAATGGGCAAAAAAACACCCGGTGCAACGCAAGTCGCACCGGGTTTTTTGTTGCCAGCGAGTAGCGGATGTCGTGGATCCGCCGCCCGCTGTGAACTCGGGGGTTAAGCGCGTTCCAGCGCCAGCGCCACACCCTGACCGCCGCCGATGCACAGGGTCGCCAGACCTTTTTTCGCATCACGCTTGATCATTTCGTGCAGCAGCGTCACCAGCACGCGGCAGCCCGACGCACCGATCGGGTGACCGAGGGCGATGGCGCCGCCGTTGACGTTGACCTTGTCCAGATCCCATTGCAGATCCTTGGCCACTGCCAGCGATTGCGCGGCGAACGCTTCGTTGGCCTCGATCAGGTCCAGTTGGCCGATGTTCCAGCCCGCCTTGTCCAGGCAGCGACGGGTGGCCGAGACCGGGCCGATGCCCATGATCGCCGGGTCCACACCAGCATTGGCATATGCGGCGATTTTTGCCAGCACCGGCAGGCCCAGGGCCTTGGCCTTTTCGGCGCTCATCAGGATGACTGCAGCGGCGCCATCGTTCAGCGAGGAAGCATTACCGGCGGTGACGCTGCCGTCCTTCTTGAACGCCGGACGCAGTTTCGCCAGGGATTCGGCGGTGGTGTCGCCACGTGGTTGTTCGTCGACCTTGAACGCCACCGGATCACCTTTGCGCTGCGGGATCAGAATCGGGGTGATCTCATCGACAAAGCGTCCGGCCTCAATGGCCGCAGCGGCTTTGCGCTGCGAAGCGGCGGCGAAGGCGTCCTGCTGTTCGCGACTGATCTCATATTTATCGACCAGATTCTCGGCAGTGATGCCCATGTGGTAATCGTTGAACGCATCCCACAGGCCATCGCTGATCATGGTGTCGACGATTTGCGCGTGACCCATGCGCAGACCGGTGCGTGCGCCCGGCATCACGTAGTTGGACAGGCTCATGTTCTCCTGACCGCCGGCGATGATCACCTCGGCATCGCCGCAACGGATCGCTTGCGCGCCCAGGTGCAGGGCTTTCAGGCCCGAACCGCAGACCTTGTTCAGGGTCATGGCCGGCACGGCGTGGGGCAGGCCGGCCTTGATCGCCGCCTGACGCGCCGGGTTCTGGCCGGCGCCGGCCGTCAGCACCTGGCCCATGATCACTTCATCGACCTGCGCACCGTCCAGACCGGTCTGTTCGAGCAGCTGGCGAATCACCGCAGCGCCCAGATCCACCGCGGACACGCTGGCCAGCGAACCCTGGAAACTGCCGATCGCGGTGCGGGTGGCGGCAACAATTACGACGTCTTGCATTTTCGAATTCCTCACTGGGCAGCGAACTGCATTTCCGGTACGTGATCCGGGACGATCAGTTTACCAGCGGTTTTGGCGACGATTTCCTCGACGCTGACGCCAGGTGCGCGTTCCTTGAGGACAAAAGCGCCATTTTCGATTTCCAGGTAAGCGAGGTCGGTCAGCACGCGCTTGATGCAGCCGGCGCCGGTCAGCGGCAGGCTGCACCTGGCCAACAGTTTGGACTCACCGTCCTTGGAGGCGTGGGTCATGATCACGATGATGTTGTCGGCGCCAGCCACCAGATCCATCGCGCCGCCCATGCCCTTGACCAGTTTGCCGGGAATCATCCACGAGGCGATGTTGCCTTCGACGTCGACTTCGAACGCGCCGAGCACGGTCAGGTCGACATGCCCGCCGCGAATCATCGCGAAGGATTCGGCGGAGTTGAAAATCGATGCGCCGATGCGTGCGGTCACGGTCTGTTTGCCGGCGTTGATCATGTCGGCATCGATGGTGTCTTCAGTCGGAAACGGACCCATGCCGAGCAGGCCGTTTTCCGACTGCAGCATGACTTCCATGCCGTCGGGAATGTAGTTGGCGACCAGGGTCGGAATGCCGATGCCGAGGTTCACGTAGTAGCCGTCCTGCATTTCGCGGGCGACGCGCTGAGCCATTTGTTCGCGGGTAAGTGCCATGTTTTTATTCTCCGTCAGCCTGGATTATTTGCGGATGGTGCGCTGTTCGATGCGCTTTTCGAACGTGCCGCAAATGACCCGGTCGACGTAGATGCCGGGGGTGTGGATCTGCGACGGATCCAGCTCGCCGGGCTCGACGATTTCTTCGACTTCGACCACGGTGATCTTGCCGGCGGTGGCCGCCAGCGGGTTGAAGTTCTGCGCGGTGTGACGGTAGACGACGTTACCGAAATGGTCGGCTTTCCAGCCTTTGACGATGGCGAAGTCGCCGGTGATGGACTCTTCCATCAGGTACTTGCGCCCTTTGAATTCACGCACTTCCTTGCCTTCGGCAACCGGGGTGCCGACGCCGGTGGCGGTAAAGAAGGCCGGGATGCCGGCGCCGCCTGCACGCATTTTCTCGGCGAGGGTGCCTTGCGGGGTCAGGATGACTTCGATGTCGCCCTTGAGCAATTGCTCTTCGAACAGTTTGTTTTCGCCGACGTAAGAGGCGATCACCTTGCTGATCTGGCGGTCGGTCAACAGTACACCGAGACCGAAACCGTCGACGCCGCAGTTGTTGGAGACCACAGTGAGGTCGCGCGTGCCCTTGCGTTTGATCTCGGCGATCAGGTTTTCCGGGATGCCGCACAGGCCGAAGCCGCCGGCGATCACGGTCATGCCGTCTTCAAGACCGGCCAGAGCTTCCTCGTAGGAACTCACGCGCTTGTCGAAACCTGCCATATGCACCTCTTTTATTGTTTGTCGGGCGGCTGGCTAGCCGAATGACTGGAGTGTCTCGCTGGAGAATATATTTGTTAAGTTGATTTTTAAGGTTGATTGATTGATAAAGCTCAACAATTGACTGATTGCAGATACGGAAGCATAGCGCTCATGACCATCAAACAGATCCGTGCTTTCCTCGCTGTGGCTCAGAGCCTGAGCTTCGCCGTGGCCTGCGAGCGTCTGCACCTGTCGCAATCGGCGCTGAGCCTGACCATCAAGGCGCTGGAGGAGGGGCTGGGCGGGCGGTTGTTCAGTCGCAACACGCGCAATGTGGCGCTGACCGCCGAGGGCGAATCGCTGCTGCCGCTGGCCCGGCGTCTGATTGCCGACTGGGACAACGCCGAAGACGAAATGCGTCAGCGCTTCAGCCTGCAACGCGGGCGGGTGACGCTGGCGGCCATGCCGTCGTTTGCCGGCAACCTGCTGCCGCCGATCCTCAAGAGCTTTCGCGCGCGCTATCCGAACGTCAACGTCACAGTCAACGACGTGATCAACGAGCAAGTGCTGGAAATGGTTCGCGACCGGCAAGTTGAGCTGGGTGTGGCGTTCGAACCGATGCAGAACACCTCGCTGACGTTTACCCCGCTGTACATCGATCGCTTTGTCGCGGTGGTGCCGCAGGATTCCACGTTGGCCGGGTGCACAGAGATCGACTGGGTGACCTTGCTGCAGGAACCGTTCATTACCCTGCAACGGCCGTCGACAGTGCGGGTGATGCTCGAAGAACACTTGCAGGCCCGGGGCATGAAACTGCCGGTGGAATTCGAGAGTCATCAACTGGCAACCGTCGGGCGCATGGTCGCCAGTGGCCTGGGGGTGAGTGCGGTGCCAGCGTTGTGCGCCGAGCAGATGCTGGAGCTGGGCGCGCATTGCCTGACCTTGAATGATTCAGTGGAGCGGGCGATTGGTGTGCTGACTGAGCCGGGCAATGAACTGTCGGCGGCGGCGCAGGCACTGTTCGATATTCTCAAAGCCGAACATTGATCCTGTGGGAGCGGGCTTGCTCGCGAAGGCGGGGTATCAGTCGAGGAAAGTTTGGCTGAAAGGACGCTATCGCGAGCAGGCTCGCTCCTACAGGGGAATCATCGGTTCAGGTGGTCAGACGTTGCACCAGCAACGGCAGCAGCTGTTCGCATGACGCCTCGATCTTCAGATCCAGCAGGTCATCGGCGCGAGTCTTGCCCAGATTGATCGCCAGCAACGGCTTGCCCCGATCGGCGATCACCCGGCACAGACGAAACGCCGAATAGGCCATCAGCGACGAACCCACCACCAGCAATCCCGCAGCATTCTCTGCCGCCGCCATGGCCCGCGCCGCTGTCGGTTGCGCCACGTTCTCACCGAAAAACACCACGTCCGGCTTCATCCGCTCACCGGCGCAATACGGGCACTGCGGTGTCTGGAAGCGTGCTTCGAAGGCCGGATCGAGCAGGGTATCGCCGTCCGGCGCCTGCACCGCGTCGACCCCGGCCAGATACGGATTCTGCTCGACCATCCGCTGCTGAATGTCGTCACGCGCGCTGCGCTGGCCGCAATCCAGGCACAACACCCGGTGCAGGCTGCCATGCAATTCGATCACATCGTGACTGCCAGCCTGATCGTGCAGGGTGTCGACGTTCTGCGTGATCAAGGCGTTGATCAGTCCCCGGCGCTGCAACTCGGCCAGCGCCTGATGCGCCGCATTCGGCCGCGCCTGGCGCACCCGTGGCCAGCCGAGCATGGCCCGTGCCCAGTAGCGGCGACGGGATTCCGGGGCGGCGAGAAATTCCTGATACATCATCGGCTGCCGACCCCGTCGTACGCCCTCGCTGTCGCGGTAATCCGGGATGCCCGACGGCGTGCTGATGCCCGCGCCGGTCAGCACCACAAAGCCGCCATCGGCCATGGCCTGGTGCAGGGTGTCGAGGTGTTCGCGGGTCGGGCTGTCGAGCATGGTCAGCACTCCGGGGAGGACGATGCCCGCAGGTTAGCATTAACCGTGTGGCGAGGGAGCTTGCTCCCGCTGGACTGCGCAGCAGGCCTCTGTTTTCAGGGTCGCTACACAAACCGACGGGAGCAAGCTCCCTCGCCACCGGTGATAGCGGTGATTTATTTGCGCGCCTCCAGAATCAGATTGAACGGCGTCTGCGTCGCCCGGCGAAAATGCTTGAACCCGGCCTCGGTAAACACCTTGCGCAAGCGCATTTCACCGGCCTGCGCACCCAGCCCCAGGCCAACTTCCTGGGACAGCGAATTCGGCGTGCAGATAAAGGTCGAGGCCGCGTAAAACAGGCGTCCGACCGGGTTGATGTTGTCGTCCAGCGCATCATTGGCAAACGGCTCGACCAGCAGCACCGTGCCGTCGTCCTTCAATGATTCGAACGCATGCCGTGCGGCGCCGACCGGGTCGCCCATGTCGTGCAGACAGTCGAAATAGCAGATCAGGTCATAGTCGTCGCCGGGGTAGCTTTTGGCGTTGTTCTGGAAGAATTTTGCCCGGCTGCTGACGCCGCCTTCTTCGGCGCGCTGGGTGGCGACGGTGATCGACGGCGCGTGATAATCGAAACCGACGAAGCGCGAGTTGGGATACGCCTGGGCCATGATCACCGTCGAGGCGCCGTGGCCGCAGCCGATGTCGGCGACTTTGGCGCCTTTTTCGAGTTTGGCGACCACGCCGTCCAGCGCCGGCAGCCATTCAGCGATCAAGTGACCTTTGTAGCCGGGGCGAAAGAAGCGTTCGGTGCCGCTGAACATGCACGGATGGTGATCGCCCCAGGGCAGGGCGCCATTGCCGCGCATGGCTTTGACCAGTTTGTCCTTGTCGTGGAAAAACGAGGCCACCACACCGAGCCCGCCGGCGACGTACACCGGCGAGTCTTCCACGGCCAGTGCCAGCGCCTGCTCTTCCGGCAACCGAAACTGGCCATCGTGATGTTCCATGTAGCCGGACGCGACATGCGCGCTGAGCCATTCGCGCACCAGACGCGGGTTGCAGGTGGTTTTTTCGGCGAGGGCTTGCGGGGTGACCGGCTGACTGTCGGCCATCGCCCGGTACAGCCCGAGTTCTTCGCCAACGATGACGTTCGCCAGCATCGCGGCGCCGCCCATGTCGTTGACCAGTTTGCCCATGAAGGCGTTGAGTCGTGTTTCGTCCATCACGAGTGCTCCTGATACAGGATCACCGTCCGGTGGCAAAACGTTGTCGAGGCATGGGCCGCTGGGCGGTGGTCACAGAAGTGGGCAGGGCACAGCTGACGTCGTCCTGCAATCCCCCTCGACTGGGTAATGAATCAGTCTAGCCGGGCTGGGGCAAGATGCAGCGTTTGTGCTCCATGCAAATTCCAATGTGGGAGCGGCGGTACTAAGATTCGATTTGCTCGCGAACGCGGTGTGTCAGTCGATGCATCAGGGGCTGATACGCCGCTTTCGCGAGCAAGCCCGCTCCCACAGTTGATTAGTGTGGGGATCAGCGCAGGGGCAATTTCAACTCCGCGCACAGGCCTCCGCCCTCGCGGTTGCTCAGGGTCAGTGATCCGCCGAGGGCCATGGCCAGTTGCTGGGCGATGGCCAGGCCCAGGCCGGTGCCGCCGGTGCTGCGGTTGCGCGAGTTTTCCACCCGGTAGAACGGCTGCATGACCTGTTGCAACTCGGCTTCGGCAATGCCTGGCCCGCGATCGAGGATTTTGATGCAAAGACCGTCGTCGATATCGACCTGCAACTGCGCGGCACCGGCGAATTTCAGTGCGTTGTCGGTCAGGTTCACCAGCACCCGGCGCAGGGCCTGGGGACGGGTATCGATCACCGCCGCGCTCTTGCCGCTCAGCTGCACGTCCTTGCCCATGTCCTGATAGTCGAACACCAGGCTGTCGAGGAACGAGTCGAGATCGGTGCGCCGGCTTTCCTCGGTCGAGCCGTGGATGCTGCGGGCATACGCCACGCCCTCGCGCACCAGGTGCTCCATCTCGCCGAGGTCGTTCCACAGTTTGTCTTTCTCGACCGAGTCGTCCATGAACTCTGCGCGCAATTTCATGCGGGTGATCGGGGTTTGCAGGTCATGGGAAATCGCCGCCAGCAGTTGCATGCGCTCCTTCAGATACGCAGCGATCCGCGCCTGCATCGCGTTGAAGGCCCGTGCGGCGTAGGCCACTTCGGTCGGGCCGTGTTCGTCGAGCATCACCGGGTGCGCGTTGGGGTCGAGGGATTCCACGGCGTTGGCGAGGCGGGCGAGGGGGCGTATGGCAATGCGCACCGTCAGCCAGGTGCAGGCGATCAGCAGCGCCAGTTGCCCGAGCAACACCCCCGGCAGCCACGGCGACAGCGGCGGCATGGCCGGGCGCACATCGATGGTCAGCGGGCTGCCGTCGCTGAGGCGCAAATGGGCCTGGAAGTGTTTTTTCTCCGCGGGAAAACGGCTGAAGGACAGCGGACGGGCGCCGCCGATCGCACTGCTGATCGAGGTCGCGGCCACCGGTACCTCCTCGGCGTCGAGCGGGGCGCCGGGATCGCCGTCGTTCAACCGATAATCGTAGTTGGTGCGAGCCAGTCGTGGCAGCCAGGCAGGGCGTTCCTGCGCCGGCAAGCGGTCGAGGATTGCAACCGACGTCGAAACGTCGTTTTGCATATTGCTGAGCATGGTGCTTCTGGCGCTTTGGAAACGCTCGTAATACTGCGCGCCAAACGACAGGCCCTGGGCGAGGATCAGCCCGACCAGAAAGATCAGCGACAACCGCGAAGCCAGGGTGCGTGGCCAATGCAGCTTGAGGCTCATGCCGAGGCCCCGAGGATTTCCACCGGTAGCGAAAAAACATAACCCTCGCTGCGCACGGTCTTGATGTAGGCCGGCTCACGCGCATCATCAAGCAGGCGCTGGCGCAAACGGCTGACCAGCAGATCAATCGAGCGATCAAACAGATCGGCTTCGCGGCCCTGGGTCAGGTTGAGTAACTGATCACGGCTGAGCACCCGTTGTGGATGATCGAGGAACACCCGCAGCAAGCGGTATTCGGCACCACTGAGGGCGACCAGTGTGCCGTCATTGTCCAGCAGATGCCGGGCCGAGGTGTCCAGTTGCCAACGGCCGAAGGCCAGCAGGCGACCGCTTTCGGTGACCACCAGATTCGGCGGCAGCATCCGCGTGCGCCGCAGCACCGCGTTGATCCGCGCCAGCAGTTCGCGGGCGGCGAACGGCTTGGTCAGGTAATCGTCGGCGCCCATTTCCAGGCCGATGATGCGGTCGGTTTCATCGTTGCGCGCCGTGAGCATCAGCACCGGCGTGGCCTTGTGTTTGCCCACGCGTAGTTCGCGGCACAGCTGTAGGCCATCGTCGCCGGGCATCATGATGTCGAGCACAATCAGGTCGACGGTGTTGGCTTCGAGAAAACTGCGCATCTGCCGGCCATCGGCGACCACGGTGGTGCGCAGTCCGTTCTTCTTCAGGTAATTGCCGACCAGCTCGCGGATCTCGCGGTCGTCGTCGACGATAAGGATGTGATCGACATGTTCCATCGGTGCAGAACCTCTATCAAAGGGCAATGCCATGCAGTCTATCGAGCCTGCGCCGGCTTGCCTGCCCGGGTTTGTATTGCAGTGTATCTGGCGTAATGGCGGATACACACACATGCAAAAACGCGATTTTTTCAGGGTTTTGTATCGCTGTGTATCTCCGGGCGGTGGGGATACACAGTGATTGATAGCGGTCGTTTCCTGACACAGACGCGATACCTCACGCGCCTCAAATAGGCTCCATCGAGGCCCACACAGTTTGCCTCGGCTCAACCCATACAAGCCTTGAGGAAACCACCATGACGCACAAAACCGTTGTCGCCGCCTGCCTGTTCGCCGCCCTGAACATCTGCACCCTGTCGGCCCGGGCCGAAGCCGATGTCAGCCCGCACACCTACACCTACGGCACGCACCTGGACATCCAGAAAGTGCTGTCGATGACCGAGGACAACGCGGTGAACTGCGGCATTATCGATGCGCGCATGACGTACCTGGATTCGGCCGGAAAAACCCAGGTGCTGGATTACCGCAAATTTGCCGATGGCTGTAACAACCAGAACTGAGTGCTCAGATGCATCGACAGTTACCGCCCGCGCATATCAATGGCTCACAGGTCGCGCACCATGAGCCATTGCTCGTTGTCCCAGGCGCGAAAGCGCTCCAGCACTGTCCAGCCGCGTTTGGCGTAGTAGTCCCGCTTGCTCTGCGTGTGCAGATAGAAACGCGCGAAGCCGCGCTGTTTCGCCGTCTGGCTGATGCCATCGATCAACCGCTCTGCCAGCCCCTGGCCACGAGCTTGCGGGCTGACAAACACGCACGCCAACCACGGGCCGAGATCCGGACGCAGGGCCAGATCCGCCCGGGCCAGCGCCGCACCGCCGAGCAGACGCTCGCCGTCCAGCGCAATCAGGCACGACCAGTCACCATTGTTCTGGCCGGCAGCGAACTCGCGTTGCCATTCGGTCAAGGGTTGCTCGGCGTATTCGTAGGCGAACTGGCGGTGGATCCACGCGGCGTAAGTGTCGCTGTGCTGCGGGTGATCGACGAGCCATTCAAAACGCAGGGACATGATGGAATCCATTCACGGAGGACGGGAAGGCATAAAAGCCGATTGCCCCACGCAATGGCAATCTCGGAGTGTCTCGAGGCCTTTACAAAAAACCGCCACTCATCGGCCCGGCCGTTGTTTTGCCGGCTCTTCGGACGATTGGCAGGGACGCCATCGACCCTCGGCGCGATAGTGGATGAGCAGGGCCACTGCCGGCCCTGTCACTGATAAAAAGAACGCGAGGTTGCCATGCCGAAATTCGTGATTGAGCGCGAGATTCCAGGGGCCGGAAAGCTGTCGCCGCAAGAACTCCAAGCCGTGTCGCAAACCTCCTGCCAGGTGTTGCGTGAACTCGGGCCACAGGTGCAGTGGCTGCAGAGTTACGTCACCGCCGACAAAATCTATTGCGTCTACATCGCCCCTGACGAAGAGCAGGTTCGCGAGCACGCCAGGCTGGGTGGATTCCCGGCCAACAGCGTGGCGCGGGTGATGACGGTCATCGACCCGACCACGGCCGAATGAAGTCCTTCTACCTGCTGCGGAGCACGATTGATGAGTACTCCCATTGATCTGACGGGTCTGAAAGAGCGCCAGAAAGTCGCCTGGGCCAGCGGTGATTACGCGGTGATCGGCACCACCTTGCAGATCGTCGGCGAAAACCTCGCCGAGGCCTGCGACCTGCACTGCGATGAGGAGGTGCTGGATGTCGCGGCCGGTAACGGTAATGCGACTCTGGCGGCGGCGCGACGTGGTTGTCAGGTGACCTCGACCGACTATGTCGCGGCGCTGCTGGAGCGGGGACAGGATCGGGCGCGGGCCGAGCATCTGGATGTGATTTTTCAGGTCGCCGATGCCGAAGCGTTGCCGTTCGCCGACGAGAGTTACGACGCGGTGCTGTCGACCTTTGGCGTGATGTTTGCCCCGGATCAGGCCACTGCAGCTGCAGAACTGGCGCGGGTCTGCCGAAGGGGCGGGCGCATCGGTCTGGCGAACTGGACACCGGAAGGTTTCGTCGGCCAGATGTTCAAGGTGCTTGGTCGCCACGTCCCACCACCCCCCATAGCCCAGCCACCGTCGAACTGGGGCACTGAAGCGTGGTTGCACAGCCACTTCAATGAGCGCGAATTTCTGCTGCAGGTCACCCGCCGCACCTTCAACTTCCGCTATCGCTCGGCGGCGCATTTCATCGACATTTTCCGCCACTGGTACGGGCCGGTGCACAAGGCCTTCGCGGCATTGCCGCCGGAAAGCGGGCAGGCGCTGGAGAGTGATCTGGCGGATCTGCTGAACCGCTCGAACCGGGTGGGAGAGAAGTCACTGGTGGTGCCGAGCGAGTATCTGGAGGTGGTCATCACCAAGCGCTGAATGTTCAGAACCATGCAAAACCCCTGTGGGAGCGGGCTTGCTCGCGAATGCGGTGGATCAGTAGACAGAATTGACTGGACAGACGCATTCGCGAGCAAGCCCGCTCCCACAGGTTTTAGGTGTGGCGATCAGGCCTATTTCAGGTGCGGCCGATCAAACCACTCCAGCGCCGTACGCCAGATGCAGATCCCCAGAAAGTACGCCGACGCCAGCAGCCACAACCCCATCACCAGCGGATTGATCACCGGGTGATTAAGCACCAGCGACAGGCTGCACAGCAGCCAGATGGCCGTCACCGCGATGTTGATCGGCATGAACCGGCGTACCCGGAACGGATGCAGGAACTTCATGCGGGTCACGGTCAGCAGCGCCAGACCGATGATGGTCAGAAAGGTGATCCACGGCCCCGGGTCGATGATGTACAGGCACAGGGCAACCACGTTCCACGCGGCGGGGAAACCGACGAAATAGTTGTCCTTGCTCTTCATGTTGACGTTGCAGAAACAGAACAGCGACGACACCAGAATCAGCGACACGCTCAGCAGCAGGGTGTAGTCGGGCAGGGGAATGTAGCGATAGATGAACAGCGCCGGAATGAACACGTAGGTCAGGTAGTCGATCACCAGATCGAGGATCGAGCCGTCGAAACTCGGCAGCACCGACTGCACATTGACCTTACGCGCGAGCGCTCCGTCGAGACCGTCGACGATCAATGCCACGCCCAGCCACATCAGGCAGTGAGTCGGCTGGTTTTCCAGCAGGGCGAGGGTCGCCAGAAAGGCTGTGACCACGCCGGTCGCGGTAAAACCATGGGCGCCCCATGCTTTGAGCCTGGCGATGTGTACGGTCGATATCACAGGGGCGTTCTCCAGAAAAATGAAGCATGCCGGGTATCACCCTTGGGCAAAGGGCGCCGGCAAACCGGGTCGGGGTTGCAGCTATCGACCGGTTTGGCCGGGTTAAGGTTCACCACCTTTGAATCTTAGCTGTCCGCACAAAAAATACCTCGGCGAAATCTGCAGGTGGCAGCCGGCGTCAGCCAAACGGTGCTGGCGCGCCGGCGTCGGCGGTCTATTGTTGCCTGACGCATTTATTGCCAATGGCTGAGGACGAGATCATGAACACCAGCGATTTGCTCGAACAACTGCTGCGGGGCCAGGCCTCGGCGGGACAACAAGGTGCTGGATCGGCCGGCGGTGGGCTGGGTGGATTGGGCGGCTTGCTTGGCGGTCTGTTGGGTGGCGGCGCGAGTACCGGCGCCAGTGGCGCGCAGTCTGGCGGGCTGGGCGGTTTGGGTGGATTGCTGGGGGGCTTGCTTGGCGGTGGCGGCAGCGGTGGATTGGGTGGCGCGCTCGGCGGGGCACTCGGCGGCGGGGCGCAAAGCCGTTCCAGCGGCACCAATTATGCGGCACTGGCCTCGCTGGGGATGATGGCGTTCCAGGCGTATCAGGCCTGGCAACGCAGTCAGGCGTCGGCGGCGCCACAACAGATTCCGCCAACCGCAAATCTGCTGGCCGGGCCCGAAGTCGAGGAGCACGGGCATGCTGTGCTGCGGGCGCTGATCGCGGCAGCCAAGGCTGATGGTGAGATCGATGACCGGGAACGGCAGATGATCGATGAAGAGATTGGCAAACACACCGACGATCCACAATTGCAGCAATGGTTTAACGCTGAAGTTGCCAAACCGCTGGATGCGAACGAAGTCGCGCAGGCGGCCAACGACGACCCGGCGACGGCCGCCGAAATGTACCTGGTCAGCGTGATCCTGGTGGACGATCAGCAAGACGCCGAACGCAACTACCTGGATGAACTGGCTGCCGCGCTGCAGATCGACCCGCAATTGCAGGTGCACCTGGAGGCTCAGGCCAAAGGTCAGGCCTGAAGCACCGTCAAAAATTGCGGTCTCGAGCAGCCCTTGCCGGGACCGCGATGCTCCGTCCGTCAGGGCAATTTTCATGTCGATTGAATTTTTCTCCGTAGCGGTTGCTCTGCTGATGTAGAGGCGTGAAACAACGCCCTGACCGGCCAACCGAACGAGAACACTGACATGACTGCCCTGACCCCTCTGCAGGCGCCGAGCGCGCAGCAACAGCCCATCAATGCCGACGGTGACCTGCGGCGTATTTATGAGGCACTGCTGCTTGAGGATGCGCCTGAAACCCTCGCGCAGGATTTTCTCGCCGAGCAGTTGCAGCGCGCCGCGCTGTTGCCCGAAGAACTTCCGCAGGATCCGTCGGCGTGGCAAGGCTGGGTCGCCGAACATTGCACAGAAGTTGCCCGGCAGTACGCCGATTACCTGCAACAGCGCCAGGCCGGCGGACCGCGTCAGTTCTTCAGCAACAAGGCTCACGCGTTGTACTTTCTGCAAGCCGTGGCGCCGACCAAACTGGTGGATGGCGCGTGGCTGTACGGTTTATTGGCGCAGTGGCGCGACCCGCGTTTCGACGGGTTGCTGTGTACCTATCTGGAAGAACTCGGCGACGGCAATCCGGCGCAAAACCACGTGGTGATCTACCGCAAACTGCTCGCCGAACACGGTTTGCAGGACGCCAGCGCTATGGCCGATGAACGCTACTTGCAAGGCGCGCTGCAACTGGCACTCGGTGCCTGTGGCGAAAGCATGTTGCCGGAGGTGATCGGCTACAACCTCGGCTACGAACAACTGCCGCTGCACTTGCTGATCAGTGCCTATGAACTCAGCGAGTTGGGCATTGATCCTTACTACTTCACCCTGCATGTGACCATCGATAACGCCAGCACCGGCCATGCGCAAAAAGCCGTGCAGTCGGTGCTCGACCTGTTGCCGCTGGAAGCCGATCGCGACGAATTCCTGCGCCGGGTATCGCTGGGCTATCGACTCAACGATCTGGGGCAGGGCAGCCGCGCGATTATCGAGGGTTTTGACCTGGAGCAGGAAGTGCTGGCGATGCTCGAGCGCAAGCGCCCGTTCGGTCAGCACATGCATTCCGACTACTGCCGTTTCGAAGGCAAAACCGTCAATCAGTGGCTGGCCACGCCCGAACAGCTACCGGGTTTCCTGCAGGCAATGCAGGACAAAGGCTGGATCAAACGCAACGAAGATCCGCAAGCCAGCCGTTTCTGGCAATTGATCGACGGCGACGGCGCGGCAATGTTCGGCGTGTTCAGCCCGTATGAAAAGCAACTGCTGCACGACTGGATTGCCGGCGACTGGACGCCATCCGACCAACGCAAAGCACCACGGCGCAGCCGTCAGGTCGCCACCCCGGACGCCGCCGTGCCCGAACACGATCCCGACGTACAACGCCTGATGTCTGCCCTGCAAGGTCAGGATGGACACGCGCAAATGGCCACGCTGATCCCTTGGTTGTCACCGGCCCGCCATGCCCACCCGGCGGGGCTGCTGGCGACACGTCGCTTCATCGAACTCAAATCCAGTCTGCGCTAAGGAAATCTCCATGAATCAGGAAGAACAACTGTCCGCCAATGATCTCACGCTGCTGCAACTCGGCCGGCGCTTGCAGGCCGACGGCTACCGTTTCATCACGCCGACGCCGTTGACCCATCAGCGAGTCAATCAGCGTGACGAAGGGCAGGTCGCCGATACCCTGCGCGACGTGTTCGGTTGGTCGCGTCCGTTCGAACCTGGCTTGCTGTCCGCCGATGAACAGCGGCAGTTGCAGGATGCGCAAGTGATTGACGTCTACGACGGCCGCTTGAAAAGCCGGGTGCGCTGGTCGAGTCTTGATGACTTGTTGTTCGTGCATTCCGGCTTTCCCACCGATGCTGCCGATTCGGTGTTTTTCGGCCCGGACACCTACCGTTTCGCGCAGCTGATTCACGCGCATCTGCAACAGAGCTTCGCGCCGATTCAGCGTGCGGTGGACATTGGCTGCGGCGCCGGCGTCGGCGCCATCCTGATTGCCCGCGCGCGGCGTGAAGCGCAGGTGCTGGCGGTGGACATCAATCCTGCCGCGCTGCGCCTGACTGCGATCAACGCGGCATTGGCCGAGGTCGCCAATGTCGAGGTGCTGGCCAGTGATGTACTGCAGGGCACTGAAGGCAACTTCGATCTGATCGTCGCCAACCCGCCGTATATGGCTGACCCGGCCGGGCGTGCTTATCGGCATGGCGGTGGCTCGCTCGGTGCGGGGTTGTCGCTGCGCATCGTCGAGCAGGCGCTCAATCGACTGGCGCCCGGTGGCTCGTTGCTGCTGTACACCGGCGTGGCGATGGTCGATGGCCGCGATCCGTTTTTCGACACCGTGGTGCCACGCCTGGATTCGACGCGATTCGGCTGGACCTATCGCGAACTGGATCCTGACGTGTTCGGTGAAGAGTTGTTGAACCCCGGTTACCAGCGCGTGGACCGGATCGCCGTGGTCGCGCTGACCGTGACCCGCATTGGCTGACACAAGGCAGGTGCGCCATGAACAGGAACCTCGACGATTACAACCGCATGCGCGATTTCTCGGCGACCTCGGAGCCCGCCGCGGTCAAGCGCCGTGGCCGCAGCAAGGCCACTGAACATGCGCTGCAGTTCTGCATCCAGAAGCACGACGCGTCGCACCTGCATTATGACTTTCGCCTCGAACTCGATGGTGCGCTGAAGAGCTGGGCGGTGCCCAAGGGCCCATCGCTCGACCCCAAGGTCAAGCGCCTGGCGGTGCACGTCGAAGACCATCCGCTGGATTATGCGACGTTCGAGGGCAGCATCCCCGAAGGGCATTACGGCGCCGGCGATGTGATTGTCTGGGATCGTGGTGTGTGGATTCCGCAGGAGGATCCAGCCAAGGCCTACGCCAAGGGCAAACTCAAGTTCGAGCTGCAGGGCGAAAAGCTCTCCGGGATCTGGAACCTGGTGCGCACGCACATGCCGGGCAAGAAGGAGAACTGGTTTCTGATCAAACATCAGGACAGCGCCGCGCGCCCGCAGGACGACTACGATGTGCTCAGCGCCGAGCCGGACAGCGTGCTCAGCGATCGCACCCTGATCAGCAAACCCAAGCTCGCCGCCGAACAAGCCAAGCCAGTGAAGAAGTCCCCGGCCAAGCCGCGCAAGGCGGCGTCCGGGACGCTCACCGGTGCGCGCAAGGCCAAACTGCCGGCGCAGCTCAAACCGGAACTGGCGACTCTGGTCGACAGCGCACCTGAAGGACAGTGGAGTTACGAGATCAAGTTCGACGGTTACCGGATCATGGCGCGCATCGATCACGACCAGGTGCAACTGTTCACCCGCAACGGCCACGACTGGACGCACAAACTGCCGCAACAGGCGCAAGCCCTGGCCGAGTTGGGGCTGGAATCGGCGTGGCTGGACGGCGAAGTGGTGGTCACCAACGAGCGCGGTGTCCCAGACTTTCAAGCGTTGCAAAACGCCTTCGAAGCCGGGCGCAGCGGCAGCATCATGTACTACCTGTTCGACATGCCGTACCTCAACGGCGTCGACCTGCGCGAAGTGCCGGTCGAGGAGCGTCGCGCGGCGTTGTCCACGGTACTCGGCGGGCACGAGCAGCCATTGCTGCGCTTCTCCGAAGCCTTCGATGAAACCGCGGACGCACTGCTCAACAGCGCCTGCCAGATGCAGATGGAAGGGTTGATCGGCAAACGCCTCGGCTCGCCCTACGTGTCGCGGCGCAGCAGTGACTGGATCAAGCTCAAGTGCAAGCATCGGCAGGAATTCGTGGTCGTCGGCTATACCGATCCGAAAGGTGCGCGCAGTGCCTTCGGCGCGTTGTTGTTGGGCCTGCACGATCGCGACAGTGGTGAGTTGCGCTATGCCGGCAAGGTCGGCACCGGTTTCAACGAAACCACACTGAAAAGCATCCTGGCCCAGCTCAAGCCGTTGCAGGTCAAGAGGGCTGCTGTGGTCAATCCGCCGAGCGGCTTCGAGGCCAAAGGCGTGCACTGGCTCAAACCGAATCTGTTGGCAGAAGTGGCGTTCGCCGAAATGACCAAGGACGGCTCGGTACGTCACGCCGTGTTCCATGGGCTGCGCAATGACAAACCGGCCAGGTCGATTACCGAGGAGCGCGCGAAACCCGTGAAGACTTCAGCGAAAGCCACCCCGTCGAAAAAAACTGCCTCGTCGAAGAAAGCTGCAGAATCAAAGAAAGCTGCTGAGCCGAAGAAAGCCGAACCGGCGCCGTCCCAGCTGGGGCTGGCCAGCGGCAAAGTGCGCATCACTCACCCTGATCGGGTGATCGATGCGGTCAGCGGCACCACCAAGATGCAACTGGCCGAGTATTACGCCAGCGTCGCCGAGTGGATTCTGCCGCAGCTCAAGGATCGCCCGGTTGCGCTAGTGCGGGCGCCGGACGGCATTGCCGGCGAACTGTTCTTTCAGAAAAACGCCGAGCGCCTGGCGATTCCCGGAATCACCACACTGGACAAGGACGTCACCGGGCAACCGGTGATGCTGATCAACAACGCCGAAGCCTTGATCGGCGCAGTGCAGATGAGCACGGTCGAATTGCACACCTGGAACGCCACCACGATCGATCTGGACAAACCTGACCGTTTCGTCCTCGACCTTGATCCGGATCCTTCCCTGCCGTGGAAAAGCATGGTCGAAGCCACGGCGCTGACCCTGACCGTACTCGATGAGCTGGGGCTCAGGGCATTTCTCAAGACCAGTGGCGGCAAGGGCATTCACCTGGTGGTGCCGTTGACCCGCAAGCACGGCTGGGACGAGGTCAAGGATTTCAGCCATGCGATCGTCAGTCACATGGCCAAGCTGTTGCCGGAACGCTTTTCCGCAGTGTCCGGGCCGAAAAATCGTGTCGGGCGGATCTTCATCGACTACCTGCGCAACGGTCTGGGCGCCACCACCATTTGTGCCTACGCCGCGCGAACCCGCGAGGGACTGCCGGTGTCGGTACCGCTGTTTCGCGAAGAAGTGGGGGAGATCAAGGGTGGCAATCAGTGGAATATCAGCAATGTCCATGAGCGTCTGAACGAAGTCGGCGATGAGCCGTGGGCCGACCTGAAGAAAACCCGCCAGAGCATCACCGCCGAGATGCGCAAGCGGGTTGGCATGAAAAAATGATCAGGTGTCGCGCAGCAAGTCGTGAGCGTTGAGCAGCTCGAAAGCGATTTCGGGGCGGTTGTTCAGGCCTCGGCGAATGGCCGCCGGAATTGACTTGCGGGTCTTGCGGCACAGTCCCGGCAGCGCCTCGATCTGAATCTCGATGCCGAGCATGCTGCGCACTTCATGAAAGCCCGGGGAGATTTCCACCCGCAGGCCCAACTGTTCGTGCATGCGCTGTTGCAGATGCCGCAAGTCCGCAAGGTCTTTGAGTTGTTCCAGTCGTGCGAGGAGGATTTTTTCCTGCTCGCGGGTCAGGCGCAGAATGCGCAGATCCGTGCCCGGCGTTTCCAGCAACGCGTCGCGCCCGCAATCGCAGGCGCCGGGCGGGCAGGGTGAGCGCAAAGGCGCAGGAGGCGCAAGAGTTGTCATGGCCTCCATCATAGAGGCCGTCAGACGGTTTTGCCTATGCGCCCTCAGCTGCCGTCCATCGGCCGCTGCATCCCTGGCAACTACTGATTCAGGCCTTCGTAATGCACCAGAATCGCGTTGGCGAGGTCTTCATCGCTGGCATTGAGGCCGGGGTTGTCGTGCCGCACCTGTTGCAGTACCGACTCAAGATAAACCCCACGGATGGCCCCGCCGCTGGCGACGAACGCTGACAGGTCGTCGCGCGCCGGGATCACCATTTTGTGATCCTTGAAGGTCGAGTACAGCGACGCGGAAACGCCCGCCGAGGTGGCGACGTCTCCGGCATCGACACGGGCCAGCGCCGAGCCGACAGGGAGGCAGAGCAGGAGAGAAGAAATGAGCACTAACTTGCGCATGACGATGTTCCTCCACAAGCGCGAAGCAAAAAGGAAGGACTACATAATCTCAGAGGTGCGACCTTTGCCGGAGTTCCGTTCGAACGTGTGGATACTTGCTGAAACGCTCTGAAGCGGCACATCTGCACAAATAAGCTTAACTGAAATCCTGAAAGGCGCATTCGGCGCGCCTCAGGGGAGGAACCCACCGTGTCGATCAAATTGCGTTTGCTGCTGCTGATTGCCACCAGTCTGTTGACGGCGCTGATCGTGAGTCTGGTCAGCTATGTGGGGAATACGCGCATGTCCGCAGCGGTGAACGACAACGCGGTGAGCATGACCGCGCTGCGCAATCACATGGAAGCCGACATGATGCACGACGCGCTGCGGGCCGACGTGTATTCGGCGATGCTCGTGGGCCTGGGCAAAAGTACCGGCACGGCCGCAGAGGTGCGGGACTCGATCAACGAGCACGCCACGCATTTTCGCGAAGTGCTGGATGAAAACCTCAAATTGCCGGTCAACCCGACGATCAAGTCTGCGCTGGAACACGTCAAGCCCAGCCTGGATACCTACATCGCGGCGGCCGAACGCATCGTCAGCCTGGCACTGGACAACCCGGACAGCGCGCAACGGGAACTGGGCACGTTCAATGCGGCCTTCAGTCAGCTCGAAGAGCAGATGGCGGCCCTCAGCGAACTGATCGAAAGCAACACCCGTGACACCAGCCAGGCCACTGAAAGCGCTATTCGCAACGCCAACATCGCCCTCGGCGCAGTATTGCTGGCCAGCCTGCTGCTGTTATTGGCGCAAGGGCGCTGGGTGACCCGCAGCATCATGGGGCCGCTGAAATCCGCTAACCAGATCGCGCAAAGCATTGCCCACGGCAACCTCAGCGAACTGATCAGCGAGCCGACCGGCAAGGACGAGGCCAGTACGCTGATCCGCAGTCTGGCGACCATGCAGCGCGACCTGCGCAATATGATCGACGTCGTTCGGCGCAACGCCCATGGGGTCAGCGGCATGAGCGAGCAGTTGAGCCACGGCTGCCATCAGGTCGCTGACAGCAGTCAACAGCAAAGCGCCGCGGCCGGCACCATGGCCGCCGCCGCGAGCCAGATGACCGCCAGCATCGAGGAAATCACCCGTCATGCCGAGCGCGCGCTGGGCATGGCCAATCAGGCCGAGTCGCTGGCCAAGAGCGGCGGACAGGTGATCCATCAGGTGGTCAGCGACATGGACGACATCGCCCGCTCGGCGCAACAGTCGGCGCAGGTGATCCGTACGCTGGATCAGGAATCCGAAGGCATCTTCAACATCATTCAGGTGATCAAGAGCATCGCCGACCAGACCAACCTGCTGGCACTCAATGCCGCCATCGAGGCAGCGCGGGCCGGCGAGCAGGGCAGGGGCTTTGCCGTGGTTGCCGACGAAGTGCGCAGCCTGGCGGCACGCACCAGTGCCTCAACCCAGGAAATCGCCGCGATGGTTGCACGGATCCAAAACAGCACCCGGGAGGCGGTCAGCAGCATGGAGGCCGGCGTGGCCCAAGTCGACAAGGGCATGGCGGTCACGGCTGAAGTCGAACGGGCGATTCGCGAAATCCTCGACGCCACCCTCAGCACCACGCAACTGGTCAACGACATCACCCGCACCATCGGCGAGCAAAGCCAGGCCAGCAACGAAATCGCCCATCAGGTGGAAATGATCGCGGGCATGTCCGAGGGCAACAGCAAAGTGATCGGGCAGACGGCCAATACCACCGATGAACTGTCGAGTCTGGCGGGGGCGTTGGCGTTGTCGGTGGATCGGTTTCGGTTGTAGTGCCGCCATTGCGAGAGCAGCCCATTCCCTGTAGGAGTGAGCCTGCTCGCGATGGAGCCAGCCCAGCCACCACAGGTTTCTGAATCATGTTCAGCCCAAACCGGCCGATAACGCCCAGAGCGGAAAAAGACTCTCAAGTCGGGAACAGACGCGCGGGTTTGCCCTGACGTGATATTCTTCGCGCCAACTTGGTTTGACCTTATTCGGTTTGCCTGCCTTTGGGGCAGGCTGACGGAATCCCTGTCGCTCAAGTAGCTGAAGCCAATAATGATAAGAAGTCAGTTCAGAAGGGACATTAACTGAGGTCGATGCGGTACGTCGGCCTTGTGTGCCCACCCGTCAAAATTGAAGTGTGCCGGAATCTGCGACGCGAGCCTGAGCGTCATCAAAGCGGATCGCATACAGATAACAGCGGCGGGCGGAAGGCGTTTTATCATAGGTGCAACGGATGTTTAAGAAAGTGAACACAGCCTTGCTCGGGCTGGCTTTGGCGATGGGGATGTCGTCCGCCAATGCTGCAGAAGCAAAGAAAGTCGACGTTCTGCTGATCGGCGGCGGCATCATGAGCACCACCCTGGGTGTGTGGATCAATGAGCTGGAGCCAAGCTGGTCGATGGAAATGGTCGAGCGCCTCGATGGCGTCGCCCTGGAAAGCTCCAACGGCTGGAACAACGCCGGTACTGGTCACTCCGCCCTGGCTGAGCTGAACTACACCCCGGAAGACGACAAAGGCAACGTGACGATCCCGAAAGCTGTCGAGATCAACGAAGCGTTCCAGGTGTCCCGTCAGTTTTGGGCCTGGCAGGTTCAGCAAGGCGTTCTGAAGAACCCTCGCTCGTTCATCAACACCACGCCGCACATGAGCTTCGTGTGGGGCGATGACAACATCAAGTTCCTGAAAAAGCGCTACGAAGCCCTGCAAGCGAGCCCGCTGTTCGCCGGCATGCAGTACTCCGAAGACCCGGCTGTGATCAAGAAGTGGGTCCCGCTGATGATGGAAGGGCGTGACCCGAACCAGAAAATCGCGGCCACCTGGAGCCCGCTGGGTACCGACATGAACTTCGGCGAAATCACCCGCCAGTTCGCCGGTTACCTGCAGACCAAGCCTAACTTCGACCTGAAGCTGTCGAGTGAAGTCGAAGACATCACCAAGAACGCCGACGGCACCTGGCGCGTCAGCTACAAAAACCTGAAAGACGGCACCAAGACCGAAACCGACGCCAAGTTCGTGTTCATCGGCGCTGGTGGCGGCGCTCTGCACCTGCTGCAGAAGTCGGGCATTCCTGAAGCCAAGGAATACGCTGGCTTCCCGGTCGGCGGCTCGTTCCTGGTGACCGATAACCCGGCCATCGCCGAGCAGCACCTGGCCAAGGCCTACGGTAAAGCTTCGGTTGGCGCACCGCCGATGTCGGTTCCGCACCTGGACACCCGTGTTCTGGACGGCAAGCGCGTCATCCTGTTTGGCCCATTCGCGACCTTCAGCACCAAGTTCCTCAAAGAAGGCTCGTACCTGGACCTGCTGACCAGCACCACCACCCACAACATCTGGCCAATGACCAAGGTCGGCATCAAGGAATACCCGCTGGTCGAGTACCTGGCCGGTCAACTGATGCTGTCGGATGAAGACCGTCTGAACGCGCTGAAGGAATACTTCCCGAACGCCAAAGCCGAAGACTGGCGCCTGTGGCAAGCCGGCCAGCGCGTGCAAATCATCAAGCGTGATGAAGCCGCGGGCGGCGTGCTGAAACTGGGCACCGAAATCGTTGCTGCACAAGACGGCTCCATCGCCGGCCTGCTGGGCGCATCGCCAGGCGCGTCGACCGCTGCACCGATCATGCTGAGCGTGCTGCAGAAAGTCTTCAAAGACAAAGTCGCCACCCCTGAGTGGCAGGCCAAGCTGCACCAGATCGTGCCAAGCTACGGCACTCAGCTGAACAGCGATCCGGCCAAAGTGGCACAAGAGTGGGCGTACACCGCCAAGATCCTCGAACTGCCAACCCCTCCGGTGATCGGTCAGGCTGCTGCTCCGGCTGCACCTGCAGCTGAAAAAGCTGAAGCACCGAAGGAAAATGCTGCACGTGACATGGCTCTGTAACTAGACGCCAGATACGCAAAAGCCCACTGAACCGGTAACGGTCAGTGGGCTTTTTTTGTGGCGCCTGATCCTACTTGGGTTTCGCGCTTGCCAGATACGCACCAAGCCGCCGCCCCATCTCTTCGCCGAGAGCCTGCAACCCGCTCAACGGCCGCACCATCACCTCGAACTCGACAATCTTCCCGCTCTCATCAAAGCGAATCATGTCGATCCCCTTCAACTCCTTGGTCCCGATCTTGGCGCTGAACTCCAAAACCACATTCAAACCATCGGCAGTCGCCAGTTCGCGGTGATATTTGAAATCTTCAAACACGTCGAACACGGTGTTGAGGATCATCGTCACCACTGGCGCGCCGGGGTAGGGCGAGTGGGCCATGGGCGAGCGGAATACCGCGTTCGGGTCGAGCAGTTCGGGCAAGACCTTGAGATTGCCGGTGCGGATCATCTCGTGCCAGCGTTTCAGGGATTCGGCGGCGTTGGGTTGCAGGTTCAGTTCGGACATTGACCAGTCCTGGAATTGTTGTTGTTCTTCGCGCGACGGCAATCACTCTAGTTCAAAGCGGCGGATCTCGAACCGTTGTGTGCCGATCTGAATACCAGATCATGTCCGGAGCGGATCAGATGCGCATCTGATCCGTATTTTTCTGTTGGATCTGCCTCTGTAACCGGCTCAGTCTGGCGCTCAGAATAGCCCGGCAATTCGGTCACCCGCGGCAGCCCTTCATCCCGAAGCGCCCGGTGCACCGCAAGCTCAACATTAAGGAGAGCAGCATGAACAAGATGGCGATTTTCCTCGGTGGGTTTCTGACGTTGACCATTCTGATCGGAATGCTTGCGACGATTTCTCCGGTCTGAACCCCGGTCGTTTTACTCCAGACTCCAGCGCCCTTTTTTATCGAAGGGCGCAACTGTTTCTACTGCGCTGTAACTTCTCGCATCACACCGAACTGGACTGAACCGGGAGGCGGCGCAAGCGATTGGGGGTGTCTGTACCGGCCTCTTCGCGAGCAAGCCCGCTTCCACATGGATTTGTGAACAACACAGATCCAGTGTGGGAGCGGGCTTGCTCGCGAAGAGGCCAGTAGCGTCACTGAAAAGCTCTCAAGCGAATCAAGGCGCGCCAAACACCATCGTCCAGTAAACCCCCTCATCACTGCGCGCCTCACTGGCGAACCCGGCACCGACCTGAGTGAACATCGGGTTCATCAGGTTGGCGCAATGGCCGGGGCTGGCCAGCCATCCGGCCATCGCCTTGCCCGGTGAACTCTGGCCGGCGGCGATATTCTCGCCGATCTGCCGACCTCGATAACCCGCCGCCCGCGCGCGATCTGCCGGCATATCGCCGTCCGGGTCGCGGTGGGCGAAATAGTTGCCGTACGCCATGGCTTTGCTGTGCCCTTGTGCGGCGGCGCCCAGCGCCGGGTTCCAGCTCAGGGGGCGGGCGGCGGCAAAGCGTTGGCGCCCGCACATCCGGGGGCGTGCCCGAGCGGCGTTGACTTCGGCGAGCAAGGCCTTGCCGACGCTGCGGTTGTCGCCGACACGACTGTCGAGCACCGGTTGCGCCAGCACCACTTGCCATTCACCACGGGAGCGGCTGACGCCGATGTCGGCGTACTGATCGTCGAGCAGTGCGCTGCAGTGGCTGTCTTGCAGCTGTTCGAAGGCTTCCTCGGCATCCCCGGCCCCAATGATGCGGATACTGCGTACCGCCACCGCCGAATACCCCGAAGATTTCAATCTCTCGCGCAAGCCACCGCCGTAGCCATAGCCGATCGGCAGCGCCAGATTCGATTTCAGCGACAGTGGCGCCAGGCGCTGGGCCGGGCGGCGGTCGCAGCGTTGCGGATGGGCGCGATAGTCGTTGATCGCGGCCACGAGTTGCCGCTCTTCGCTGGCGTGGGAGGTCTCGGTGAACAGTGGGGCGAGGATCAGCAGGCACAGCGAAACGAAGCGTGATGAGCGAACGACATGGCGCATGGGACGGCAGACTCAGGGAAAAGGACAGTGCTGAAGTGGGCAGCCGCGGAATACGGCGCCACTAGGACTGGGCTTTTTGCACTTGGTTCATGCTGGCCATCTGGCTTTTTTGGTGGGTGATGAAGGGGAGGGCGATCCTTGGATTTTGTGTTGTTCGCACTGGCGCCTTCGCGAGCAAGCCCGCTCCCACAGGGGATTGCATTATCAAGGTGGGAGCGAGCCTGCTCGCGAAGGGGCCAGTTCAGCCAACGCAATAATCGGCTATCAGCGATCAAGCACTTCCTGCATCCACTGCAGATACTGCACCCGCTCGGAAATCGAGTTGTGCCCCGAATCCGGCACCACGCGCAGCGTCGCCACGCCTTTGGGGAAATGCGTCAGCAGCCGCTGCGTGCTGTCTCGTGGAACCACTTCGTCATCGCTGGCCGCCAACAGCAACGTCGGCACGCGAATGTGCGCGGCATAGCGGCCCGACTCGAAGCGATCCTTGAGCAACCATTTGACCGGAAACCACGGGTATTGGCGGACGGCAATTTCTTCGAGGCTGTTGTACGGCGTCACCAGAATCAATCTGGTCGCCGGACGCTGACTCGCCAGCCGCACCGCCACCCCCGATCCCAGGCTGCGGCCGATCACGGCAATCTGCGGATGGCTGGCGTACACCTGATCAAACAGCGCCAGCGCATCTTCGGCAATCGCTTCCTCCGAAGGCGAGCCGCCGCTGCCACCGAAGCCCCGGTAGTTCAGCAAAAACACCGCGTAGTCGGGAAAAGCCTCACTGAACGACGGCAGATTGCGCGACACATCCTCGGCATTGCCGCCGAAGTAAATCAGCGCTTTTGGCCCGGCGTGTTCGCGAACGGTCACCCACACATCGGCCTCCGGCATTGCCAGTTTCAGCCGCGAATCTTCCGTAGTCACGGCGTTGTCAGGCTGGGGGAAATAGATCAGCGAGCGCTGAAAAATGAACAGCGCCCCGCACAGCAACAGGTAGAGGGCGATGAGCAAGGCGACGAGTGACATCAGTTTTCTGGACATTCGACTAACTTTAACGGGGCGCGGGTGTTCGCAGTCGCAGTGTAGTCCAGTGAATCGGGCCGGCCGCTGTCGCATACAAGGTGCAACAGATTCACGCAGCAGAGGAACCCGCATGAGCCACACTGAGGGTTGTTCCCGGCGCCGCTTGCTCACGCTGGCTGCCGGGGTTTCGGCGGTCCTGACCTTTGACCGGGCGTTGGCCACTGCCATCACACCGACTGCCACTTCGCCGAGCCAGGCAGGAGACCAGACCATGCAGACCCGCGCCATCCCTTCCAGCTCCGAGCTGTTGCCCATAGTGGGCGTGGGCACTTATCGCGGCTTTGACGTTGCTCCCGGCGATCCGGCTTATAAGCTATTGCCAGCAGTGCTCGACGAGCTGTTCAAAAAGGGTGGCACGTTGATCGACAGCTCGCCGATGTATGGCCGCGCCGAGCAAACTACTGGCGAGCTGCTATCGATTCACGAACCGCGTTCACCCGCGTTTCTGGCGACCAAGGTCTGGACCCGAGGGCGCAAGGAAGGTATCGCGCAGATGGAGGAATCCTTCCGTCTGCTGCGCACCGAACGCATCGACCTGATGCAGATCCACAATCTGCTGGACTGGCAGAGCCATCTGCCAATTCTGCGGGAATGGAAAGAACAGGGGCGCATTCGCTACATCGGCATCACCCATTACACGCCGTCGGCCTACGATGAAGTCGAAGCAGTGCTCAAGGCCGAACAACTGGATTTTTTGCAAATCAACTACGCCCTCGATGACCGTGGCGTGGAGAAACGCATTCTGCCGCTGTGCCGTGAACGCGGGGTGGCGGTGATCTGCAATCGGCCTTTTGGCGGCGGCGGGTTGCTCGCCCGTCTCAAGGTCAAGCCGTTGCCGGCCTGGGTCTCGGACGTGCAGGTCAACAGCTGGCCGCAACTGGCGTTGAAGTTCCTGCTGTCGCACCCGGCGGTGACTTGCGTGATTCCCGGCACCGGCAATCCGCGCTACATGGCCGACAACGCTGGCGCCGGATTCGGGCCGATGCTCACCGATGCGCAGCGGCATCAGTTGATTGCGCTGCTGGGGTAGGCGGTCAACCGCGATACCGCAACGCCTCCACCAACAACGCGAACGCTGGCGCAGCCTGGCGTCGGCTCGGGTAATACAGGTGATAACCGGCAAATGTCGGGCACCAGTCTGCCAGCACTTGCACCAGACGCCCGTCGGCCAGATACGGCGCGACGATATTTTCCGGAATGTAGCTGAGGCCGAAACCGTCGACTGCGGCGTCGAGTAGCGGGTAGACGCCATTCAGTGTGACTTGCCCGGATACCCGCACCTTGAGGCTTTCGTCACCCTTCTCGAATTCCCAGGTGTACAGCCCGCCGTTGGTGGGCAGACGCAGGTTGTTGCAGGCGTGGTCAGTCAAGTCTCTTGGTGTTTGCGGGCGTGCACGGTTGGCGAAATAGGCCGGCGAGCCGACCACCGCCATGCGCATGTCCGGGCCGATGCGGGTGGCGATCATGCCTTGGGCCACGTCTTCGCCCAGCCGAATGCCGGCGTCGAAGCCTTGTCCGGCGATGTCGACGAAACCGTAATCGCAGATCACCTCGACGGCGATGTCCGGGTACTGGGGCAGGAATTCCTTGAGCACCGGGCGCAGCAGCCAGTTCAGCGAATGGTCGGTGGCGCTGATGCGGATCCGGCCGGCCGGGGTTTCGCGCAGGTTGCTCAGGGCCGCCAGTTCCTGTTCGATCTCTTCGAAGCGCGGGCCGATGGTCTGCAGCAAATGTTCGCCGGCCTCGGTCGGGGAGACGCTGCGCGTGGTGCGGGTCAGCAGGCGCAGGCCCAGACGCGCTTCAAGGGCGCGAATGGTATGACTGAGCGCCGATTGCGAAACGCCGAGTCTGGCCGCGGCTTTGGTGAAACTGCGCTCGCGGGCCACGGCGAGGAAGGCGAGCAGGTCACTGGCGTTTTCTCGAAGCATTGATGAGTGTCCTGCATAAGTTTTTTCGAATTCTAGTCGATTATCTGAACAGTCCGGCTCGGTAAAGTGCGGCTATTGATCAGCGGAGACCATCGCCATGAACCCGATTGCCGCTTCTGCACTGACCCTGTCCTTAATTGCGGGTGAGGCCCAGGCCAACGAATCCCCGCGCGTCATTGTTACTCCCAATGGCTCGCAACCCTCGGCCCAAGGCCCGGCAGACTGGTTCACCGGCACTGTGCGTGTTGACGCGCCGTTCAAGGGCAGCGATGCCGCGCGTGTCAGCGGCGCAACGGTGACCTTCGAGCCCGGCGCACGTACGGCGTGGCATACCCATCCGTTGGGTCAGACGCTGATCGTCACCGCCGGTTCAGGTTTTGTGCAGGAGTGGGGTCAGCCGGTTCGGCAGATCCGCCCTGGCGATACGGTGTGGATTGCGCCGCAGGTGAAGCACTGGCATGGCGCCGGGCCGACCACGGCGATGACGCACATTGCGATTACCGAGGTGCTGGAGGGTGAAGTGGTGGAGTGGATGGAGCAGGTGAGTGCGACACAATACCCAAGATCGGAGTAACTTCCGCATCCTCGACCCCTAGCACCCCATGCTAGTGCGCTACCGAAGCCCTCACCCCATATCGATTGGGGAGAGGGCTTGAATGTGCAGATGACTAGATCATCGGCGGCAAGGAAGAGAGAATCTTGTCCAGCGTAATCGGATACTCACGCACCCGCGCCCCGGTGGCGTTGTAGATCGCATTCGCTACCGCCGCGCTCACGCCGCAAATCCCCAGTTCCCCCACACCCTTGGCTTTCATCGGCGATGAAATCGGATCGGTCTCATCGAGGAAAATCACCTCCTGATGCGGGATGTCGGCATGCACCGGCACCTCGTATCCGGCCAGGTCATGATTGACGAAAAAGCCCAGCCGTTTGTCCACCGCCAGCTCTTCCATCAGCGCCGCACCGACGCCCATGGTCATCGCGCCGATCACCTGGCTGCGCGCTGCTTTCGGGTTGAGGATCCGCCCCGCCGCGCACACCGCGAGCATGCGCCGCACGCGGACTTCGCCGGTCGCTGCATCCACCGCAACCTCCACGAAATGCGCGCCGAAAGTCGATTGCTGATATTGCTTGGCGAGGTCGGCGAATTCGATGCTGTCCTCGGCCTCGACCACGCCATCTTTTACCGCATCACGCAGCGAGAGGGCCTTGCCGCCGGCGCGCACCTGACCGTCGGCGAACTCGACGTCACCGCTCATGCCCAGCTTCGTCGCCACCGCTTCACGCAGTTTCATGCACGCGGCATACACCCCGGCAGTCGAGCAGTTGCCGCCGAACTGGCCACCGGAGCCGGACGATACCGGGAAGGTCGAATCCCCCAGATGCACGCTGACGTCCGCCAGGTCCACGCCCATCATCTCGGCCGCGGTCTGGGCGATGATGGTGTAGCTGCCGGTGCCGATGTCGGTCATGTCGGTTTCCACCGTGACCTTGCCGTCGCGCTCCAGCCGCACCCGGGCGCCGGACTTCAGCAGCAGGTTGTTGCGAAACGCCGCAGCGACGCCCATGCCGATCAGCCAGCGACCTTCGCGACGGCTGCCGGGAGTAGCATTGCGCTGGTTCCAGCCGAATTTCTCGGCACCGGTCTGCAAGCATTCGATCAGGCGTCGCTGGGAAAACGGACGCTCGGTTTTTACCGGATCAACCTGGGTGTCATTAAGGATGCGGAACTGCACCGGGTCGAGCTTGAGCTGCTCGGCCATTTCGTCCATGGCGATTTCCAGCGCCATCAGCCCCGGTGCTTCACCCGGCGCGCGCATGGAATTGCCTTCGGGCAGATCCAGCGGCGCCCGGCGCATGGTCACCCGGCGATTTTCTCCGGCATAGAGCAACTGGCTCGGCTGCGCGGCGACTTCGACCTTGCCGTCCTTGAGGTTACCCGACCAGCCTTCGTGGGCGATGGCGCTGAGCTTGCCGTCCGCCGTGGCGCCCATCCGAATGCGCTGGATCGTGGCCGGGCGGTGGGTGGTGTTGTTGGCCATTTGCGGGCGGGCGAGGGCGACTTTCACCGGGCGATTGGCGAGGCGCGCTCCGAGGGCGGCAAGGATCGCGTCGGCACGAATGAACAGTTTGCCGCCGAAGCCGCCACCAATGTACGGCGAGATCAGGCGCACGTTTTCCTTGGGCAGGCCGAGGGTGGTGGCGACGTCGCCGACGCTCCAGGCGATCATCTGGTTGGAGGTCCACAAGGTCAGATGATCACCTTCCCATGCGGCCAGGGTCGCGTGCGGCTCCATCATCGCGTGGGACTGATCGGGAGTGGTGTAGGTCTGGTCGAACTGCACCGGCGCGGCGGCGAAGGCCTTGTCGAAATCGCCGTGGGTGACGTCGGGCAACTCGTCGTCTTCGACGCCTTGGTCAAGCACGTTGGCCAGTTCGAACTCGCCCTTGGCCGCGACGTAATCGACCTTGACCAATTGCGCCGCAGCGCGAGCCTGTTCGAAGGTCTCGGCGACCACCAGCGCCACGGCCTGGTGATAGTGCTGCACCTCGGGCCCGGCGAGCAGCGGCGCCGAGTTGTATTGGCCTTTGCCGAGCTTGCCGGCATTGGCGGCGGTGACGATCGCCAGCACGCCGGGCGCCGCTTGTGCAGCGTCGAGATCGATGTGGCTGATGCGGCCCTTGGCGATGGCCGAGCCGACCATGAAACCGTAAGCCTGATTCGCCACGGCCTCGTGCTGCTCGTAGGCATATGGCGCCTGACCGCTGGTTTTCAGCGGGCCTTCGATGCGGTCGGTGGGTTTGCCGACGACCTTGAGTTGGTCGATCGGGTTGGTGGTGGCGGGCGTGTCGAACTTCATGCTTGATCCCTCGCTTGCGCCAACACCGAGCCGAGCGTGCGCTCGACCAGGGTCAGTTTGAATTGGTTGTCGTGGGTTGGCGTGGCACCGTCGAGCAAGCGTTCGCTGACGGCTTTTGCGCCTTTGGGCAGCAACGCGTCGGCGGCTTCCACCCGCCAGGGTTTCGGCGCAATACCGCCGACCGCCACACGGCCGCTGCCGTCCTTTTGCAGGATCAGACCGACCGACACCAGCGCGAAAGCGTACGACGAGCGATCACGCACCTTGTGATAAATGTGCGTGCCGCCAACCGGGGCCGGCAGGGTTACCGAAGTGATGAACTCGCCGGGCGTGAGGCTGGTTTCGATGTTCGGCGTGTTGCCTGGCAGTTGATGGAAATCGGCGATGGCGATGCTGCGTGTGCTGCCGTCCGGCTTCACCGTTTCAACCTGCGCATCGAGGGCGCGCATGGCAATCGCCATGTCACTCGGGTGGGTCGCGATGCAGGCGTCGCTGACGCCGATCAGCCCCAATTGGCGACTGACCCCGCCAATCGCCGCGCAGCCACTGCCGGGCTGGCGTTTGTTGCAGGCCTGATTGACGTCGTAGAAGTACGGGCAGCGGGTGCGTTGCAGCAGGTTGCCGGCGGTGCTCGCCATGTTGCGCAACTGGCCCGAGGCGCCGGCGAGCAGGGCGCGGGAGAGCAGTCCGTAGTCTTTGCGCACGCGGCTGTCAGCGGCCAGATCGGTGTTGCGCACCAGCGCGCCGATGCGCAATCCGCCTTCAGGCGTGGCTTCGATCTGATCGAGGCCCAAGTGGTTGACGTCGATCAGGTGCAGCGGGGTTTCGATGTCGAGTTTCATCAGGTCCAGCAGGTTGGTGCCACCGGCGATGAACTTCGCGCCTTCGACCTGTGCCGCCAGCGCTGCGGCTGCGGCAGGGGAGTCGGCGCGGCTGTAATTTAACGGTCTCATGCTGGCACCTGCGCGACTTCAGTGATGGCTTCGATGATGTTCGAGTAGGCGCCGCAGCGGCAGATGTTGCCGCTCATGCGTTCCTGGAATTCGCTGGCGATCAGTTGCGGGGCTTCGGTCAGGCTCGGGCTGACGTGGCTGGGAATGCCCTCGCGGATTTCCTTGAGCACCGCCACCGCCGAACAGATCTGCCCCGGCGTGCAATAGCCGCACTGGTAGCCGTCATGCTTGATGAACGCGGCCTGCATCGGGTGCAGGTTGTCGGGCATGCCCAGGCCTTCGATGGTGGTGATCTCGCTGCCTTCATGCATCACCGCAAGCGTCAGGCAGGAGTTGATCCGGCGGCCGTCGGCGATGACGGTGCAGGCACCGCACTGGCCGTGGTCGCAGCCTTTTTTGCTGCCGGTCAGGTGCAGGTGCTCGCGCAGGGCGTCGAGCAGGGTGGTGCGGTTGTCCACCTCAAGGGCTTGGGGTTTACCGTTTACATTGATCGTCAGTTTGGCCATGGCGGGTTGCTCCAGACTGGCCGCGTAGGCCTTGAGGCTAATGAAGGGGGGCATTGCAAACGCGGTGGCGGTCACCGCGCCGAGGATCAGGAATCTTCGTCGGGAAATCGTCATGCTTCGATTCCTCTCTGGCTTAATCAGGACGGCAGGGATTGAAGGGCCCAAACGGGCGCGCCGGCATGTTTACCGGTCTCGTTCTTGGAATGACCTGCGCGGAGGGGAAAAGGTTTTTGCGGATTTGCGCTATAGAGTTATGCGCATGGCTCATCAATCTTCTGATCGACATAGCCAAATTTGGGGGGCATGCCTATCAATGTGGAAGGGGAGCTTGCTCCCGAAGGCGTCGGAACAGTTCGTCTATGAGTTGAATGACACACCGCTTTCGCGAGCAAGCCCGCTCCCACATTGGGAATGCATTCCAATGTGGGAATGGGTTTGTGCCCACGGAGAATGCAATCCTGGTGGGGAAATAGCTTGTTCCCACAGGGCAATGCAGTCCAAATGTGGGAGCGGGCTTGCTCGCGAAGAGGCCCCTACAAGCGACATCAATGCCCGCCAACCACCATGTGCGTAAACGGCGCCACATACGCCTGCAATGTCACCAGCCCGCCCACCAGGATGGCCAGCACGATCGAGTGGAAGAACACGTAGCGCAGAATCTCGCCCTCATGCCCATACCAGCGGGTGGCGGTGGAGGCGACCACGATCGATTGCGCATCGACCATTTTGCCCATCACCCCGCCGGAACTGTTGGCTGCGGCCATCAGCACCGGGCTGATGCCCAGTTGTTCCGAGGTCACCCGTTGCAGTCCGCCGAATAGCACGTTCGAGGCCGTATCCGAACCGGTCAACGCCACGCCGAGCCAGCCGAGCAGGGTGCCGAACATCGGGTAGAACACCCCGGTCGCGGCAAACGCCAGACCCATGGTGGCGTCCAGTCCGGAATAACGCGTGAGGAACCCCAGCGCCAGCATCGCCGCAATGGTGATCAGCGAAAAGCGCACCACCCACAACGTGCGCAGGTATTGCTTGATCAGTTGCGGGATCGAATAGCCCATCAGCAGCCCGCCGACAATAGCCGCCAGCAGGATGCCGCTGCCGGTGGCAGTGAACCAGGTGAACTTGTAGATCGCCTCTTCGGCTTTCGGCGTCGGCACCACCGGCGGGACTTTCTGCACTTGCAGGTGCAGGGTGGTAAAGGTCAGCGCCGGGGAGAAAATCGGGTTGGCCTCATTCAGCGGTTTGCCTTGCGCATCGAGTTTGACCGAATGGGTTACCGGGTCCAGCGCCGGGCGCACGTCGAAGATGTTCTTGAAGCCCTGGGTGCCCCAGGCGAACACGAATACGGTGAGGATGATCCACGGCATCCACGCACGCATCACCGCCGGGCGCGCCTGATCGCTGAAAGCGCCGCTGGCGGTGACTTTTTCTTCCTCGACCCGGGAGTTGTCGACCCGCCCGGACAGGGCGGCTGAGGTGTACACCGTCGCCGGTTTCCAGACCCGCAGAAACAGGGTCAGGCAGGCCATGGAAATCAGCGCGGCGATCACGTCCACCAGCATCGGCCCGTGGAAGTTCGACACGAGGAATTGCGGCACCGCGAAGCTGACCCCGGCCACCAGAATCGCCGGCCAGATCTCCAGCATTTTGCGCCACCCGGCAAACGCCCAGATCAGCCAGAACGGCACCAGCACCGAGAAAAACGGCAACTGTCGACCGACCATCATCGACAGCTCCATCTCATCGAGCCCGGTGACCTTGGCCAGGGTGATGATCGGCGTGCCGAGGGCGCCGAACGCCACCGGTGCGGTGTTGGCAATCAGCGCCAGCCCCGAGGCGGCCAACGGCGAAAAACCGAGGCCGATCAGAATCGCCCCGGTCACCGCAACCGGCGTGCCGAACCCGGCCGCGCCTTCGAAAAACGCGCCGAAGCAGAACGCGATCAGCAGCAGCTGCAAACGCCGGTCATCGGTGATGCGTGCGAGGGAATCCTGCAGCACTTTGAACGAGCCGTTCTCGGTGGTCAGGCGGTGCAGAAAAATGATGTTGAGCACGATCCAGCCGATCGGCAGTAAACCATTGGCCGCGCCGAACAACGCCGCCGAACCGGCCATGCTCGCCGGCATGCCGAAGGCGAAGATCGAGATGAGCAGGGCTGACGCCAACGCCAACAGAGCGGCCAGATGCGCCTTGACGTGAAAGAACGCCAGCGCCGCGAGCATCACCACCACCGGCACTGCAGCCATGAGCGTGGAGATCAACGGGTTGCCGAACGGGTCGTAAATTTGCTGCCAGACCATGGTCCACCTCTGCTTGTTGTTATCGAGGCGCAGATCCGTTGCGTGGGAGTCGCTAAGCAGCAGTATAGGTGGCATTTCGCCGCTGCCCGGATGCTGGCGGCGGGCCGATCAACGGTCGTGGTCGGGCAGTGAATCAAAGTCCTTTTGTCCGGTCGTATCAGCGGCTGCGCGCACTGCGTCCTGAAGGCGCAGGCAGTGACAGCCGTTCCGTGGTCAAGACCTTGGTGTTAGGGAAGTTTGAATGAAGCGTGCAACAACCTTGCTGTTGACGATATCCGCCGCTGTATTGCTGGCTGGCTGTGTGGCGGATTTTGATGATGATCATCGCCACGGGCGGCATTACGACCGCGATCACGGGCGTTATTACGACCATGACCGGCGCTGGGATGACCGCGACGATGGTCGTCGCGACGGGCGTCGTTACTATCGTGATCGCGACGATGACTGAGTAGAAATCAAAAGGGCGTTCCCGCAACGGGAGCGCCCTCGTCGATTAAAAATGAGCGCTCGCCCGGACGCTGGAATGCGCAGGCGCGGTGGCCTCGAGATCCAGCAAATGGGTGGCGAGTATGTCGCTCAGAAAGCGGAACTGATCGTTGATGCCGACCACTTCATTGCTGAAATGATTGCTCGCGGCGGGCATCAGCACATCGTCGAAATCTTCGTTGAACAGCAGCGCCTGGGACTTGCGCGAGACGACTTGCTGGTCGTAGTAGTTGCTGCCGAACACCGGGAAGCTCACGGAGAGGGTGATGGTGCGAATCATGATGGGTACTCCTCGTTGCGTCTCGGATGGGTGAATCGTGCCTTCGCCGGGCGGCGGGCGGAAGGCAAACGTGGCGATGGTGAATATCGACGGCGTTGATGGTTGATGCTTCCCCCTGTGGGAGCGGGCTTGCTCGCGAAAGCGGTGGGTCAGCCATGAAGATGTTGGCTGTGCCGGCCCCTTCGCGAGCAAGCCCGCTCCCACAGGGGGAACGCATTTCAAAGTGAGAGCGCCCGTCCGGCCACAACCGACAAATGGCCCAATACCCGCACCTATACTCAAATCTGTTTTCCTCAATTCAAGGACTCCACCACCGTGAACCTGCGTGCGCTGAGCCTCGCCGCACTGTGTCTGCTGGCTGGCTGCGCCTCCTCGGCCCGGGCCCCGGTGGCGCCGCCGGCTGTGGTGGTATCGCCGGCGACCTGGCAGCAGATCGATCGCGACATCGTCAGCGCCTCGCAGCAATCCACCGAGCAAGTCAAAGTATTTGCCCGTGGCTCAATGGAACATTGGCGCACTCGCGTCTATCAGCAAACTGAAGAAAATTTCATTCCGTGGTTCAGCAGCTATTGGACTCAGGAATGGCTGTCGATGAAGGTCAGTTGGTACACCATCAGTGCCGGCGGCGAGCAGGACGCTTCGGCCAAGCGCCTGGCGAGCTATCTGCTTGAGCAATATCAGGAAAGAGTGCTGGCACCGGTGGCGGTGGAGATCGATCCGGATGCGATCCTCGGGCAGGCCACGGCGTTCTACGCGCAACTGATGGCCCAGCAGATGCCGCTCATCGCCCAGCGTTACGGTGTGCCGGTGGCCCAGCTCAACGGGCGTCTGCAGAAGGTCCCGGCGATTGCCCTCGGGCCGCCGCCGGCGCGTGATGCGTCGCTGTATCAAATCATCAGCACCGAGCCGCTGAACACCTTGCCGGCGTATGCCGCGCTGATCGACAAGATCCACACCGAAGGCGGCAGCAAGGGCATCGCTTCGACCGACGCCGGCATGGCCCCCGTGGCCAAACGCGCCAGCCAGCGGATGGAGGCGGAAATGGCTCCGCGCGGAGCGGCCAGTGCGGTGGCGGCTGCGGCGGGCAAGTTGGTCGGCGGGGTGATCTCGATCGGCGTGGCGGGCATCCGCGCGATCATCCAGGCCAACGACCGGCCCGACAGCGAAGCGCTGATTCGCAGCAGCCTGGGCAGCACGTTCGACAAGGCCTGGGCGAAATTGCTGCAGAACCCGACCACCGGAGTCATGGCCGGAACCCTGCATATCGCCGGACAGGTCGAGGGCAGCCTTGGCGGGGGCGAACAACCGTCGGTCGGGCAGGGCGTGAATCGTGTCGAATGGCAGCCGCCGCAATCGACTACCCGGCAGATTGAACCCAACGTGCAAGGAGAGTGATCATGGCTTACATCGATATTTTTGTAGCACCCGTGCCGAATGCCAATCGCGAACAGTACAAAAAACACTGTGAGATCGCCGCGAAACTGTTCAAGGAATACGGAGCGAAGGAGGTGGTTCAGTGCTGGGGCGATGACGTGCCGGAAGGCAAAGTCACGTCATTCCCGATGGCGGTAAAACTCAAGGACGGCGAGACGGTGTCGTCCGGCTGGCTGATCTGGCCCGACAAAGCCACCCGCGATGCCGGCATGGCGAAAATGATGGAAGACCCGCGCATGCAACCGGACGTCAACCCAATGGGGTTTGATGGGCAGCGGATGATCTTTGGGGGCTTCAAGAACCTTCTTGAATCCTGAAGACCAGCGCAAATCCATTGTGGGAGCGGGCTTGCTCGCGAAGGGGCCGGCACTGCCAATTTCTTCGTGGCTGACCCACCGCTTTCGCGAGCAAGCCCGCTCCCACAATGGCCTGTGATTACTCTGGAGAGGGGGTGATCCGGCAGCTTTTGCGGTGGCGGATTTCTTCTTCCGTGGGCCGTTCGCGGACGAATTCGAAACGCGGTTCACCTTCGCTGTAATGCACCAGCCAGCCCCATTCCAGCTCGGTTTCATCCTGCCCGGGGCTGGGTGGCTGGGCCCACCACGGTTCTTTGCTGAGGATCTCGCGCATGGCGACCTCCGGTTCGATGGCAATCCTTGAACTATAGCCGGGTGTCTCCGGTCGTCAGAGGAGCCTGTGTAGAATCGGCTGATCGACGAGCGAAGGAGCTGGCCCATGACCGATGATGCGCGCAGGGATGAACCGTTCAAGCGACTGTTTTTTGCCCTCGACTGCCCGCCACCGCAACGCAAGGCCATTGCCCAGTGGCGCGGCGAGCTGGGGTTGCGCACCGGCAAAGCGGTGCCGGCGGATAACTTTCACCTGACGTTGCTGTTCCTTGGTGCCGTGCCGCTGGCGCAAATCCATGAAGTCTGCGAGGCCGCCGGCAAGGTGCGCACGCCGGGTGAGCCATTGAAGATTGCGCTGGATCGTCTGCAGGTCTGGCATCGGGCGGGGATTCTGTCTCTGGCGCCGGAACACGCGCCGCCGGCGCTGCTGCGTCTGGTGTATGCGCTGGAGCAGGCGATGCTGCCGTTCGGCTTCGAAGAATCACCACGCGAGTTTCGCCCGCACCTGACCCTGGCCCGTGACTATCGAACAGAGGCGCCGGAGGCCACTACGCCGCCGGAGTTTTTCCTGCGCGCCGAGCGCTTTGCCTTGTTCGAATCGCACAAGGGTCGCTATCGAATCCTGCAGGATTGGCCATTGAATTGAGCGCAGAAAAAAAGGCGCCCGAGAGCGCCTGAAATTCACCTGAGCCGAGGGAGCCAGGTGAGGCCGTTCATTGCAGGGTGCAGCGGTGGTAAGGCGCTGCGTGAACGGGAAACCGTAAACTTTCAAGCTGACACCTATCTCCTGTGGGAGTGGGCTTGCTCACGAAGGCGTCAGGTCAGTCAATTCATCTGTGCCTGACACTGCGCTTTCGCGAGCAAGCCCGCTCCCACAGGGGTATTTGGTTACTTACCGAGCTTCACCCGGGTCCAGCCGCGGGTCATGATCCGCTGCGTGGCAATCGGCTGATCCGGCACCGCATACAACGTCGCCATTACCGCCTGCGACGGATACGAACCCGGGTCGTTGCGGATCGCTTCGTCCACCAGTGGCGTCGCCGCCGAGTTGGCGTTGCTGTAGCCGTTGCTGTTGGTGATCTCGGCGATGATGTCCGGGCGCATCAGGAAGTTCATGAACAGGTAGGCGTTCTCGACGTTCGCCGCATCGCGCGGGATCGCGACCATGTCGTAGAAACTGCCGGCACCTTCCTTCGGAATGCTGTAGTCGATCTGCACTTTGTTGCCGGCTTCCACCGCGCGGGCCTTGGCCTGCAGCACGTCACCGGAGTAACCGACCGCCACGCAAATATTGCCGTTGGCCAGGTCCGAGATGTACTTCGAAGAATGGAAGTACGCCACGTACGGGCGGATCTTCATGAACAGTGCTTCGGCTTCGAGGATGTGCGCCTTGTCCTTGTCGTTCACCGGGTAGCCCAGATAGTGCAGGGCGGCCGGGATCATTTCGGTCGGCGAGTCGAGGAAACTGATGCCACAGGCTTTCAGCTTCTCGGCGTTTTCCGGCTTGAACAGCAAGTCCCAGGAGTTGGTCGGGGCCTTGGCGCCGAGCACTTCCTTGACCTTGTCCGGGTTGAAACCGATGCCGATCGAGCCCCACATGTACGGGAACGCGTGAGCGTTGTCCGGATCACTGGCAGAGGCGTTTTTCAGCAGCACCGGGTTGAGGTTCTTCCAGTTCGACAGCTTCGATTTGTCCAGCGGCTGATAGACCCCGGCCTTGATCTGCTTGGCCAGGAAACTGTTGGACGGCACGACGATGTCGTAACCGGATTTGCCCGCCAGCAAACGCGCCTCGAGGGTCTCGTTGCTGTCGAACACGTCGTAGGTCACCTGGATGCCGGTCTCGTCTTCGAACTTCTTGACGGTGTCCGGCGCGATGTAATCGGACCAGTTGTAAACACGCAGCACCTTGTCGTTGGCCTGGACGCCCGTGGCGATTGCGCCCATTAAGGACAGTGTCAGCAGAGTCCTGCCAAACATTTTCATCGGTGAAACTCCATTCTTTTTATTCAAAAACCCAACATAAAAAATCGGTGCACATAAAACCTGTGGCGAGGGAGCTTGCTCCCGCTTGAGTGCGCAGCGCTCATAAGCTTTTGGGTCTGCTGCGCAGCCCAGCGGGAGCAAGCTCCCTCGCCACAGTTGTTCATCGGTGTTGCTTAGGCGGTGGCTGCGCGCTGAGGCTGCCACGCCTCATTCGCCGTCTGATCCATCGCTTCCTGAATCGCTTTCTTGCGGCTGGCCTCTGCCTTGCGGCCGAAGTACCAGACGAGGAAGGTCACCAGCGACACCGCCAGCAGAATCAGGCTGGCCACGGCGTTGATCTCAGGCTTCACGCCCAGACGCACCGCCGAGAACACTTCCATCGGCAGCGTGGTCGAACCCGGGCCGGAGACGAAGCTCGCCAGCACCAGGTCATCCAGCGACAGGGCGAACGACATCATTCCGCCCGCTGCCAGTGACGGCGCGATCATTGGAATGGTGATCAGGAAAAACACCTTGAACGGCTTGGCCCCCAGATCCATCGCGGCTTCTTCGATCGACAGATCCAGCTCCCGCAGGCGGGCGGAGACTACCACCGCCACATAGGCGGCACAAAACGTGGTGTGGGCGATCCAGATCGTGACGATGCCACGCTCCTGCGGCCAGCCGATCAACTGCGCCATTGCCACGAACAGCAGCAACAGCGACAGACCGGTGATCACCTCAGGCATCACCAGTGGCGCCGTCACCAGACCGCCAAACAGCGTGCGACCCTTGAAGCGCGTCACTCGCGTCAGAACGAAGGCGGCGAGGGTGCCCAGTGCGACGGCGGCAATCGCGGTGTAGCAGGCGATTTCCAGCGAGCGCACCACCGAGCCCATCAGTTGCGTGTTGTCGAGCAGGCCGACGTACCATTTCACTGACCAGCCTCCCCATACCGTCACCAGTTTCGAGGCGTTGAACGAGTAGATCACCAGAATCAGCATCGGCAGATAGATGAACATCAAGCCGAAGATCAACATGAACTTGGAAAAACCGAAGCGTTTCATCCCCGTGCCTCCATCTCTTTGGCCTGGCTGCGGTTGAACAGCAGAATCGGCACAATCAGGATCAACAGCATCACCACCGCCAGCGCAGACGCCACCGGCCAGTCGCGGTTATTGAAGAACTCTTGCCACAGCACACGACCGATCATCAGCGTCTCCGGGCCACCCAGCAGTTCCGGAATCACGAACTCGCCGACCACCGGAATGAACACCAGCATGCAGCCGGCAATGATGCCGTTCTTGGCCAGCGGCACAGTGATTTTCCAGAAGTTGTTGAAGTTGCTCGAACCCAGATCCGACGCGGCTTCCAGCAGGCTTCCATCGTGCTTCACCAGGTTGGCGTACAGCGGCAGCACCATGAATGGCAGGTACGCATACACCACGCCGATATACACCGCGGTGTTGGTGTTGAGGATCTCGATCGGATGATCGGTGAGCCCGGTCCACATCAGAAACGCGTTGAGCAGACCGTTGTTGCTGAGGATGCCCATCCACGCATAAACGCGGATCAGGATCGCGGTCCAGGTCGGCATCATGATCAACAGCAGCAGGACGTTTTGCGCTTCCTTGCTCGCTTTGGTGATTGCGTAGGCCATCGGGAAACCGATCACCAGGCACATCATCGTGCTCAGCGCCGCGACTTTCAGCGAACCGAGGTAGGCCGACAGGTACAGCTCGTCTTCGCCGAGCATGGTGTAGTTGCCGATGTTGAGCATCAGCTGGAATTTCTGTTCGGCGTAGGTGTAGATCTCCGAGTACGGCGGGATCGACAGCGCGGCTTCCGAGAAGCTGATCTTCATCACCAGGAAGAACGGCAGCATGAAGAACAGGAACAGCCAGATGAACGGGATGCCGATGACAAACTTTCGCCCGCTGGGCACCAGGCGCAGGAATTGCTGATTGAAGGTTCTCATGAGCGCAGTACCACGCCGCTGTCGTCTTCCCACCAGACGTAGACCTTGTCGTCCCAGGTCGGCCGCGCGCCACGGCGTTCGGCGTTGGCCATGAACGACTGGACGATTTTGCCGCCCGGCAGCTCGACGTAGAACACCGAGTGGCCGCCGAGGTAGGCGATGTCATGCACCTTGCCTTCGGACCAGTTGTAGCGGACTTCGGGTTTGATGGTGCTGACGAGCATTTTTTCCGGGCGGATCGCGTAGGTGATCGACTTGTCCTGCACCGACGTGCTGACGCCGTGGCCGACGTAGATCTTCTGCTGCAGGTCCGGGCTGTGGATGATCGCGTGACCTTCAAGGTCTTCCACCACGGTGCCGTCGAAGGCGTTCACGTTACCGATGAATTCGCAGACCATGCGGCTGACCGGCGCTTCATAGATGTCGACCGGGCTGCCGATCTGGGCGATCCAGCCCAGATGCATGATCGCGATGCGCTCAGCCATGGTCATGGCTTCTTCCTGATCGTGAGTCACCATCACGCAGGTCACGCCGACGCGCTCGATGATCTCGACCAGTTCCAGTTGCATCTGCGAACGCAGTTTTTTATCCAGGGCGCCCATCGGTTCGTCGAGCAGCAACAGCTTCGGACGTTTCGCCAGGGAGCGGGCGAGGGCGACGCGCTGGCGCTGACCGCCGGACAACTGATGGGGTTTGCGTTTGGCGTATTGGGTCATGTGCACCAGGCGCAGCATCTCTTCGACACGGGCATCGATTTCGCTGGCCGGCAAACGGTCCTGCTTGAGGCCGAAGGCGATGTTCTGCGCCACAGTCATGTGCGGGAACAGCGCGTAGGACTGGAACATCATGTTGATCGGCCGCTCGTAGGGCGGCATGTCGGTGATGTCCACGCCGTCGAGCAGAATCCGCCCTTCAGTCGGCCGCTCGAAACCGGCGAGCATGCGCAGCAGGGTCGATTTGCCCGAGCCGGAGCCACCGAGCAGGGCAAAGATTTCGCCCTGATGGATCTCCAGGGACACATCGTCCACGGCCGTGGTTTCGTCGAACTTCTTGGTGACACGATCGACTTTCACCAGAACCTTTTTCGGTTGCTGGTGGCCTTCAAGTGCCTTCCGGTAAGTGCTGGAGGCGTTTGCCATGTGAAACTCCCAACAGGTTTCGTTCGCTCGGCCAACGTGGCCGGGCTTAAGTGGATTGCAAGCCTGTAAGCGCAATTTCAGTCATTACATATCCCCCTGTAGGAGTGAGCCTGCTCGCGATGAGGCCATCTCAGTCGACATCTCTGTTGACTGGTCTACTGCTATCGCGAGCAGGCTCACTCCTACAGGGGAATTGCGCATGCCTGACTGACCTTGCGCTGCCGAGGGCTTGGTCGGCGCCGCCGTCCTGGCTGCCTGGGTCGTACTTGTTGTTATTACGGTTTGTTGTTTTCACGGATGACGGATGCGCACACGCGCAACCGCCGACCCCGCGGGGGCAGTAAACAGTTTTGAAATCCTGGGTTGAGTCAGCGCTGGTTGCGTCGCGCTGCCCGTTGCCGGCAGGCCTCGCCGAATGCCTGGAAAATCTTCAGGTAGTTCGGGTTGTCCAGCACCTGCCATTCCGGGTGCCATTGCACGCCGAGGGCGAAGGTCGGGCTGTGCTCGACCGAGATCGCCTCGATCAGGCCATCCGGCGCCACCGCTTCGGCACGCAGGCCGGGCGCGAGGCGGTCGATGCCCTGGCTGTGAATCGAGTTGACCTGGAACTCGCGGGGCAACTCCAGCGCCTCGAACACACCGCCAGCGAGCACGCTCACGGCATGCGCCGGTGCGTACTGCACGGCCACGTCCGGGCTGTCGGCTTCGCGGTGATCAAGCATGCCCGGCAGCTCGTGCACTTTCTGGTGCAGGCTGCCGCCGAAGGCCACGTTCATTTCCTGGAAGCCACGGCAGATGCCGAGCACCGGAACGCCCGCCGCAATGGCTGCACGCAATAAAGGAAGGGTGGTGGCGTCCCGCGCCGGATCGTGATCCGTGCCGGGTTCGCTGGCCGGACCTTGATAGTGGAAGGGCTCCACGTTCGAGGGCGAGCCGGTCAGCAACAGACCGTCGAGTTGACCGAGCAGGTCTTCGATTTCAGTCAGTTTGCCAAGGGAAGGAATGACGACGGGCAACCCCAGCGCCGCAACGCTGACAGCGCGAACGTATTTGTCGCCGCTGATGTGATAGGGGTGCAGGCCAATCTGTTTGACGCACGCAGTAACGCCGATCAATGGCTTGAATGCCATTTTTATTCACCTCGAAGTTTGACACTTGAACGAGCTTTTCCGGAGCTTAGCCTCGTTGATTTTAATTAACAACTGTCATGTAAAAAATTCTAAACGCCGTTCATCCAATCTTCATGATTCCAGGCCTTGCGGCGCCTGCATTGGCACGTGAGTGTTAAAAAAAGCCCGAAAAATAAACGCTGAGCGGCCAGGTGTTCGCTATTGACTTCACTTTGCCTTTCGGATTGACTGGCTCGGCGAAACAGCGGTGAACATAATAATTAACAGCTAAATAGGTGCATCATGTCGGTCCCTCTGCGTGCCGTTCAACTCAACGAAGCAAACGCATTCCTTAAGAAACATCCTGAGGTTTTGTACGTCGACCTTCTGATTGCAGACATGAACGGTGTGGTGCGCGGCAAGCGCATCGAGCGCACCAGTCTTCACAAGGTTTACGAGAAAGGCATCAACCTGCCGGCCTCGCTCTTCGCCCTCGACATCAATGGCTCCACGGTGGAAAGCACCGGCCTGGGCCTGGACATCGGCGACGCCGACCGCATCTGCTACCCGATCCCGGGCACCCTGAGCATCGAGCCGTGGCAGAAGCGCCCAACCGCACAGTTGCTGATGACCATGCACGAGATCGAGGGCGAGCCGTTCTTCGCCGATCCGCGTGAAGTGCTGGCCAACGTGGTGCGCAAGTTCGATGAACTGGGCCTGACCATCTGCGCCGCGTTCGAACTGGAGTTCTACCTGATCGACCAGGACAACGTGAACGGCCGTCCGCAGTCGCCACGTTCGCCGGTCTCCGGCAAGCGCCCGGTGTCGACTCAGGTGTATCTGATCGACGATCTCGACGAATACGTCGACTGCCTCCAGGACATTCTGGAAGGCGCGAAAGAGCAGGGCATTCCGGCTGACGCCATCGTCAAGGAAAGCGCCCCGGCGCAATTCGAAGTCAACCTGCATCACGTCTCCGACCCGATCAAGGCCTGCGACTACGCGGTGTTGCTCAAGCGTCTGGTGAAGAACATCGCCTACGACCACGAGATGGACACCACCTTCATGGCCAAGCCGTATCCGGGCCAGGCGGGCAACGGTCTGCACGTACACATTTCGATCCTGGACAAAGAAGGCAACAACATCTTCGCCAGCGAGGATCCCGAGCAGAACGCCGCGCTGCGACACGCGATCGGCGGTGTGCTGGAGACCCTGCCGGCGCAAATGGCGTTCCTCTGCCCGAACGTCAACTCGTACCGCCGCTTCGGCGCGCAGTTCTACGTGCCGAACTCGCCGAGCTGGGGCATCGACAACCGCACCGTTGCAGTCCGTGTACCGACCGGTTCGGCTGACGCCGTGCGCATCGAGCACCGCGTGGCCGGTGCCGACGCCAACCCGTACCTGCTGATGGCTTCGGTACTGGCCGGCATTCACCACGGCCTGACCAACCAGATCGAGCCAGGCGCGCCGGTTGAAGGCAACAGCTACGAGCAGAACGAACAAAGCCTGCCGAACAACCTGCGCGACGCACTGCGCGAGCTGGACGACAGCGAAGTCATGGCCAGGTACATCGACCCGATGTACATCGACGTGTTCGTCGCGTGCAAGGAAAGCGAGCTGGCCGAGTTCGAGAACTCGATTTCCGACCTTGAGTACAACTGGTATCTGCATACGGTGTGATTTGCAGACCAACACCGACCCAATGTGGGAGCGGGCTTGCTCGCGAATGCGGTGTGTCTCGCAATGAAGATGTTGGATGTCCCGACGCCTTCGCGAGCAAGCCCGCTCCCACAGGGGATTCGGTTACCCAATTCGATTGACGGGTGTTTGCCCGTCATCCATCCCCTTGTCGAGCCACAACCATGACAACCACACGCAACGACTGGGAACAACGCTTCCAGTCCCTGACCATCGAATCCCGCGCCTTCATCAACGGTGAATATCGCCCGGCGATCAGCGGCGCCACCTTCGAATGCCTGAGCCCCGTCGACGGCCGTTTTCTCGCCTCCGTGGCCAGCACCGATGAAGCCGACGCCAACCTCGCCGTCGAAGTCGCGCGCCAATCGTTCAACTCCGGCGTGTGGGCCAACAAAGCCCCGGTCGAGCGCAAACGCATCCTGATCCGCTTCGCCGATCTGATCCTGCAACACCAGGAAGAACTGGCGCTGCTGGAAACCCTCGACATGGGTAAACCGATCAGCGACTCGATGAGCATCGACATCCCGGCGACCGCCAATGCGATCCGCTGGAGCGCCGAGGCCATCGACAAGATCTACGATGAAGTTGCCGCCACCCCGCACGATCAACTGGGCCTGGTGACCCGCGAGCCATCCGGCGTAGTCGCCGCGATCGTGCCGTGGAACTTCCCGCTGATCATGGCCAGCTGGAAGTTCGCCCCGGCGCTGGCGGCGGGTAACTCGTTCATTCTCAAGCCTTCGGAAAAGTCGCCACTGACCGCGATCCGCATCGCCCAGCTCGCGCTGGACGCGGGCATTCCGAAAGGCGTGTTCAACGTCCTGCCGGGCTTCGGCCACACCGTGGGCAAGGCGCTGGCGCTGCACATGGACGTCGACGTGCTGGCCTTCACCGGCTCCACGGCGATTGCCAAACAACTGATGATTTATGCCGGCCAGAGCAACATGAAACGCGTCTGGCTCGAAGCCGGGGGCAAGAGCCCGAACGTGGTGTTTGCCGACGCTCCGGACTTGCGCGCGGCCGCCCAGGCTGCGGCCGGTGCGATCGCCTTCAACCAGGGCGAAGTGTGCACTGCCGGTTCGCGCCTGTTGGTCGAGCGTTCGATCCGCGAGCAATTCATCCCGCTGCTGGTGGAAGCGCTGCAAGCGTGGAAACCGGGGCACGCCCTCGACCCGGCGACCACCGTCGGTGCCGTTGTGGATCAGCGTCAACTGGAAAACGTGCTGCGCTACATCAGCATCGGTCGCGAGCAGGGCGCCGAGCTGATTGCCGGCGGCCAGCGCACCCTCGAAGAAACCGGTGGCCTCTATGTGCAACCGGCGATCTTCGACGGCGTGACCAACGCCATGACCATCGCCAAGGAAGAAATCTTCGGCCCGGTGCTGTCGCTGATCACCTTCGACACCGTTGAAGAAGCGCTGCAGATCGCCAACGACAGTATCTTCGGCCTCGCCGCCGGTGTCTGGACCAGCAACCTGAGCAAGGCGCACACCTTCGCCCGTGGCCTGCGGGCCGGCAGCGTCTGGGTCAACCAGTACGACGGCGGCGACATGACCGCACCGTTCGGTGGCTTCAAACAGTCGGGCAACGGTCGCGACAAATCGCTGCACGCGTTCGACAAGTACACCGAGCTGAAAGCGACCTGGATCAAGCTCTGATTTTCTACAGCGGTGGTCGCCCTTGATGGGCGACCCTCGGAGAACAATAAAATGAAGCAACAACACGTCAACAGCTACTACGCCGCCACGCGCAACGAAGTCATCGACTTCCCGACCCTTGAAGAGTCGGTCGAGTGCGATGTCTGCATCATTGGCGCCGGCTATACCGGCCTGTCCTCGGCGCTGTTCCTCACCGAAGCCGGCTACAAAGTGACGGTGCTCGAAGCGGCTAAAGTCGGCTACGGCGCCAGTGGCCGCAATGGCGGGCAACTGGTCAACTCCTACAGTCGCGACGTCGATGTGATCGAAGAGCGCTACGGTGACAAGACCGCAGAAATCCTCGGCAGCATGATCTTCGAAGGCGCCGACATCATCCGTTCGCGGATCAAGGACTACGACATCCAATGCGACTACCGCCCGGGCGGCATTTTCGCAGCGATGAACAAGAAACAACTCAACGGCCTGGCCGAGCAGAAGCGCAGCTGGGAACGTTACGGCAACAAAAACCTGAAGATGCTCGATGCCGCTGACATCCGTCGCGAAATCGGCTCCGACGCCTACGTTGGCGGCCTGCTGGACCTGCAGGGCGGTCACGTTCATCCGCTGAACCTGGCCCTAGGTGAAGCAGCGGCCATCGTGCGCCTGGGCGGCAAGATCTACGAGCAATCGGCTGCCGTGGAAATCAAATACGGCGAACCGAACGTGGTGCGCACCGCCAAAGGCCAGGTGCGCGCCAAGTACCTGCTGATCGCCGGCAACGCCTACCTGCCGCAAGGTCTGGACAACCGCGTGACCGCGAAAAGCATGCCGTGCGGCTCGCAGATTGTCGTCACCGAACCTCTGACCGAGAAGCAGGCGCGCAGCCTGATTACCAACAACTATTGCGTCGAAGACTGCAACTACCTGCTGGATTACTACCGCCTGACGGCCGATAACCGTCTGCTGTATGGCGGCGGCGTGGTCTACGGCGCACGCGAGCCTGACGACATCGAACAACTGATCCGCCCGAAGATCCTCAAGACCTTCCCGCAGCTCAAGGACGTGAAAATCGACTACCGCTGGACCGGCAACTTCCTACTGACCATGTCACGCATGCCGCAATTCGGCCGCATCGAGAAAAACGCCTACTACATGCAGGGCTACAGCGGCCACGGCGTCACTTGCTCGCACCTGGCCGGCAAACTGATCTCGGAAATGATCCGCGGCGACGCCGAACGCTTCGACGCCTTCGCCTCACTCCCGCACATGCCAATGATCGGCGGCCGCACCTTCTCCGCCCCATTGACCGCCCTCGGCGCCGTCTACTACTCGCTGCGCGACCGTTTCGGCATCTAGTTACCTCCCCGGCGGCGGTCCCCAAGACCCCGCCGGTTTTTAATACTGTAGCAACACCGCCGATGGCGGCCTGACAACCGCTACCAAGCTAAATGACACAAAACAGATCCAACTGTGGGAGCGGGCTTGCTCGCGAAGGGGCCAGTTCAGCCAACGCACATGTTGTCTGACACAGCGCTTTCGCGAGCAAGCCCGCTCCCACAGTTGCCGTATTACCAAGGCCAGAAGGACTTTTACCGCACCGTCCATCGAACCTGCTGAGCAACACCGGCAAACGTGATTTAATAGCCGCCTTTCACGGTTCCGGGACACGGGAGCAACGTGATCCGCGCCCTCGGCGCGTCACCCGCCACCCACCCCCATCGCCCTTAAGTCGTTCTCACATAAGGCTGTCATGGATACGGGTTCTCGACTCAAACTAGTACGCGAAAGCTACAAACTCTCCCAGCGCGAGCTGGCCCGGCGTAGCGGCGTGACCAATGCCACCATCTCCCTGATCGAACAGAATCGCGTCAGCCCCTCCGTCAGCTCGCTGAAAAAGCTGCTCGAAGGCATCCCGATGTCCCTGGCCGACTTCTTCACCTTCGACCAGCCCCCGCGCGAACACCAATACGTGTTCCGCGCCAATGAACAACCCGATCTGGGTCGCCACGGCCTGCGCCTGCTGCTGATCGGTGCCTCGGTGCCAAGTCGCCAGATGCGCTTGCTGCGTGAGCAATACGCACCGGGCGCGAGCTCCGGGGAAGAGCCGATTGTTCACTCGGAAGGCGAGGAGTGTGGGTTGGTGACGCGTGGCACGGTGGAGTTGACCGTGGATGGGCAGGTGAGTGTGCTGAATGCGGGGGATGGGTATTACTTTCCGACGACGTTGCCGCACAAGTTCCGGAATATCGGGGCGGATGAGGCGGAGATTATTAGTGCGAATACGCCGGCGAATTTTTGATTTGTTTCACTTTGAAATTCAATTCAATTCATTGTGCTTGAGCTTGTTTGCTGAAAGTGTACCGCTAAACTCGAGAGAGATAGCGGTACTTCTTTAAGGCGTGTAGAGCAATTTTTTATGGATCAATAAGTTCGAAGTTATTGCTTTTTCGTGCTTAGGGTTTTTTCCAGAAAATATCTTTATCATAACTTTCAGTAGGTTCCGATGATGGAGTGGGGTATTCTGGCATCTTTATTTCTATAGGGGGTAGTGTCGTGGGATCAGGTGAAGTCCTGTATTTTTCGCGATTGATTTCAAATTCCTGCGCAGTCATGAACTTTTGACTATTTTCATCGTAATACCAACCCTCTTTTATTTCCTCCGTGCATGAAACGCTTCCACCTTTAAAATACATCGCCTCAACCCCTTTCATGAGTCCAACTTTTATTATGCGATGGGCAGAAAACTCGTTGGACTTATTATAATAGGCATACACATCAGTCATGGCTAATCTCCTGAGCGATAAATATTGGTCTCGCCGAAAACATAGGTTATCGCAATAGCCGTTTTTTCTAACCTGTCATTACTGACAGGTTTTTAAATGAAAAACTAATAATCCGCCTTTTAATCAGTTATAACGCTTCACGTTTACTGACTCGACGGTACCGCTAGCAAAACGGACCATCCGGTTTTGGGGCCGCTTCGCAGCCCAGCGGGAGCAAGCTCCCTCGCCACATGAAGTGTTTTCCTACGAAGTTTTCAGATATCGAAATTGCGCGAGTCTTTCAGGGAATAACCATTCGTCCGACACACCGCACCTTCGCCGCGCACCTTCTTCCAATGCAGTAACTCACCACGTAAAGGAAGAGCCACCATGCTGAACCATAAAATCGCGGTGTTTACCCTCGCTGCGTTGCTGTCCGGCAATTCGCTGTATGCGATTGCGGCCGGCGAAACCCCGACTCCGACGGCCAACGACGGCAACAGCCAGACTCGCGACCCGGCGTCACCTGCCACCAATGCCGACCCGGATGCCAATTCGCTGCCTAAAGGTGGTGATGGTGGCAAGACCGACAATGGGCCGGTGCCTTCTGCCTCCAAGCCCAGCCCTGCGGGTCAACCGTCCGGTAGCAGCAGTGGGGGTAACGGCGGTGGTTAACGGATGTCGCGCACTAAAAAGCCCGGTCTTTAGAGCCGGGCTTTTCTTTGCCTGTCGCAAACACAGATATCAAACGCTTACTTTGCCTTCCATTGGCCCCCACCATTCTCACAATCAATTCGCGCCTGAGCCAAATGCTCCACGTCGTAATAATACGTGGTCACTTGGGCGTTATCGGGGATGTTCAGCGCCTTGGCGTTTTTGTCTTTGCTGGTGGAGTGAGGGTTGGCCAGGGATTCCTGAGTGATCGTGGCGATACACGTGGCCTGATAGTGGTCGGCACAGTGCTCGACCTTGGTTTTCGTACTGCTGAGCATGTCTTTGCTTTCGTTGCTGCACGACCAGTCGATGGAGCTGACGGGCATGCCTTCGTATTCGTAGCAGCTGTGGGTTTCCACCGCTGGCACCGAAGCGCTGGAGGATTGGGTCTGAACGTCGCAGCCTTCGGCCATGACGCAGGTGGGGATGACGGCGAAGGTGGCGATCAGAAGCAGGAGGCGAATGTTCATCGGGGTTTCCTCTTCAGGGGCGCCGGGTCTGATCGAAGCTTTTTGGCGCTTTAAAGTTTCGAGGCGACGTGGAGAAGGGAGGTTCCATCGGGTTTTTGATTTGCTCCCGTGGCACACACTGCGAAACAATCGGAAACATTCAGCGCCCAAGGATTGGAACATTGCCCATGACCGAAATCGGCAGCCGCAATAACGCGCTCCCCTCGCAGCATCCATTTCACGACATCTATCTGTTTCACATTGACCCTGCAAAGCCAGACTCGCCGTTCTGTTTCGAGCAGTCGATGTCCGGCGGGCACATGGAACACGGCGGTGCGCGGTGGTTGGCGCTGGATGAGCTGGACGCTTGGCCGGGCGAGTGGCGTGAACACCTGAGAAAAGCTGATTGTGCGTGGGTTGCCGAGTTGATCGATGCCCATCCAAAAGCCGATCAGTCCACCGTGGTCTCGCTGATTCTTCAACGTCATTCCGGGCCAGCGAAGCCAGTTGGACGATTGAAGGCAATCGGCGGCTGGCTCAAACGCAATTTTCACGTCGGCGGCCGCTACGGCGTTTACCCCACGGAGACTCCCATGACCCAGACACTCGAACGCGCCATCGCCCTCGCTGCCACCGCGCATGCCGGGCAGTTGGACAAGGGCGGTGCGCCGTACATTCTGCATCCGCTGAAAGTCATGTTGCGCATGAGTTCGCTGGAAGAGCGCATCGTCGCCGTGTTGCACGACGTGGTCGAGGATTGCGGCATCAGCCTCGATGATTTGCGCAAGGAAGGTTTCAGTGAAGAGGTGCTGAGCGCTATCGAATCCGTGACCAAAATGCCGGGCGAATCCTATGAGGATTTTGTCGAGCGTGCGGCGCAGAACCCGATCGGTCGGGTGGTCAAGCTGGCGGATCTGGAAGAGAACAGCGACCTGTCGCGCATTGCCTCGCCGAGTTGGGAGGATCTGGAACGGGTCGAGAAGTATCGGCGGGCGATTGGGCGGTTGCGCACGTAAAAACGAATACCCCCCTGTAGGAGCCTTCGGCAGCTCCTACAGGGGATTGATGTCGGGTCAGTTGAATAGCCAGGAAGGCGAAGAATATGAAATCGATTCTGTGTTTGTTGATCGCTGCCGCTGTCGGCGCTGCGTTGCAGGTCAGCGGTGTTCCTCATGGCCTGTTGCTGGGGGCGATCCTCGTCACCGCATTGGTCACCACGCGCAGCGGTTTTGCCCCGGCAACCCCTTATGGCCTGGGCTACATCCAGGTCACGCTGGGCATTGCCACCGGGCTGATGTTCGAAGCGTGGGACAGTGCGACGGCTTCGGCGATGTTGCCAAGCCTCGGCGTCCTGCTTCTATGCCTGACTGTACAGATCGCCCTCGCCGGATGGTGGCTGACTCGCGGCGCAGGCTGGAATCGCACCGATGCGCTACTCGCGGTGTACCCCGGCGCACTGGCGGCAGTGTTCGATTTGCTGGAGTCGGAAAAGGCTTCGAGCAAGGTCATCATCGTGCACCTGATGCGCTTGTTGCTGATCACGGTGCTGGTGAGCTTTTTGATTCCCGGGCAGGCATCGGTGGCGGTGGTTGAAAGCGCTCCGTTGAGTACGGGTATGGCGTTGACCGTATTCGTACTGATTGGCCTGAGCGTGGTGCTCGGGCGCTTGCTGCTGGTGATCGGCGTGCCTGCGCCATTCATGTTGACGGCGATTCTGCTCACTGCCGTGTTTGTGAAATCGGGATGGCTGCACGGCTTTCACATGCCGGACTGGAGCCTGAACCTGGCGGCGCTGATTCTCGGCGTGCGGATTGGCTCGCGCTTTCAGGGACTCGGCCTTGCGGAGCTGGGGCGGCACGGGCGGACGGCGTTGGTGTCGGTGGGGCTGATGATCGTGGTGGCGGCGGCATTTGCCAAAGTGGCGGCGCGGTGGCTGGGCAGTGATCCGCTGTCGCTGTGGCTGGCGTACATGCCGGGGGCGATCGAGACGATTGCGATTGTCGCGTTTGCCGGCGGGCTGAATGTGGTGTTCATCCTCACTCACCACTTGGCGCGGATGGTGCTGCTGCACTTTGCGCCGGCGTTGTTGGTGCAGATGCGGCGAGTACGGGAACAAAGCTGATTACGCGTTGACGCCGGACCGGTGCGCGACCAGCACATGCATCATCAACGTGCCGTACAGCGTCACCAGAATGAACAACCCCATGCGCACCGCAAATGCGCTGTAGACGTCCTTGCCCGCTGCGCTGTCCTCAACGGATTGGCCGAGCAGGATGATCATGGTGATCAGGGTGTTGAGCCAGAACCCCGGCGTCAGTTGCGTCGGGTGCAACCGATAGAGTTTGCGCGCCACCAACAGCCCGAACAGCAGCATCCACAGAAAGAACATCCACAGGTGCACGAACAGGCTCAACGCACACCAGAACAGCACCGCCAGCAGTCCGCCGAGCAAGGTCGAGCCGAGCAGTTCGCGCCCGGCATGGTGGGTGCGGGTGGTGGTGCTTTGCTGGCCGAGGCTGACGGCTTTGAGGATGATCGGCAGGTAGCTGGCGGGGTCGATCAGCACCAGCAGGAAGGTCGGCAGCACGATCAATGTTGCGCGCAACGCTACGCGGGGCACGTCTTCGGCGGGCAGGGCGGGGGCGGCTGGTGGCGCGGGACTGTTGGCCGGTTCCGGGAACAGGATGTGGCTCAGGCCGACGATGACCACGGCCAGCAACAGGCCTTTGACCAGCGCACCGATCACCGCCATCGCCAGTTCGAATGAGGCAAAACCGGCGGCGGAGATCATGGTCATGCCGATCACCAGAAACGTCATGATCAGCACGTTGCCGCCGCGCAATCCGTAGGTGAACACCAGAAACAGCCCAACACCGATCAGCAGCACGCCGCACACCGGGTAATACCGCAGCAACGGCACCAGCAACAGTCCGAGGCTGGTGGTGAATGTGGCGACCAACGTCAGCACCAGCGCCATTTTCACCGGCAACGGGCGAGGCATGCTGGCCAGCAGCAACACCGCGAGCACTGGCGACAGAAACGATAGCGGCAAGGCGAAACCGTAACTGGCAGCGGTGCACAGCGCCGTGCCGAACGCCAGACGCAAGGCCCGTTGCGCCGGCACGCTGCGCTCAGTAGGCATACGACAGCCAGCTCATTAACCAGACAAACACCCGCCCGAGTGGGTTGAGCAGATTGCCCTCGGTGGGGAAGGCCATGACTTCCGCCTGCCCACCGGCGCGGATCGCGCGACTGTCGATCAGACGCTTTTTCGCCTCGTCGCTGAACTCGATGATCACCGGAAAACGTTGCGCCGGGCGCAGCCAGTCGCGGCTGTTCTGAATGCTTGGCAAGGTGCCGGGCGCAGGCGTCTGGCCGACGCTCACGCCATAGCCGACGCTGCGCACCCGGCCGTCGAGGACTTCGCCGGGCAGCGCGTCGAGGACGATCGCCACCGGGGTGCCGGGTTGCACGCGGCCGAGGTTGTTCTCGGTGAGGTCGGCGCTGACCCACACGTCCTGGATCGTGATCAGTGTCATCACCGGACTGCCGGCAGCCGCGAACTGGCCGACGTCGGTGCGCAGGTCGGTGATCAGTCCCGCCGAACGCGCGCCGATGCGGGTGTTGGCCAGATCGAGTTCAGCCTTGGCCAGCGTGGCGGCGGCGCTGAGCAGTTTGGCGTTGGTGTCGGTGTTGCCGCCTTCCTGTTCCTGGGCACGCAGCACTTCGGCCCGGGCGGCGGCGACCTTGCTGACCGCCGCTGTATGGTTGGCCCGGGACACTTCAAGAAGTCGTACGGACACCGTGCCCGGATCTTCTTTGTACAAGCCTTCAAGCCGGCGATTGTCCTGGCGCGCCTTGAGTTCATCGGCTTGGGCTGCGCGCAGCGACGCCTGGGCCGAAGCGATGCCTGCGGTGCTGGCGCCAACTGTGCGACGGGTGTTTTCCAGATCGGCGCGGGCGCGGTCGACGGCAATCTGCAGCGGCTGTGGATCGAGTTCGAAGAGGATGTCGCCAGCCTTCACGTCCTGATTGTTGCGCACGTTGACCTTGATCACCCGTCCCGCGACTTCCGCCGCCACCGGAATCACGAATGCGCCGACCCGCGCCTGCTGGGTGTAGGGCGTGTAGCGGTCGGCCAGCAGGTACCACGCCAGGCTGAGCACGATCAACAACAGCACCCAGCGGATGCCTTTTTTCGCCGGGTCAGGTTGAACCGGAACCGGGGCGGGCGCGGGAGGCGTGGCGTCAGTCATGAGGGCTTACCTGCGGTGGAAGGGGATACGCCGGTGGGGCGGGCGGTGCGGTGAGCAAGTCGCCCCAGTGGGTGCGCTGCTGCATCTGGTGTCGGGTGGGCTCATCGACTTGTGGTTCATTGCTTTGCCAGCCGCCACCGAGGGCCTTGTACAAAGCGATCAGATTGCTCACCGCGTCGCTGCGGCTGACCAGATAGTTGTCCTGCAACTCCAGCAGCGCACGCTGGGCATCGAGCACCCGTTGAAAGTCCGAATAGCCTTCGCGGTATTGCGTGTTGGCCAGCACCAGCGAACGCCGCGCCGCGCCTTCGGCCTCGCGCAAAATACGTTCGCGCTGCAGCGCTTTGCTCAGCCCGCTGGCGGCATCGTCGGCCTCGCGCGCGGCCTGGCGCACCTTGTCGCGGTAGGCTTCGATCAGTTGCTGCAGACGCGCGTCCTGCACGCGGATGTTGTTGCGGATCCGCCCGTAATCGAAGAGGTTCCAGCGCAAGCTCGGGCCGCCGATCAGGTCGAGGCTGCGCGGGGTGGCGCTGAGGGTGTCGGTGGACCAGACGATGCTGCCGAGCAAGGTCAGCGACGGGTACAGATCGGTTTCGGCGACCCCGACCAGCGCCGATTGTGCCGCCACGTTCAGTTCTGCCGCCCGCACATCGGGGCGGCGCAGCAACAGATTGGCCGGGACGTCTTGCAACACCGCGCGATCGACAAGCGGAATCAGCCCCGCCTGCTCAGCCAGCAGCGCCGCGCCACCGGGCGGCTGACCGACCAGTACCGCCAGCGCGTTGCGCGTGCGCAGCAACTGATCTTCGAATGCCGGAATGCTGCTCAACGTGCCCAGGTACTGGGTTTTCGCCTGTTGCAGATCGAGTTCGGCGGTCTGGCCGCTGTTGAACAGTTTTTCGGTGATCTCGAAATTGCGTTTCTGCTGGGCGGCGTTTTCCCGGGCGACCCGCAGCCGCGCTTCGGTGGTGCGCAACAGAAAATAGGTGTCGGCGACCTGCGCGCGCAGCAACACCAGAGCGTCTTCGTAATTGGCCTGGGCGGCGAAGTAACTGGCGTCGGACGACTCGATGGCGCGGCTGAAACGGCCCCAGAAATCCAGCTCCCAGCCGACATCGAACGCTGCGCTGTGTTGCCAGAATTGGCGGTTCTGCGGGTTGTTGCCACCGGACTGATGACGGTCGACGTAAAGGCTGTCGACGCCCAACTGCTGCAGTTGCGGATAGCGGGCGCTTTCGGCGATACCCAGTTGTGCACGGGCTTCGAGCACCCGCAGCCCGGCGATTTTCAGGCTGCTGTTGTGCGCATCGGCTTCGGCGATCAGGCGGTCGAGCACCGGGTCGGCGAACACTTGCCACCACTGGCGCAGGTCCGGTTGGTCGTCGCGTTCACTGGCCTGCTCCAGCGCGGCGCTGTTCCATTGCTTGCTCCAGGCCTCGCCCGGCGGCTGGAAATCCGACCCCAGACGTACGCAACCGCTCAAACTCAAGGCGCCGAGCAACAACCAGTGGCCGGGGCGCGTCAGCAGGGCGGTGGTTGCAGGCATTGCGCGTGTCCCGGGTCGCAAATATCACTGGAGCATAGACGGCAGATGGCAGGTTGATCGGGCGTTTCTGCTGCTACGCTTTTCAAGCGCTCCTCAACCCCCCGCGCCCTCGATCAAAAGGTACGAAACCATGGACACCTCACAGGATTCGGTTGTACCGAGCACCCCTGCCACCTGGCGCTTCAAGGCCGGTGTAGCAATCATTTGCGTGATGCTCGGCTCGTGGCTGATGGTGCCATTGGCGGCTAGCCTTGATGTCCCCGGCTCGAAAGTCGCGGCGCTGACCGGGGTGCTGTTTATCAGCAACAAGGTGCTGTTGCTGTTGGTGATCGCGGTGATGGGCAAGGCCGGGTTTGCCGAACTCAAGCGCAAGATCGGCAGCTACGTGTCGGGGATCATTCCGACCCCGGTCGATCAGGTCGGGCCGATGCGGCACCGGATCGGTGTGGTGATGTTCTGGCTGCCGTTGGTGACGGCGTTTCTGGAACCGTATTTCGATAACTTCTGGCCGGGATTGCGCCCCAATCTTTGGCAGCTGCAACTGCTTGGCGACCTGATGTTCATCGGCAGTTTCTTTGTGCTCGGCGGCAACTTCTGGGACAAGGCGCATGCGCTGTTCGTGCGCACGGCGCGGGTGGTGTCTGTCTGAAAGCAAAAGATCGCAGCCTTCGGCAGCTCCTACAGGGAAAACCTGATTCCTGTGTAGGAGCTGCCGAAGGCTGCGATCTGTTCCGGGCATCAACGCAAATGCGCGGCGAAGCCTTCTTCACCCGGAGCGACATCATCCTTGAGCGTCAACGCCGGGATCTCGTAATCCCCGGCATTCTGCTGCCGATACGCTATCGGCCGCGTGCTCCACAACTCATCCAGACGCGTGCCCAGTGCCTCGCAGGTCTCGGCAAACCGCGCTTGATCCATGCGACTGGCGCGGTACACCAGGAAGGGCGGCACCACGTCGAAACCGGGGTAGAACAGCACGCCGTGCTGAATCGGAAACAGCAAATCATCAATCGGCCCGTTGATCCCGCGCGGGCTGTAGTGAGAATCCCAGCCTCCGGTGGTGACCAGCAGCATCGCGCGTTTGCCTTTCATCTTGCCTTCGCCGTAGCGCTCGCCCCAGCGCGCATCGGAGTGTTCGCCGACACCGTAGGCAAACCCGTAGGCATACACGCGCTCGACCCAGCCTTTGAGGATCGCCGGCATGGTGAACCACCACAGCGGGAACTGCAGGATCAGCGCGTCGGCCCACAACAGTTTTTCCTGCTCGCGGGCGATGTCGGCGGACTGCCGGCCCTGTTGGTAAGCCAGTTTCGAATCGATCGAGGCGTGGAATGGCCGGCTTTCATCGCGACCGGGCGCGTCATCGGCGTCGATCGTGGTCTTCCAGTTCATCGCATACAGGTCGGAGACCTGCACGGTGTGGCCGGCGGCTTGCAGACGCTGGACGGTGAAGTCCCTGAGCGAGCCGTTGAGCGAAGTAGGTTCGGGGTGGGCGTAGACCAGTAGCACATTCATGTGGCAGCTCCTTGGTTGAGTGCAGGCAGGATCAATCCTTGATCGGTATATTGGAAATGAATGTCTGATATGTCAGGTATAGCCATGAATAATTTACGACGTCTGGATATCAACTTGCTGTTGACCCTAGACGTGTTGTTGGCAGAACACAACGTAACCCGCGCCGCAGAGCGCTTGAGCCTGTCGCAGCCGTCGGTGAGCGTGCACCTGGCCAAGCTGCGCGAGATCTTCGGCGACCCGCTGTTGCTGCCCGGGCCACGGGGCATGCGCCCGACGGCGCGGGCCGATGAACTGCGCGAGCCGTTGCGCGAGGCACTGGAAGCACTGGAACGCGCGGTGGCGCCGGCCAGCGCGTTCGATCCGGCGCAGGCCCGCCACATCTGGAAAGTTGCGGCGACCGATTACGGCGAATCGACGGTGGTGCTGCCAGCGCTCAGCGGTTTGCGCACTCAGGCGCCGGGCACGCGGTTGGCAGTGCTCGATCTGATGCCGGCGCAGTTGGCCAGGCAAGCGGAGCAGGGCGTGTTTGATCTGGCGCTGCACATCACCGAAGAGGCGCCGCTGGATCTGCATCAACGGGTGCTGTTCACCGAGCATTACGTGTTGGCCGGGCGTATCGGTCATCCGGGGTTGAAGCGTAAGCCGACTCGCGAACAGTTCTGTGCACTGGAACACGTGATGGTGTCCCGCGAGGGCGGGGGCTTTTTCGGGGTGACCGACAAGGCGCTGGCCGAGGTCGGCCTGGCGCGCAAAGTGGTGCTGTCGGTGCCGCATTTTCTGATGGTGATGTCGGTGCTGGCGAGTACCGATCTGGTGGCGATGCTGCCGTCACGCTTGGTTCGCGACAACCCGGCGTTGCAGGTAGTCGATGCGCCGTTGCCGGTGCCGGGCTACGAAATGGCGATGTTCTGGGGCGAGCGCGCGCATCGCGATCCGGCACACAAATGGTTGCGTGAGCATCTGGCGGCGTCGGTGTGACGGATCAGGCGTGGCCCAACGCAATCGCAAAAGACACCACGATCATGCACGCAAACGCAAAATTGAGATTCATCAGCTGTTCATCCTGAGCCTTTTTAAAGTGAGGCCATTCTGAACAGACTGAATGCAAAGAAAAAATTCGGCATGTTGATTCCAATGATCGAAACAATTGATACCGGCCGGTTTGTGTTTGCCCAAAGCTTTCGCTAGTCTCGGCAAAACCTGCAACTACAAGCATAAACAGGCAAAACCATGCACGATCATTCGGTCACCGAACTGCCATCCCTGCGCCGGCAGAAAATCCTCCTGATCCTCGAACGCGACGGCAAGGTCATGGCCTCCGAGTTGAGCCAGCACTTCGCTGTGTCCGAAGACACTATCCGCCGCGACCTCGCCGAACTGGACAACGCCGGGCTGGTGCAGCGCGTGCATGGCGGGGCGCTGCCAAGGCCCAAGGACAGCGGCAAGGATTACTTCACCCGGCTGGAAGAGACCGATGAGGTAAAAGTGCGGCTGGCGCAGTTGGCGGCGCAAAAGGTCGAGGACGGGCAGATTGTGCTGTTCGATTCCGGTTCGACCGCGTTGCAGGTGGCGCGCTCGTTGCGCGCGGATATCCAGATCACTGCGGTGACCGCCGCGCCGATGACAGCGATTGCCTTGTCGGAATACAAGGGGGTGAAAGTGATTCTGGCCGGGGGACAACTGAACCCGCGCACGATGTCGGCCAGTGGGCACGAGGCGGTGCGCATGCTGGCCGGGATCAAGGCGGATCTGGCGTTTACCGGCGTCTGTGCGATTCACCCGGAGGTGGGCATCACCTCGCTGCACTTCGATGAAGTACCGGTGAAACAGGCGCTGCTCGACAGCGCGGCGCGGGTGATTGCGGTGACCACGGCGGACAAGCTCGGCGCGGTGGAGCCGTTTGTGGTGGCGTCGTGCACGCGCCTGCATACGCTGATAACCGAGCGGCATGTGGCGTCGGGGAGTGTCGAGGATTATCGGCGGTTGGGGATTGTGGTGGAGCAGTTGCCTGATTGAGATTTTGTGCGGCTGATGGCCTCTTCGCGAGCAAGCCCGCTCCCACATTTGAAGTGCATTTCAATGGGGGAGCAGTTGCCTGATTGAGATTTGTGTGCGGCTGCTGGCCTCTTCGCGAGCAAGCCCGCTCCCACATTTGGAATGCATTTCAATGGGGGGGCAGTTGCCGGAGTGAGATTTGTAGTGAGGCTGCTGGCGCCTTCGCGAGCAAGCCCGCTCCCACATTTGGAATGCATTTCAATGGGGAGGCAGTTGCCGGAGTGAGAGTTGTAGTGAGGCTGCTGGCGCCTTCGCGAGCAAGCCCGCTCCCACATTTGAAGTGCATTTCAATGGGGGAGCAGTTGCCTGATTGAGATTTGTGTGCGGCTGCTGGCCTCTTCGCGAGCAGCCTCGCTCCCACATTTGGAATGCAATCAACCTGTGGGAGCGGCCTTGCTCGCGAAGGGGCCAGTGCGATCAACGTAACTTTTCAAGCATCTGGTAATACCACATCCCCGCCGCCAACAATGGATTGCCCAGCAAATCCCCCATCGGTACCCGGATGTGTTGGCACTGCGCAAAGGTCTCGAACTGCTCCATCTGCCCGGTGATCGCGCGGCTCATGATTTCGCCCATGATGTGCGTCGTCGCGATGCCGTGTCCCGAGTAGCCCTGGCAATACCAGACGTTGTCCGAGAGCTTGCCCAGTTGCGGGATGCGGTTGATCACGATGCCCATCGCGCAGCTCCACTGGTAGTCGATCTGCACCCCTTTGAGCGCCGGGAAGGTCTGCTCGATGCACGGGCGCAGTTCGGCGGCGATGTCCCGTGAATCCTTGCCGCTGTAGTTGGCGCCGCCGCCGAACAGCAGGCGCCCGTCGGCCGTGAGGCGGTAGTAGTCGAGGACGAAACGGCAGTCGTACACCGCGAGGTCTTCGGGGTTGATCTGCCGCGCCAGATCACCCAGCGGCGCGGTGGTGACGATGCCACCCATGGCCGGGAAAATCTTGCCCTTTAGCTGGCCCGGTTCGAGCTTGTGATAAACGTCGCCGGCGAGCATCACCTGATTGGCGTCGATCTGGCCGTGGGCGGTGCGCACCCCTGGGGTTTTGCCGTGAATGATCTCCAGCACCTCACTGTTCTCGAAGATCAAGGCACCTAGACTTTCCGCCGCCCGCGCTTCGCCGATGCACAGGTTGAGCGGGTGCAGGTGCATATTGCGGGTGTTCTTGATTGCGCCGTGGTAGAGGTCGCTTTGCAGCAGGTCGCGCACCTGGCTGCGGTCGAGCAGGCGGACCTCGTCTCCGAGGCCGCGACGCACGGCTTCCTCGTAATCATTGCGCAAACCGTCCATGTGGCTCGGCTTGTAAGCAGCGTGCAGATGACCGTGCTTGAGATCGCACTGAATGCCATATTTCGCCACGCGCTGCCGGATGATTTCATGCCCGCGCCAGCGCAGGTGCCAGATGAAATCGTCGACTTCATCGCCGAGTTTCGGGCGCATCTGTTTGCGCATCGCACCGTCGCCGGAGAGGCTGCCGGTGACTTGGCCACCATTGCGTCCGGTGGCGCCCCAGCCGATCTTGTGGCTCTCGACGATGGCGACTTTCAGGCCTTTTTCGGCGAGTTCCACGGCGCTGGCGACGCCAGTGAAACCGCCGCCGATGATCACCACATCGACCTGATGCCGGCCCTGCAGGGTCGGGTAGTCGGTGTCCTGGTTGAGAGTGGCGGTGTAGTAGGAATTGCAGCGTTGGGTCATGTCGGTGTCCACACAAATTCTTCGGTTGTACGCGGTCCCCTGTAGGAGTGAGCCTGCTCGCGATGAGGCCATGTCAGACACCTTATTGCTGAATGACACACCGCTATCGCGAGCAGGCTCACTCCTACAGGGGTTAGTGGTGAGGCTTCAGGCTTCGGTCAGATACCAGCGCCAATCCTGTTCACCCACCTCGGCCATGAACTGCCGGTACTCGGCACGCTTTACCGCCAGGTACACCCCGAGAAATTCCTGCCCCAGGGCATCCCGTGCCCACACCGAATTTTCCAGCGCCTGCAGCGACGTCAGCCAATCGGTCGGCAGCAATTCCTTGGCCTGCGCATAGCCGTTGCCCTCGACCGGCGCGCCCGGATCAAGATTTTCACGAATCCCGCGATGGATCCCGGCGAGGATCGCTGCCGCCGCCAGATACGGGTTGGCGTCGGCGCCGCAGATGCGGTGTTCGATGTGCCGGGTGTTGGCCGGGCCGCCCGGTACGCGCAGGCTGACGGTGCGGTTGTCGACGCCCCAGGTCGGCGCCAAAGGCGCATAGCTGTTGGCCTGAAAGCGGCGGTAGGAGTTGGCGTTGGGGCAGAACAGCAGCAACGTATCGAGCAGCGAAGCGAGCATGCCGCCAATCGCCGTACGCAGCAGCGGGGTGCCCGCTGGATCTTCGGCGGCGAACAGATTGCGCCCTTCGGCATCGGCGAGGCTGACGTGCATGTGCATCCCGGTGCCAGCCAGATCATCGAACGGCTTGGCCATGAATGTCGCCTGCATGCCGTGGTTGTGTGCCACGGCTTTGACCAGGCGTTTGTAACGCACCGCCTGATCCATCGCGAGCAACGCGTCGCCGTGTTCAAGGGTGATTTCCACTTGGCCCGGGGCGTATTCCGAGATCGCTGTGCGCGCCGGAATGCCGTGCAGTTTGCAGGCGCTGTAGAGGTCGGCGAGGAACGGTTCGATCTGCTCCAGTTCGCGCAAACCGTAGACCTGGGTGTGTCGCGGTCGGCCACCGTCGGCATCCAGCGCCGGTTGCGGGCGACCGTTGTGATCACGTTTGGCGTCGAGCAGATAGAACTCCAGCTCGCACGCCATCACCGGGTGATAACCCTCGGCCTTGAGGCCGTCGATCACCTTGATCAACAGATGACGCGGGTCGGCGATGCTCGCCGGCATTCCCTCGCTCGGGTGCATGCTGACCTGCACCGCTGCGGTCGGAATCTGCCGCCACGGCAGGCGCACCAGACTGCCTTCGAGCGGGTAGGCGCGGCAGTCGATGTCGCCGACGTCCCACACCAGCCCGGAGTTTTCCACGTCTTCGCCCTGCACGGTCAGGCCAAGGATGGTGCTGGGCAGCGGGCGTCCGCTTTCGTATACGGCGAGCAGTTCCTCGCGGTGCAACAGCTTGCCGCGCGGCACGCCATTGGCGTCGAGGATGAACAGCTCGATCATGTCGATATCGGGGTTCTGTTCAAGGAACAGGCGTGCGTCTTCGATGGCTGCGAATTTCATGGTCAATCACTCACGATGGCGCCGCATGGGCGCGCAGGATCGGGCCGGACGCATTGAAGGCGTCCCGGCAGGGATATCAAATGGAGATCAGTCAGACGTGACACAGAACCTGTGGCGAGGGAGCTTGCTCCCGCTGAGGCGCGAAGCGGCTCTCGCTTTTTGATTCAAAGGCAGGGGACTGCTACGCAGTCCAGCGGGAGCAAGCTCCCTCGCCACAATGGATCTTTACTGACTGACAGAAATCAGCAGGCGATATCCGGCGGGCGTGCGGAGTGACGCAGCTTGGAACGGCGCAGGGCCATGGGGAGATTGACGATGCGATTCATGCGCGGCCCTTGTGACAGAGGGCGCACACAGCGGAGACGTTCAACCTTTCTGGTTGTTGTGGTGACGTGCTCATAACGCGTGTTTCCGTTGGCGGAAAACGTCGGTGGCGGGGCAGGCCCGCCGACCGGTGTGCCCGGATAGTAAGGGGGAATTCGCGGGCGTGTAAACGGGAGATTCGCAGGCCAGGATTCAGCGCATCAGATGAAAGCCCAGCCCGGCAAGGGCGCAAACGATCAACACTTCGATCACTCCACGCTTGAAAAGGAACAGCGCCAACGCAGCCAGCAGCGCCAGTCCGATCGAAAACAGATCCGCGTGCCCGGCAAATCCGTTGGGCCAGAACACGTGATAAGCGAAGAAACACGCCAGGTTGAGAATCACCCCGACCACCGCCGCGGTGATAGCGGTCAACGGTGCAGTGAATTTCAATTCATTGTGGGTCGATTCCACCAGCGGTCCGCCGGCGAGGATGAACAGGAACGAGGGCAGGAAGGTGAACCAGGTCACCAGCGTCGCCGCCAGTGCGCCAGCGGCGAATGCATGTTCCGCACCGAACGTCGGTTGCACATAACCGCCGATGAAACCGACAAACGCTACCACCATGATCAGCGGCCCGGGCGTGGTTTCGCCGAGGGCGAGGCCGTCGATCATCTGCGTCGGCGTCAGCCAGCCGTAGTGCCCGACCGCGCCCTGATAGACGTAGGGCAACACCGCGTAAGCGCCACCAAACGTCAGCAGCGCGGCCTTGGTGAAGAACCAGCCCATTTGCGTGAAGGTGCCATCCCAGCCGAACAGCGCGGTCAGCAGGCCCATCGGTAAACACCACAGCGCTGCGCCAACCAACAGCAATTGCCACAGCTTCGGCAAGCTGAATCGCGCATGCTCAGGTGTCGGTGTGTCGTCATCGATCAGCGCCGGGCCGAAGGATTCGGCACTGCTGCGCTGCCCGCCATTGTTGAAGCGCTGTGGCGCCAGGCGTCCGCCAAAATAGCCGAGCAACGCTGCACCGAGGACGATCAGCGGGAACGGCAGATTGAAGGCAAAGATCGCCACGAATGACGCCCCGGCGATCGCCCACAGCCAACTGTTTTTCAGCGCCCGCGAGCCGATACGGTGCGCGGCGTGCAAGACGATCGCGGTCACCGCCGGTTTGATTCCGTAGAAAATTCCGGCCACCACCGGCACGTCACCGAACGCGATGTACAGCCACGACAGCGCAATCAGGATGAACAGCGACGGCAGCACGAACAGCGCCCCGGCGATCACCCCGCCCCAAGTGCGATGCAACAGCCAGCCAATATAGGTCGCCAGTTGCTGGGCCTCGGGGCCGGGTAGCAACATGCAGTAGTTGAGCGCGTGCAGAAAGCGCCGCTCGGAGATCCAGCGCCGGCGCTCGACCAGTTCCTGATGCATGATCGCGATCTGCCCGGCCGGGCCGCCGAAACCGATGCAGCCGAGCTTGAGCCAGAAGCGCCAGGCCTGCCGCCGCGTGACGGGAGCGGGTTTGGGCAAATCTTCAGGTGAGGTGTTCAAACGCGGCTCCTGCGGTGGCTGCTGTCGGAGCCGCTATCTAATCAGGCTTTTGTTAAATCAAATAGCGCTCAGGCATGCGCCAGACTCCAGCGCAGCGCCGCATTCTGGTCACTCTCCCGCGCCTCGACCCAATGCGAACCCTGCGCTGTGCTTTCACGCTTCCAGAACGGCGCGCGGATCTTGAGCACGTCCATGATGAACGCGCAGGCTTCGAACGCCATGTGCCGGTGCTTGCTGCTGACACCGACGAACACGATCGGCTCGCTGACCGCCAGTGCGCCGACCCGATGCACAATCTCCACTCCCAGCAGCGGCCAACGCTGGCGTGCCTCGGCGGCGATCCGTTCGAGGGCTTTTTCGGTCATGCCCGGATAGTGCTCGAGAAACAGCTCGTTCACGCTCTGTCCGATGTTCAGATCACGCACATAGCCGATGAAATTCACCACCGCGCCGACCCGTGGATTGCGCGCATGCAGGTCGGCGGTCAACTGGCCGACGTCGAAGCTTTTGTACTGAACTCGAACCGTCATGCTCAGCCCCCGGTGACCGGTGGGAAAAACGCGATCTCGTCGAAGTCTTCGATCGCCGCGCTCGGTTGGCACAGCTCTTGGTTCAACGCACACATCAGGTTGCCGGCGCCAAGCACTTCGCGCCATTCCTCACCGCGGGCCATGAGCATCTGCCGTACGTCCTCGATGCAGGTCAGGTCGTCGCTCAGGGGGATTTTTTCCCCGCCCAGATTGAGGCGATCACGGTAGCTGGCGAAGTAGTTGATCAGGATCATTGCGCGTCCTCCCATTGAAAGTGTCCGGAGCGGCCGCCCTGTTTGCTGAGCAGGCGGATGTCGCCGATGACCATGGCCCGGTCCACGGCTTTGCACATGTCGTAAATGGTCAGCGCCGCGACGCTGGCGGCGGTCAGGGCTTCAAGTTCGACGCCGGTCTGGCCGGTGAGGCGGCAGGTGCTGGTGATCTGCACGCGGTCCGGTTCGCAGGCCTTGAGTTCAACGTGAATCGAGCTGAGCAGCAGCGCATGGCACAGCGGGATCAGTTCGTGGGTGCGTTTGGCCGCCTGGATTCCGGCGATGCGCGCCACGGCGAAAACGTCGCCCTTGGGGTGACCGTTGGCCTGGATCATCTGCAGCGTTTCCGGGCGCATCTGCACCCAGGCCTGCGCCGTGGCTTCGCGGCGAGTCGCGGCTTTGTCGCTGACGTCGACCATGTTGGCGCGGCCCTGATCATCAAGGTGGGTGAGGGTGTTGCTCATGGCAAAAGCTCCTGGATCGGGCTGTAGATTCGGGGGGCGTTGCGGTGCGGTACGTGGATCAGATTGAGCCGATGCTTGAGCGCCCAACGCACCGTCAACGCGGTGGGGGCGGACAGGCTGACAAGGGTGCCAAGTCGGGCGCGCACGGCTTTGTGGATCAGCTCCAGGCTGCAACGGCTGGTGACCACCACGAAGCCCTGGCGCGCATCGACGTCAGCGATTTGCATCGCGCCGATCAGCTTGTCGAGGGCGTTGTGCCGGCCAATGTCTTCGCGGCACAACAGCGCCTCACCGCTGGCATCGAAGTACAGCGCCGCGTGCAGGGCGCCGCTGCTGCGGGCCAGTTGCTGAGCCTGTTCGATGCGTTGGCGGATACCGTCAAAATGCGCGGCCGGCGGCAGCGCGCAGGGTTGCAGAATCTGCAGTTGCGGCAACGCCTGCTCCAGCGCCTCGACGCCACAGATGCCGCAGCCGCTGGTGCCGGCCATCTGCCGACGATGATCTTTCAGCGCCCAGAACGCGCGACTGGATATCTGCACCTCGGCCTGACAGGCCTGATCGAAATGGCTCAGGCGGATGTCGTAGATCTCGTCAACGCTGTCGATGATCGCGTTGCTCAGGCTGAAGCCCCGGATGAAATCTTCAAGGTTGCCGGGCGAGACCATCATCACCGCCTGGCTCAGGCCGTTGAAGGTGATCGCCAGGGCGATCTCCGCGGCCAGGGCGACGTGCGAGAGCGGGGCGTGCGGCAGGTATTCGCGAAACGCCACCTGTGACGGTTGCGGGGCGGGGGCGGGGGCGTTGGGTTCGGTGTTGGATTCGGTGTTGGATTCGACGTGGCAGAGCATCTTGAAAAGTCCCGAAGCGCTGAAGTGGGTTCAGGCTACGGGGGTGTTAAAAGTGCGTCCAATCGCTTGTTCTGATCTGGTGATTGGGTGGGTCGATGACCGATTCACCTCGGGGTTTGTGTTGGTCGGGCGGGCCTCTTCGCGAGCAAGCCCGCTCCCACAATTGAAATGCATTCAACCTGTGGGAGCGGGCTTGCTCGCGAAGGCGGTCTGACAGCCAGCATCAATGTCTGGAGATGTCACTCAAACCTCCGGCACCTCAACCCCGAACAACTTGCGCGCCTCGGCAAAACACTTCTCGGCAATCGCCGAACGCGGCTCGGTCTTGCGCATTACCAGCCCCAGTGGCGCCAGCACGCTGGCATCCGGCAGTTGCATGAACGACAGGTGTTCGATCGGCTCTTCCAGCCCGCTGTCCAGCGGCATGATCGAGCAGCAGAAGCCCTGGTGAATCGCCTGTAGCAGCTGATAGGTCGAATCACTTTCCATGATCGGCTGCGGATTCAGCCCGCGACTGCGGAAGCTCAGGTCGATGGATTTGCGGTAATGCATGCCGGTGGTGATCATCCCCAGCGGCAGTTCGGCGGCGTCTTCCCAGCTCATTTCCGAGCCTTCGAAATGGTAGTGACGGTTGTCGTAAAGCAGACCGACGCGGGTTTCGCCGATCTCGAAAAAATCGAAGTAGTTCGGGTTGACGTGGTCCAGATAACACACGCCCAGATCCAATTGGTTGTTGCCCAAACCGGCGATGATCTCGTCGGAACTCCCCGACGACAGGCTGAATTTCAGCTCCGGATAGGTCCCGGACAAACTCTGAATGTAATTGACCGGGTTGAAATTGCTCAGCGGCACCAGACCCAGGCGCAAGCTACCGACCAGTTGCCCGCGGCACGCCGCCGCTTCGGCGAACAGGCCGTCATGCGCGGCCAGCAGCGTGCGCGCCCAGGCCAGCACCCGTTCGCCGGCCTGGGTGAAACCCTCGAAGCGCTGACCGCGATTGACCAGCACCAGATCCAGCTCATCTTCCAGATTGCGCAGACGCATCGACAGGGTCGGCTGGGTGATGTGGCAGCGGGCGGCGGCCTGGCCGAAGTGTCGGGTTTCGTCCAGTGCGATCAGGAACTTGAGTTGTTTGATGTCCACGCAGGCACCTGCTCGTTGAGAAATTGAATGGAGTATTGACGCAGATGCGCGCAGCGCACGAAAAACGCGAGGTGTGACGATCTCACCTGCCTGTATCTGCGTCCAATCGGAAGAATTGAAAAGCCTATCGATCAGCTCTATCGCCCATGGTTTCAAAGGCGTTGGCCGAGGTCAACGGCGCCGATAGAGCAGCTCGATAATGTGGTTGGCCAGAGTGATTAGACAGTACTCATAAGTGGCACTTAGGCTGCTTGGCAATCTGATTGATTACTGCCGGAGATTCCCATGAGTGCGAAAGCGGATGCCCTGTTTGTCCCCCTGAACATAGCCGTACTGACCGTCAGCGATACTCGCGATTATGCGAGCGACACGTCCGGCCAATTGCTGGTCAGCCGCTTGCTGGAGGCCGGTCATACCTTGAGCGAACGCAACCTGCTCAAGGATGACCTGTACAAGATCCGCGCCCAGGTCGCGCACTGGATTGCCGACGACAGCATTCAGGTGGTGCTGATCACCGGCGGCACTGGTTTCACCGGGCGCGACAGCACGCCGGAAGCGGTGGCCTGTCTGCTCGACAAGCAGATCGACGGGTTTGGCGAGTTGTTCCGCGCCATTTCGATTCTCGACATCGGCACCTCGACCGTGCAAAGCCGAGCGCTGGCCGGGCTGTCCAACGGCACGCTGGTGTGCTGCCTGCCGGGTTCGACCGGTGCCTGTCGCACAGCGTGGGAAGGCATCCTCGCCGAGCAACTGGATAACCGCCATCGCCCGTGCAACTTTGTGCCGCACCTCAAATCAGTCGCTGCCTGTGGGCCGCGCGGATGAGCAAGGCAGGGTTGATGCCGGTCGAGGACGCCCTCGACCAATTGCTCGGCATGGCCAATGAGCAACGTCTGGCCGATAGCGAAATTCTGCCGCTCGACGAGGCACGTGGGCGGGTGCTGGCCAGTGATCTGGTCGCCTCGCTCGACTTGCCGCCATGGCCGAATAGCGCCATGGACGGTTATGCCTTGAACCTGGCCGATCTGCATCGTCAGCCGCTGAAGGTGTCGCAGAAGGTCTACGCCGGTCTGGCACCGGACGCGCTATTGCCCGGCACCTGCGCGCGGATCTTTACCGGCGCACCGTTGCCACCTGGTGCTACCTGCGTCGAGATGCAGGAGAACGTCGAAGTGCTGGAGGACGGCCGCGTGCGTTTTTTGCAGCCTTTGAAGGCGGGGCAGAACATTCGCGCGCAGGGTCAGGAAAACCGCGTCGGCGACATCCTGCTGCGTGCCGGCAAACGCCTCGGGCCGTTCGAACTGGCGGTCGCCGCCGGGCAAGGGCTGGCACAGTTGCACGTGGTGCGGCGCCCGCGCGTGGCGCTGCTGTCCACCGGTGACGAACTGGTCGAGCCGGGCCTGCCGCTGCGTCCCGGCAGCATCTACAACAGCAATCGTGTGCTGCTCGGCCACTGGCTGAAGGAACTGGGCTGCGAGGTGATCGACGCCGGGATCCTCCCGGATCGCCCGGCGCAGACGCGGCTCAAGCTTGAGCAACTGCAAGTGGCGGCTGACCTGATCCTGACCACCGGCGGGGTGTCTGCCGGCGATGCCGATTGCCTCGGGCAGGTGCTGCGTGAGGACGGCAAACCGCTGCTGTGGAAGCTGGCGATCAAGCCTGGCAAACCGCTGACCGTGGGGCATTTCGGCACGGTGCCGGTGATTGGCCTGCCGGGCAATCCGACCTCGGCGCTGGTGACCTTCGGCCTGCTGGCGCGGCCGTACCTGCTGCGCATTCAGGGCGTGGAAGAGGTCATGCCGTTGAGCTTCACGGTGAATGCCGGGTTCGCCTGGAACAAGGCTGGCAGTCGTCGAGAGTACTTGCGGGTGCGGCTGGAGGCGGGGCGCGCGGTGTTGTATCCGAACCAGAGTTCCGGCGTTTTGCTCGGAGCGACCTGGGCCGATGGGCTGGTGGAGGTGCCGGAAAACAGTACTCACAACATCGGGGATGAGCTGCGCTTCATTCCCTTCAGTGAACTGTTCTGACCCCAACACGAATCAAAACTGTGGGAGCGAGCCTGCTCGCGAAGGCGGCGTGTCATACAACATCAATGTTGACTGACAAGCACTCTTCGCGAGCAGGCTCGCTCCCACATTCGGATGTGTGATGATCAGCCATTCTGCGGGGTGTACCTGGAACCTGTAGGAGTGAGCCTGCTCGCGATGACGGCGGCACAGTCAACATCTTTACTGACTGGGCGACCGCTATCGCGAGCAGGCTCACTCCTACAGAGGGAGCGAGCTCAGCTCAGCACATAGTCCACCGGCAGCAACATCGGCGGCAGGTCGGTTTCGCCCAGTTCGCTGAGAATGTCACGCTCGATGGTGCGCACCAGCGAGTCGGTTGCCAAATCGTTTTCGTCGCGGCCGAACGGGTCTTCCAGTTCATCGGCAATCGCATCCAGACCAAAGAACGTGTAGCTGACAATCGCCGTGAACAGCGGGGTCAGCCAGCCCAGCGGTTCGGCCATGGCGAACGGCAGCAGGATGCAGAACAGGTAAATCGTGCGGTGCAGCAGCAGGGTGTAGGGGAACGGCAGCGGGGTGTTCTTGATCCGCTCGCATACCGCTTGTGCCTGAGTCAGGCTGGTCAGGTGATTGGCCAGCAGCATGTAGCGCCACTCGCTCAATTCGCCGCTTTGATGCAGATCCGAACACTGCTGGCCGACCTGCTGCAGAATCCGTCCGCTGTAGTCCGGCACCTGCGCATCGTGTTGCGGGGTGATCCACTTGCTGCTGGCCGCCGCTTCGCTTTCCCGACGCAACCGTGCATTCAGCGCATGAGCAAACCCGCAGAGGTTGAGCAGCAACGGCTTGCGCTGCGCCGATTCGCGGATGACATGGGTTTCGCGAATTACCGAACGAATGTGCACCAGCACATCGCCCCAGGCCTTGCGCGCTTCATACCAGCGGTCGTAGCAGGCGTTGTTGCGAAAATTCATGAAGATCGACAGAGAAAGCCCGAGCAGGGTGAACGGCGTGGCGTTGACCTTGGTGAAGTTGCTCGGGTGGAGCATTTCAATCAGCACGATGGCAGAAGCCAGCAGGGTGACCATCAGGGTGCGCAGGGCGATGCGTTTGGCAATCGACCCCTTGAGGGTGAAGAGGATGGCGAATTGGTTGACCTTGGGTCTGATGATCATGCTGGGCAATCCCGGTTACGCAGGGTGAGGGCGGCTCAGCCGCCGGTCATGTTCATGAAGCGCACGACCTGAACGTCGTCGTTCACTTCGAAATTGTGCCGATACGGCTTGAGTTTCATCGCTTCGATGATGGCCTTCTCCAGCCGCTCTGGTTGCCCCGGATGAGCGCGCAGCACGGCTTTGAGATCCACCGAATGCTCGTTACCCAGACACAGTAGCAGGCGCCCCTCGACAGTCAGCCGCACGCGGTTGCAAGTGCCGCAGAAATTGTGGCTGTGCGGCGAGATAAAGCCCAGACGAATGTCCGGCGCCTCGGCCAGCCGCCAGTAGCGTGACGGGCCCTGGGTCGACTCGGCGGAGTCGATCAGGGTGTAGCGCTCGGCGATCTTTTCGCGCACCTGGGCGCTGGAGAAAAACGACTCGGCACGGCTGTGTTCGCTGATGATCCCCAGCGGCATTTCCTCGATGAAGGAGACGTCAAGCTGGCGGTCGATGGCAAAGCTCACCAGATCGTTGATCTCCTGATCGTTGCGCCCCTGCATCACCACCACGTTGAGTTTAGTGCGGGTGAATCCGGCCTTGCGCGCCGCATCGATGCCGCTGATCACCTGCGCCAGATCACCGGTGCGGGTCATCTGTCTGAAGCGCTCGGGATCGAGGCTGTCGAGGCTGATGTTCAGGCGCTTGACCCCGGCGTCGAACAACGGCGCGGCGAGTTTGCCCAGTTGCGAGCCATTGGTGGTCATGCACAGTTCACGCAGGCCGGGCAGGGCGGCGATCTGCTCGCACAGCTTGACCACGCCCGGACGAATCAGCGGCTCGCCGCCGGTCAGGCGAATCTTGCGCGTGCCCAGCGTCACGAAGCTCTGCGCCAGTTGATAAATCTCCTCCAGCGTCAGCACCTGCTGACGCGGCAGAAACTGCATGTCCTCGGCCATGCAATACACGCAGCGGAAGTCGCAGCGGTCGGTGACCGACATGCGCAGATAGTCGACGCGGCGGTTGTAACCATCGATCAAGACACGCTCTGACATGACAGCCTCGCAGAAGTGGGAAGTCCGCATGGACGGAACCGGTTAGCGCAGATTATGGGCAACTTCAGATCTCGTCCAATCACTGTTTATGACTGCTTGATTGAGCGCGTCGATGATCAATTATTTTCTCTGGAAAGTTACCGCTTTAGTTTCGCAAAACCCCGTAAATAAAGGGTTTTTCGCCGTGATAGAGGGTTTCGATAATGTGGTCATAAATAGCGATTAGACAATGTTTTGTAACGGTTCATATCCTTGCTCCGGCAACTGAAACGACCACTTTATTGCTGCGCAAAGTCGGCCGTCGCTGTTTAACCAAGATCAGGTTCATGCCTGTGTGCATCGTCATGGAGATGTCCCATGTCACAAGTCGACCGTTACAAACCTTACAAGGGTGCCGCTGCCGGTTGGGGGGCTGTGATCAGCCTGACCAAAAGCTGGCTGGGCAGTGAAAACGCCCTGAAAAACATCCGCGCCATGCTCAAGACCAATCAGAACGGCGGCTTCGACTGCCCGGGCTGTGCCTGGGGTGAAGCACCCGGTGCGAGCATGCTCAAGTTCTGCGAGAACGGCGCCAAAGCGGTGAACTGGGAGGCCACCGGGCGTTTGGTCGACCCGGCGTTCTTCAATAAGTACACGGTATCGAGCCTGGCCGAGCAAAGCGACTACTGGCTGGAATATCAGGGCCGTCTGACCCACCCGATGCGTTACGACGCGCGGGTCGACCGCTATGTGGAAACCACCTGGGAAGACGCGTTCGCGCTGATCGCCGAACACCTCAAGGGCTTGAAATCGCCGCACGAGGCCGAGTTCTACACCTCGGGCCGGGCCAGCAACGAAGCGGCGTTTCTCTATCAGTTGTTCGTCCGCGCCTTCGGCACCAACAATTTCCCCGACTGCTCGAACATGTGCCACGAAGCCAGTGCGGTGAGCATGGGCGAGACGCTGGGCGTGGGCAAGGGCACCGTGGTCTACGAGGATCTGCATCATGCCGACGCGATTTTCGTCATCGGCCAGAACCCCGGCACCAACCACCCACGCATGCTCGAACCGCTGCGTGAAGCGGTGAAACGCGGCGCGCAGGTGGTGTGCATCAACCCGCTGAAAGAACGTGGCCTGGAACGTTTCCAGAACCCGCAGAACCCGCTCGAGATGCTCAGCAACGGTTGGGAAGCGACCAACACCGCGTACTTCCGCCCGGCGCTGGGTGGCGACATGGCGATGATTCGCGGCATGGTCAAATTCCTTCTGCAGTGGGAGCGTGAAGCCCAGGCCAGCGGTGGCGAACCGGTGTTCGACCATGCGTTTATCGCCGAGCACACTTCGGGTCTGGACAGCTATCTGGCGGAGGTTGATGCCACGAGCTGGGAGCACATTCTCGAGCAGTCCGGCGTGCCGCTTCACGATATCGAACTGGCCGCGCGCATGTATGGCCGCGCCAAAAGCGTGATCATGTGCTGGGCCATGGGCCTGACCCAACACGTGCACTCGGTGCCGACCCTGCAGGAAGTCATCAATCTGCAACTGTTGCGCGGCAACGTTGGCCGTCCGGGCGCCGGCCTGTCGCCGGTGCGCGGTCACAGCAACGTGCAGGGCGACCGCACCATGGGCATCAATGAACTGGCGCCGAAGGAGCTGATGGACGCCCTGGAAAAGCGCTTCAACTTCAAAGTGCCGCGCATGCACGGCCACAACACCGTCATGGCGATTGGCGCGATGGAGCGGGGTGAGGCCAAGGTGTTTATCGGTCTGGGCGGCAACTTCGCCCAGGCCACGCCGGACACCCCGCGCACCCACGAAGCGATGCGCAAACTCGACCTGACCGTGCACATTTCAACCAAGCTCAACCGCAGCCATCTGGTCACCGGGCGCGACGCGTTGATCCTGCCGTGCCTCGGCCGCACCGACATCGACATCCAGGCCGAAGGCCCGCAAGGCGTGACCGTGGAGGACACCTTCAGCATGGTGCATTTGTCGTTCGGTCAGTTGAAACCGAAGTCGGCGCACTTGAAATCCGAGCCGGCGATCATTGCCGGAATCGCCGCCGCCACGTTGGGCAAACACCCGATCGACTGGGAGTGGGTCGTGGGCGACTACGGGCGCATTCGCAACCTGATCGGCGATGTGATTCCGGGCTTCGAGAACTTCAACGAAAAACTGCTGACCCCGGGCGGCTTCCACCTCGGCAACGACGCCTCGGATCGGGTCTGGAACACCGAGTCCGGCAAAGCCCAGTTCACCCCGTGCGTGCTGCCGGAACACCTGATCAGCGAAGGCGTGCGCAACCTGCCGGTCAAGCCGGATCTGATCCTGCAGACCATGCGCTCCCACGATCAGTACAACACCACGCTGTACGGCCTCGACGACCGTTATCGCGGGGTCTACGGCATGCGCGACGTGATCTTCGCCAACGAACAGGATATCCAGCGCCTCGGTTTCGAACCGGGGCAGAAGGTCGATCTGGTGGCGCTGTGGGATGACGAGCGCGAGCGTCGGGTCAGCGGTTTCACCCTGATCGCCTACGACATTCCACCCGGTCAGGCCGCGGCGTACTACCCGGAAACCAATCCGCTGGTGCCGCTGGAAAGCTACGGCGACCGGACCTACACGCCGACCTCGAAATTCGTCGCGATTCGCCTCGAAGCGGCCAAGGTCAGCAACCTGATCCCGTCGTCGCTGGCCTGACCCGCTACCTATAAAAATTCATAGCAATTTGACTGGCTGCAGGCGTTCGCGCCTGGCGGTGGCCCGGCGACGTGCTGCCGCTTTTCAGCCTGGATGAGGACATCATCATGCTCAACATGGAGGCACTGGACCTGGCGCGAATTCAATTCGCGTTCACGGTTTCGTTTCACATTATCTTCCCGGCGATCACCATCGGCCTGGCGAGTTTCCTCGCGGTACTCGAAGGCCTGTGGCTGAAAAGCCGTGACGACACCTACCGCGATCTCTACCACTTCTGGTCGAAGATCTTTGCCGTCAACTTCGGCATGGGCGTGGTCTCGGGGCTGGTCATGGCGTACCAGTTCGGCACCAACTGGAGCGGCTTTTCCGACTTCGCCGGGAGCATCACCGGGCCGTTGCTGACCTATGAGGTGCTGACGGCGTTCTTCCTTGAGGCCGGTTTCCTCGGGGTCATGCTGTTCGGCTGGAACCGCGTCGGCCGTGGCTTGCACTTCTTTGCCACGGTGATGGTTGCCATCGGCACGCTGATTTCAACGTTCTGGATTCTCGCCTCCAACAGCTGGATGCAGACGCCGCAGGGCTTCGAAATCGTCGACGGGCGGGTGATGCCGCTGGACTGGCTGGCGATTGTGTTCAACCCGTCGTTTCCGTTCCGTCTGGCGCACATGGCGATCGCCGCGTTCGTCGCCACGGCCTTCTTCGTGGGCTCGTCGGCGGCCTGGCATTTGCTGCGCGGCAACAATACCGCGCCGGTGCGCAGGATGTTTTCCATGGCGTTGTGGATGGCGCTGATCGTGGCACCGATTCAGGCGGTGGTCGGTGACGCCCACGGCTTGAACACCCTGGAACATCAACCGGCAAAAATCGCCGCCATCGAAGGCCACTGGGAAAACGCCGACAACGGCCCGACGCCGCTGGTGCTGTTCGGCATCCCCGACATGCAGGCGGAGAAGACCAAGTACGCGCTGGAAATCCCGTACCTCGGCAGCCTGATCCTGACCCACAGCCTCGACAAGCAGATCCCGGCGCTCAAGAGCTTCCCGAAAGAGGATCGGCCGAACTCGACCATCATCTTCTGGAGCTTCCGCGTGATGGCCGGGCTGGGCATGTTGATGATCCTCGTCGGTGTGCTCGGTCTGGCGCTGCGTCGTGGCGGCAAGCTCTATCAGCATCGCGGCTTCCAGCGTCTGGTGTTGCTGATGGGGCCGAGCGGGTTGATCGCGTTGCTGGCCGGCTGGATCACCACCGAAGTCGGGCGTCAGCCGTGGGTCGTTTACGGTTTGATGCGCACCCATGACGCCGCGTCGCACCACTCGGTGGCGCAGATGAGCACCTCGCTGTTGCTGTTCGTGGTGATCTACTGCTCGGTGTTCACCGTGGGCATCGGCTACATGATGAAACTGGTGCGCAAGGGCCCGCAGCCCCATCACGAACATCCGCCGGAGGGCGATCAGTTGCAAACCCCGCGCCGACCTATTTCGGCGGCTACCGCCCCGATGAAGGAGCACTGAGTCATGGGTATTCAAGGTATCGATCTCTCGTTGATCTGGGGTGTGATCATCGCCTTCGGGGTGATGATGTACGTGATCATGGACGGCTTCGATCTGGGCCTGGGCATCCTGTTTCCGCTGATCCCGGATGAGCAGGAGCGCGACGTGATGATGAACACCGTTGCCCCGGTGTGGGACGGCAACGAAACCTGGCTGGTGCTCGGTGGTGCGGCGTTGTATGGCGCGTTTCCACTGGCCTACGGGGTGATTCTGGAGGCGCTGTACCTGCCGCTGATCCTGATGCTCTGCGGGCTGATTTTCCGTGGCGTGGCGTTCGAGTTTCGCTTCAAGTCGTCAGCGCAAAAGCGTCACTGGTGGGACAAGGCGTTCATCGGCGGTTCGCTGCTGGCGACGTTCTCCCAGGGTGTGGCGATCGGCGCGTACGTATCGGGCATTCCCGTGGTGAATCGGCAGTTTGCCGGTGGCGGCCTGGACTGGCTGGCGCCGTTCCCGCTGGTGTGTGGCGTCGGTCTGGTGGTGGCGTATGCGCTGCTGGGCAGCACCTGGCTGCTGGTCAAGACCGAAGGCATGCTCGAGTCGCGGATGCGTCTGTTCACTCGGCCGCTGGCGTGGTTGCTGACGGCGATGGTGGTGGTGATTGGTGCGTGGACACTGAAGTTGCACCCGGAGCTGGCCACTCGCTGGTCGACCAGCGGACACCTGATGGTGTTCGCCGGGTTGGTGGTGCTGGCGCTGCTGGCGTTGTTCGGGCTGCTGCGCACCTTGCGTCAGCGTCACACCCACTGGCCGTTCGTGTTCACTCTGGTGTTGATGCTGCTCGGTTACATCGGCCTGGCGTTGAGCATCTGGCCAAACATCATCCCGCCATCGGTGAGCCTGTGGGCGGCGGCGTCTCCGCCTTCGAGCCAGTTGTTCGCCTTGATCGGCGCACTGTTCATCCTGCCGGTGATCCTGATGTACACCTTCTGGAGCTACTACGTATTCCGCGGCAAAGTGAGGATTGGCGATGGCTACCATTGATTCGCGTGAGGTCAGATCCTCCCGCTGGTACCAGCGTCTGGGCTGGTTGTTGCTGATCTGGTTCGGCAGTGTCGTGTCACTCGCCGTGGTGGCGAGTGTGCTGAAACTGGCGATGTATGCAGCGGGGATGAGGACCCACTGACAATAAAAAAACCGGAGCCATGACTCCGGTTTTTTTGTGCCCGCAATTCTGAACATCACTGATGTCCCCTGTGGGAGCGGGCTTGCTCGCGAAGGCGTCCGCTCGGTCGACATCGATGCTGAATGTGCCGGCCCCTTCGTGAGCAAGCCCACTCCCACCCTGGATTTCGGCTAACCCACAATCCCTCATCCACCACCAATCCCACCTTGGATTTCGGCCAGCCGCAAATTCTTCATCCAGCAGCAATCCCCTGTGGGAGCGAGCTTGCTCGCGAAGGCGTCAGTTCAGTCGATATTGATGCTGAATGTGCCGGCCTCTTCGTGAGCAAGCCCACTCCCACCCTGGATTGCGGCCAGCCCCGAATTCTTCATCCACCACCAATCCCACCTTGGATTTCGGCCAGCCGCAAATTCTTCATCCAGCAGCAATCCCCTGTGGGAGCGGGCTTGCTCGCGAAAGCGTCAGGTCAGCTGACACTGATGCTGAATGTGCCGGCCTCTTCGTGAGCAAGCCCACTCCCACCCTTTTTCTGGTGCACAGACACATCCTGCCAACAAACATGTTCGGCGCACTGTGATGGCTGATCTAGCCTTTTTTTTGAATTCAACCATGAACAAGGCAAAGGAATGCCCAAACGTTATTCATCACATCGCCTGCGAACCGGCCGTCATTGCGAAGAAAATCAGATCTACCTACTAACCGCCAATACCTTGGGGCGAGAACCAGTGTTCAAGGATTACAGACTCGGTCGATTGGTTGTGCATCAGTTCAGGCAGGCGCAGGAAGAGGGATTTGCCGACACATTGGCATGGGTGGTTATGCCCGATCATTTTCATTGGCTGATCCAATTGCAAAAAGGAACACTTGGCCAATTGATGTGCCAGGTCAAATCCCTGAGTACTCGTTCAGTCAACACAGCGAGCGGTAGATCCGGAGGCCTTTGGCAGCAAGGTTTTCATGATCATGCGTTACGTCGAGAGGAGGATCTGGTGAAACTGGCCCGCTATGTAGTGGCTAATCCACTGCGGGCCGGACTGGTGGAAAAACTCGGTGACTACCCGCTATGGGACGCGATCTGGGTTTGAACTCAGGATGCGCATTCACCGCCTCACATCAGAATAAATGCGATTCCTGTGGGAGCGGGCTTGCTCGCGAAGGCGTCCGCTCAGTCGACATCGATATTGAATGTGCCGGCCCCTTCGTGAGCAAGCCCACTCCCACCCTTGATCGCGGCCAGCCCCGAAATCTTCATTCAGCGACAATCCCCAGTGGGAGCGGACTTGCTCGCGAAGGCGGCAGGTCAGTCGACATCGATGCTGAATATACCGACCCCTTCGTGAGCAAGCCCACTCCCACCCTTGATAGCGGCCAGCCCTGAATTCTTCATCCACCACCAATCCCCAGTGGGAGCGGGCTTGCTCGCGAAGGCGTCCGCTCAATCGACACCGATGTTGAATGTGCCGGCCCCTTCGTGAGCAAGCCCACTCCCACCCTCGATCGCCGCCAGCCCCGAAATCTTCATTCAGCGACAATCCCCTGTGGGAGCGGGCTTGCTCGCGAAGGCGTCAGTTCAGTCGCCATCGATGCTGAATGTGCCGGCCCCTTCGTGAGCAAGCCCACTCCCACCCTTGATAGCGGCCAGCCCTGAACTCTTCATCCACCACCAATCCCCACATCGGATCTTCGGTGTTTTCTGAAGGGGAGTTACTGCGCCCCAAACATCGCCGTCCAGTAGATCCCGGCGCTGCTCTTTGGATCGGTCGCGTAGGCGGCGCCGAGTTCTTTGTATTGCGGGTTCATCAGGTTGGCGCAGTGGCCGGGGCTGGCGAGCCAGCCGTCGACGACCTTGCGCACGGTGTCTTGCCCGGCGGCGATGTTTTCGCCGACCAGTTGCCCGCTGTAGCCGGCCAGTTCGGCGCGGTCACCGGGTGTGCGGCCGTCGCGGTCCTTGTGGTCTAAGTAGTTGTTGTTAGCCATGTCGCGGCTGTGATCCTGGGAAATGCTGCCCAATGTGGCGTTCCAGGTCAGAGGTCCGGCCGCGGCAAAGGCCTGGCCGCCGCATTGGCGCGGCTGGGCGCGGGCGGCGTTGAGTTGTTCGAGCAACTTCTGGCCTTCGCTTTGCGCATCGCCGAGCTTCGCCGACAGTAGAGGTCGCGCCAGCACGATCCGCCAGTCGCGATCGGCGCGGCTGACACCGACATCGACGAACTGCGGATCCAGCACCACCTGACAGAAGCTCTCCTGAATCGCCTTCATCGCCGACGCTGCATCCCGTGGGCCGTTGAGGGTGATCGCCTGCACGTTGACCATCGGGTAACTGGCGCTGGCCATGGCCTGTTGCAGATCGACCGCACCGGCGGCCGGCAGTCTCAGCCGTGGATCGGCCGACAGCGGTGGCAGTTCACTGGACGCCTGGCTGCCGCAACGCTGCGGTTGGCTGCGGTAGGCATTGATCGACTCGATCAGTTGCGACTCGTCGGCAGCCATGGCCGAGGCGGCCACGGCCAGGCCCACGGACAGCGCGGCAAAACGCAAGACGGATGGCATGAAGCGCATGGAAATCTCCCTTGAGCTGAGTGCGCTCATGATGCGCGAAAGGCCCCCGGTCAGTGCAATGTCTTTTTCTTCATCGAGCGGTTTTTTCTGCGGAACGTTACGTCGGTATTTGCCGTCTACACTCTCCGAAAACCCCGGGAACCGGGCGTCTCCCCCACGAAACACCTTGCCCGGAACGGGCGTTGCCGGAAGAACTGACATGGGATTGAAATGGTTGGCTGGCTGTTTCGCATTAACCCTGATGGTCGGTGTTGTAAGCGCCACTGAACAGGCGCCGATCAAGGCCAAGGCCGAAGAGAAAGCCCAGGTGCTGGAAGAGAAGGCCGCCGACAAAGTCAGCGCGGCACCAGCACCCAAATCCGAAGCGATCACCCCCACTGAAGTGCAGGCGGTTGACCCCGCCGGCACCGCGCCGCTGGACGATCCGATCACCTGCCTGGCGCGCAGTATCTACTGGGAAGCCAAGGGCCGCGACACGCTGGAAATGGAGGCGGTGGCCAACGTGGTGATGAACCGCCTCGGCCATGACGGCTTCCCCGACACCGTATGTGCAGTGGTCAAGCAAGGTTCGGAAACCAAGAGCTGCCAGTTCTCCTGGTGGTGCGATGGCAAGACCGATCAGGTCAAGGAAGACGCCGAATACACCCTGGCCAAGGACATCGCCGGCAAGGCACTCAACCGCCAGTTGCCGGATCGCACCCATGGCGCACTGTACTTCCATGATCGCCAGGTGCATCCGAGCTGGGCCAGGGAGTACAAAAAAACCGCCGCGGTCGGCAAATTCCTGTTCTATAAACCGGCCGGCGGCGATGCGCGTTAGACGCAGACTTCCCGTACACAGTTGCGCAGCCAGCGGTGCGCCGGGTCGGCGTCCATGCGCGGGTGCCAGAGCATCGACACGCTGATCGGCGGCATCCTGAAGGGCAGGGCGAAGCTGTGCAGGCCCATGCGCAGCTTGCTGGTGTGACGCTCCGGAACCGTGGCGATCAGGTCCGATTCGCGGACCAGCGTCAGCGCCGCCGAAAAGCCGCCGAATGAAGTAACGATATCCCGCGTCAGACCTGCGGCGAGCAACGCTTCGTCGACCGGGCCGCTGCTGCGCCCGCGCCGTGAGATCAGAATGTGCTGGCCGCCGGCAAAACGTTTGCTGCTGATCTTGCCCGAGCTCAACGGATGGCCCTCACGAACCACACCGATCCAGTGATCCTCAAACAGAATGCGGCTGTGCAGCGTCGGGTCGGTGCTGTCGTCGACCACGCCGGTCTCCAGATCGACCCGGCCTTCGCGCAGCGGCGTGCTGTCCTTGTCGGCTTTCTGCACAAAGCGCAGGCGCACGCCGGGGGCTTCTTCAGCGATGCGCGCGAGCAGCGCGGCGGCGAAGGTTTCGACAAAACCGTCGGTGTTGCGCAGGGTGAAGGTGCGCTGCAATTGGCCGGGATCGAGCACTTCGGCGGGACGCAACACCGCCTCGGCTTCCTGCACCAGAGCGCTGACCCGCTCACGCAATTCCAGCGCACGCGGGGTCGGCACCAGACCTCGGCCGGCGCGCACCAGCAACGGATCGCCAGTGGTTTCGCGCAGCCGGGCCAGGGCACGACTCATGGCCGACGGGCTCAACCGCAGAATGTGCGCGGCGCGGGCGACGCTGCCTTCGCGCAACAACACGTCGAGGGTGATCAACAGGTTCAGATCCGGTGTGCTCATGACATGGCGTTCCGTGCAGGTATCAAGTGCAAAGCATGCGTCTTGCGCCTTGCCTTGTCGAGACGCAGGCTATGCCGTCTGACCATTGCACCAGGAGCGCCCGATGCCCGGATCCCCCTTGCCCCCTCAAGCCCGCTGGGCGCTGACCAGTCTGGCGCTGTCGATGTTGATGCCGTCGCTGGACACCAGCATCGCCAATGCCGGATTACCGACCTTGGCTGCAGCGTTCGATGCGACGTTTCAACAGGTGCAGTGGATCGTGCTGGCCTACCTGCTGGCGGTCACCACGTTGATTGTCAGTGTCGGGCGTCTGGGCGATGTGTTCGGGCGGCGACGCCTGCTGCTGATCGGCATCGGCATTTTTACCAGTGCTTCGCTGTGCTGTGCGCTGGCGCCGGGGCTGGGCTGGTTGATCGGCGCGCGGGCCGTGCAGGGCCTTGGCGCGGCGATCATGTTCGCCTTGACGGTGGCGCTGGTGGCGGATGCGGTGCCCAAGGCGCGGGCGGGCAGTGCGATGGGCTTGCTGGCAACCATGTCGGCCACCGGCACCAGCCTCGGGCCATCGCTGGGCGGTCTGCTGATCGCGCATGTCGGCTGGCCGTCGATCTTTGTCCTCAACGTGCCGTTGGGCCTGCTCAACGCGTGGCTGGTTTATCGATATCTGTCGGCGGATCGCCCGGCCAAATCGGCAGTCGCGTTTGATTACCTCGGCACCGTGGTGCTGGTATTGACGCTGGCCGCCTACGCGCTGGCGATGACGCTCGACGGCCATACATTGATGTTGCTGCTGGTCAGCCTGTGCGGAGCAGGGGTGTTTGTTGCGGTCGAGATGAAAGCCAGGGCGCCACTGATTCGTTTGTCATTGTTCGCCGATGCGCGTCTGAGCAGCAGCCTGGCGCTGACGTTGCTGGTGACGACGGTGATGATGACCACGCTGGTGGTCGGGCCGTTTTACCTGAGCCGGGGCCTGGGACTGGGCAGCACCGTGGTCGGCCTGGCATTGTCGGTCGGGCCGCTGCTGGCGGCGTGCGGCGGGGTGCCGGCGGGGCGTTTGGTGGATCGCTTCGGTGCGCGGCGGGTGGTGCCGGGGGCGTTGTTCGGGTTGGCCGGTGGTTGCAGTTTGTTGGCGTTGTTGCCGATGAGTCTCGGTCTGCCGGCGTATCTGCTGCCGATGGCTGTGGTTGCCAGCAGTTACGCGTTGTTCCAGGCGGCGAACAATACCGGGTTGATGGCGACGGTCAGTCAGGATCAGCGCGGTGTGGTGTCGGCCCTGCTCGGGCTGTCACGCAATCTCGGGCTGATCACCGGCGCGGCGGTCATGGGCGCGGTGTTCGCCTTCGCTACGGGTGACCCAACGCAAGCCCCGGCCGAGGTCATCGGCAGTGGCTTGCACAGCACGTTCGGGGTTGCGGCGGCGCTGATGGTCGTGGCCCTGATCGTCAGCTGGCGTGGGTACTCAAGATGCTCGCCACTTGCTGCGGCTGGCAGTTGAGGTACGGCGAGGACTTCAGCCAGCGCTGGTCCGGGTACCAGGAGAACATGAACTGGCCGTCCTTGAGTTTATCGATCACCTGCTTCGCCACTTGCGGGCGCACCGCCGGGCAACCCTGGCTGCGACCGATACGGCCCTGACGCTTGCTCCACAACGGATTCACGTAGTCGGCGGCGTGGATCACGATGGCCCGGTCGCGGGCCAGGTCATTGAAGCCCGGTTCCAGACCGTCCATGCGCAGCGAATAACCGTGGGTCCCCTCGTAACTTTCCTGGGTGCGGAACAGCCCGAGGCTGGACTGGTAACTGCCTTCGCGATTGGAGAACTGGGTGGCGAAGTTTTCCCCGGAATTCGAACCATGGGCGACCAGATCGCGCAGCACCAGTTTCTTTCTGTTCAGATCGAAGATCCACAGCCGGCGGGCGGTGGAGGGCTGCGAATAGTCGATGATCGCCAGGTGGCGTGAGGGTCTCGCGCCATTGTTCACTGCGCATTGCATGGCGCTCAAGGCACCTTTCAGCGCTTGGGGATTGAGTTCCGGCGCGGCGTGGGCGAGGCTGGTGAAGAGAACCGGCGATGGTTTGCCGGCGGCGAAAGCTGGGCTGCTCACGACGACGAGGGTCGCGGTGGTCAGCAGAAGTCGGCGCAAATACGTCAACATTTATAAAGTGTCCTCACTTGCTACTTATTTGGCACTTTGGCTCCTGACTCCCAGTCATACCCGACAGACCCCTGTTTCGAGCCTGACTGTTCAGCGCACCTGATGTAAGGTTGACCGTCATTCAGACGGCCACGGATTGGAGTAAAGCAGTTGTTCAAAAAGTACGCATGCTACTTGAGCATTTGTTTGCTCGCTGCGCCGTTTGTCGCTTGCGCCGATGAGCCGCTGCCACCGTTGCAGACCCTGCCGACGCCGCCGGCGGAAATGCCGCTCGAGCCGCAAAGTCCGCTGCAAGCGGTGCTGATCGGTTTACCCCAGGCGTGCCCGGCGATTGCCGCGCACCTGAGCGGCGCGGCGCTGACGCAATTGCAGGCGTTTTATCAGCAGCAGGACTGGCTGCCGGTGTGGGCCAGCGAGTCCGGGCGTTTGCCGGCCTTGCGCGCGCAGTTGCAGCTGTTGGCCGATGATGGCCTCAATCCCAAACGTTATCCGGTCGCCACTAATCCGCCGCAGGACGGCGAGTTGTGCGCCGATATCGACATCAGCCGCTCTTATCTGCAAGCCCTGCAGGACCTGCATTACGGTCGTCTGCTGCAATCGCATTTCGAGCCGCTGTGGCATTCCGATGACACCCCGCGTGATCGTCAGGCGGAATTGCTGGCGATCGCCGTGCCCGGTCTGCACGACATCAAGACCGCGTTCGATCTGGCGCGTCCGCGTCTGGCGCAATACCAGAGCCTGCGCCACCTCTACGCCAGCCAGCGGCTGCAGGCCTTGCCGCACTGGCAGTCGGTGGGCAACGGCCCGTTGCTACGCCCGGCGATGGAAGACAAACGCGTGCCGGAACTGGCCCAGCGCCTGTTCAACGAAGGCTACCTGACTCACGCCATCGGTACGCCCGGCAATGCCTATGAGGGCGTGCTGGTGGAAGCGGTGAAGAGCTTTCAGGCCAACCATTCGTTGCAGGCCGACGGGGTAGTCGGGCCGGGGACGATTGCCGAGCTCAACATCAGCCCGCTGACGCGCCGCGAACAATTGCGCGTCAACCTTGAACGTTTCCGCTGGCTGGCGCAGGACATGGAACCCGACGGTTTGCTGGTCAACGTCGCTGCCGCCGAGCTGACCCTGTATCAGGCCGGCGTGCCGGTCTGGCAGACCCGTACCCAGGTCGGTCGCGCCGAACGGCAGACCCCGTTGCTCAAATCCCGGGTCACGCGCCTGACGCTGAACCCGACCTGGACCGTGCCGCCGACCATCTGGAAAGAAGACAAGCTGCCGGCGATCCGCAAGGATCAGACCTTCCTCAGCCGGCAGAATCTGCAGGTGCTCGACGCCCATGGCCAGCCGTTGGCCGCAGCGGATATCGACTGGGACAACCCCGGCAACATCATGCTGCGCCAGGAGGCCGGGCCGCGTAATCCGCTGGGGCAACTGGTGATCCGCTTCCCCAACCCGTTCGCGGTGTACCTGCACGACACGCCGAGCAAGGCCCTGTTCGACAAAGGCCCGCGCGCGTTCAGCTCCGGCTGTGTGCGGGTCGAGCACCCGATGCAACTGCGCGACCTGTTGCTGACCCCGGCGGAACGTACGCGCACCGACACCTTGCTCGCCACCGGCAGCACCCACGAATTCCGCCTGTCGGCACCGGTGCCGATCCTCATGACCTACTGGACGGCACAGGTCGGCAAGGATGGGCAGGTGCGTTATGCGCCGGATATCTATAGCCGCGACAGTGCGCTGCTCGCCGGTCTCGACGGCGCACACTGAATCCCGGATTTGCAGCAATCCCCCCAGTGGGAGCGAGCCTGCTCGCGAAAGCGTCAGGTCAGCCGCCATTAATGCTGACTGTACCGACCCCTTCGTGAGCAAGCCCACTCCCACCCCTGATCGCGGCCGGGCCCCCATCCTTCATCCACCACAGCCCCCTGTGGGAGCGGCCAGCCCCCAATCCTTCATCCACCAACAGCCCCCAGTGGGAGCGGGCTTGCTCGCGAAAGCGTCAGGTCAGCCAACATCAATGCTGACTGTGCCGACCCCTTCGTGAGCAAGCCCACTCCCACCCTTGATCGCGGCCAGCCCTGAATCTTTCATCTACCACAGTCCCCTGTGATAGCCAGTGTGATTCGTGGCAGTTGCGCAGCGTCTAGCCCCAGTGTCCCCGCAATCCCATGGGGCGAGACTTCGGAACCCGGCATGCAAGCGCTGTTGAACGAGATTCTTGACGCTGTCCGGCCCCTGATCGGGCAGGGCAAAGTGGCTGACTACATTCCCGCCCTCGGCACCGTGCCGGCCAATCAGCTGGGCATCGCCGTGTATGGCAACGACGGCGAAATGTATTGCGCCGGCGACGCCGAGACGCCGTTCTCGGTGCAGAGTATTTCCAAGGTGTTCAGCCTGGTGCAGGCAATCGAGCATTCCGGCGAGGCGATCTGGGAGCGCCTGGGGCACGAGCCGTCCGGCCAGCCGTTCAACTCGCTGGTGCAACTGGAGTTCGAACGCGGGCGTCCGCGCAATCCGTTCATCAACGCCGGGGCGCTGGTGATCTGCGACATCAACCAGTCGCGTTTCGCCGCGCCAGCCCTGTCGATGCGTGACTTCGTGCGGCGGCTGTCGGGCAATCCGCAGGTGATCGTCGATGGCAAGGTCGCCGAATCCGAGTACCAGCATCGCGCCCGCAATGCGGCCATGGCGTACCTGATGCAATCGTTCGGCAACTTCCACAACGACGTCGAAGCGGTGCTGCGCAGCTACTTCAGCCACTGCGCGCTGCGCATGAACTGCATCGATCTGGCCCGCGCATTCTGCTTCCTCGCCAACGACGGTTTCTGCAAACACAGCGGCGAACAGATCCTCACTCGGCGCCAGACTCAGCAGGTCAACTCGATCATGGCCACCAGCGGCCTGTACGACGAGGCCGGCAACTTCGCTTATCGCGTCGGCTTGCCGGGCAAGAGCGGGGTTGGCGGCGGCATTGTCGCGGTGGTGCCGGGGCAGTTCAGCGTGTGCGTGTGGTCGCCGGAACTCAATGCTGCCGGTAACTCGCTGGCGGGGATGGCGGCGCTGGAGATGCTCAGTTCGCGGATTGGCTGGTCGGTGTTCTAAAAAGCACCGCAGTAACTGTAGGAGTGAGCCTGCTCGCGATAGCGGTGTGTCATTCAATATGACTGCGTCTGACACTCCGCTATCGCGAGCAGGCTCGCTCCCACAAGGGTTTTGTGTTGCCTCGGAGAGCGCAGTTCCTATACATTTTCCGGCCGCCCCTCACATGGTGAATCCGCTTCATGTCTCTTGCGCTCGAACGTCTAGTCGCTGGCACGCCGATCCCTTTCGCTGGCAACCGTGTGACCGTGGTCAGCCCCGAACTGGCAGCGCGGTTTCAGCCCGGTGACCATCTGCTGGTCGAGCAGGTGAGTGGCGAGCTGTTGCTGATTCCGGTGGTCGATCAACAAGCGGCTGCAGTGGCAATCGAGCGTGCGCAAACGGCGTTCAGCGCGCTTTCGGCGGTGTCCGACGAAGCCATCAGTCACTTCTTCGACCTGTTCGCGCAACGCCTGGAAACCCCGGAATGCTGGACCTTGATCGAAGCCGCCAACCTGGCCGACATCGAACGCGCCAAGGCCCGTGGTCGCTCGACCACCCGACTGCTCGCCGACGAGCGCATGCGCCGCGACATGATCGCCGGTTTGCGCGCCTGGCGGGATGCGCCGGCCACGCGCGGTAAGGTCATCAGCTGCGTCGAACACGACGGCTGGAAGGTCGAGCAAGTGGTATCGCCGCTGGGCATCGTGGCGTTCGTGTTTGAAGGACGGCCGAACGTGTTCGCCGATGCCGCCGGTGTACTGCGCACCGGCAACACTGCGGTGCTGCGTATCGGCAGCGATGCATTGGGCACCGCGCAAGCAATCGTCACTCACGCGCTGAACCCGGCGCTGGCCGATGCCGGTCTGCCGGCGGGTGCGGTGTCGCTGGTGGAAAGCGTCAATCACGCCGCCGGTTGGGCGATGTTCGCCGACCGGCGTTTGTCGCTGGCGGTGGCCCGGGGTTCGGGGCGTGCGGTCAGCCAGTTGGGCAGCATCGCCCAGCAGGCGGGCACGGCGGTCAGCCTGCACGGCACTGGTGGCGCGTGGCTGATTGCCGATCGTCACGCCGACGCCACGCGCTTCGCCGCCGTGGTGCGTAATTCGCTGGATCGCAAAGTCTGCAACACGCTGAACGTCTGCCTGATTCACCGCGAGCGTGCTGCCGAACTGGTGCCGCTGTTTCTCGATGCGCTGAAGCAGGCCGGTACCGCACGCGGTCAGGGCTGCAAATTGCACATCGTCACAGGCAGCGAAAGTTACCTGCCGGCTGAGTGGCAGAACGCGACAGTCGAGGTCTATCGCGCCGAGGGTTATCAGACCGAAGCCCTGGCCGAAGCGCTGGCGGAATCCGAACTGGGCCGCGAGTGGGAATGGGAAGAAACCCCGGAAGTCAGCCTGATGATCGTCGACGATCTGGATCAGGCGATCACACTGTTCAACCGCTACAGCCCGCAGTTCACGGTGTCGCTGATCAGCGAGGATGCTGCTGCGCAAGAGCGTTTTTACAACGCGGTGAACGCACCGTTTGTGGGTAACGGGATTACCCGTTGGGTCGATGGCCAGTACGCGCTGAACAAGCCGGAACTGGGGCTTTCGAACTGGGAGAGCGGGCGCCTGTTTGCGCGCAGTGCGATTCTTTCGGGGGATGGCGTGTTCACGGTCCGTAGTCGCATGACTCAGATGGACCTCAGCGTAAAACGCTGAAAACGCCTTATCCCGATTGATGCACACCGGCCCTGTGGCGAGGGGATTTATCCCCGATGGGGCGCGAAGCGGCCCCAAGAGATCGGGCCTGCTGCGCAGTCCATCGGGGATAAATCCCCTCGCCACAAGTTCCTCTTCACCTCAGCGGACTTGTATCAGGCGGCTGCGCTGGCGTTTGCCTGAACGGCGCACGTCGTCGGCTGCTCAGCCAACGGCACAAACGTGCGGCGATCCGCCGCCAGCGCATCGATCGAGCCGGTCTCGATGTCATACACCCAGCCATGCAGGTTCAGCAGGCCTTTCTCCTGCGCCAGGCGCACGCTCGGGTGGGTCTGAATATTCGCCAGTTGCGCGATCACATTTTCCCGCACCATCGCACTCAATTTCGCCGCGTCATTGGCATGCGGCCGCGCCTCGTTCACCACTTTCGCCGACTCGGCATGTTGCAGCCAGCCGCTGACGGCGGGCAGGTGATCCATGCATTTGCATTGGGCAATCGCGGTCATCGCGCCGCAATCGGAGTGACCGCAGATCACGATGTCCGTCACCCCAAGCACCGCCACCGCGTATTCCACCGTCGCCGACACCCCGCCCGGATGCGGGCTGTAGGACGGCACGATATTGCCTGCGTTACGGATCACGAACAGCTCGCCGGGTTCTTGCTGGGTCAGCAGTTCCGGCACCACGCGGCTGTCGGAACAGGTGATGAACAAGGTGCCCGGGGTTTGAGTGGTCGCCAAGTGCTTGAACAGCTCGGTGCGTTGCGGAAACGCCTCGTTCTGGAACTTCAGAAAGCCTTCGATCAGGTTTTTCATGGTGTTGTCCTCTCAGTTCGAACAGCCGGTGCCGAATTCGCTGTATTGAAGAATGTGTTTTGCGCCGTGGCTGTCGAGGTAGGTCATCTCGACCGGCACAACGCCGCAGACGTCGGCGACCGGGGTGATGTTCACGATTTCAGCAATATCCAGAGTCATGCCGTAGCGGTAGGCAATCGCCTCTTCATCCGCCTGGGCCTGGGCGGCAAGGCCGGCGAGCAGGGTCAGGGTCAACAGAATTTTGTGCATGGGGCAGCCTCCAGGCAGATGTGGTGACGACTTGGCAATTGAGGTTTGGATGGGCCCGCACGCGGGGTGCGGGCCGCGGCGGATCAGAACGGACGCAGCGGCAGGAACTTGCCGTCGAGGGTGACCACGGCGCGTGAGCCGCCTTCCGGGTCTTCGACTTTCTTGATGTCGAGCTTGAAGTTGATGGCGCTGATGATGCCGTCGCCGAACTGCTCGTGGACCAGGGCTTTGAGGGTGGTGCCGTAGATCTGGATCATCTCGTGGAAGCGGTAGATGGTCGGGTCGGTCGGCACACCGCTGAGGCTTCCACGCAGCGGGATGATCTGCAGGGCGGCAACGGCGTCGGCGTCCAGCTCGAGTTTGTCACCAACCACTTGCGCGGCGTCTTGCGGCAACGGGTGCTGGCCGAGCAGGGCCGCGGTGACGTAGGCCAGGCTCAGGCCAGTGCCGTCGGCCAGATCCTGCCATGACAAATTCTTGCGGGCCTTGATGTCGAGAATGCGGGTGGTCAGGGCCAGGCTGGCATCGTTGTAGGCGTGGGACTGTTGCATGGTGTCACTCCTTTCAAGGTTGGCTTGCTGTGTGGGAGCCATCTTCTGCCGATTGATCCATAGCGTCCAAGACCGATATACAATGCTTCGCATAAGCTCTACCTATAGATGGTGATCCCATGTTGTTGCGACATTTGCGTTATCTGCTGGCCGTGGCCGATCACGGCGGCTTCACCCGGGCGGCGGAGGCGTTGCATGTGTCGCAGCCGACTCTGTCGCAACAGATCCGCCAACTGGAAGAAAGCCTCGGGGTGAATCTGTTTGATCGCACCTCACGCACGGTCAAACCCACCGATGCCGGTGAGGCTTACATCGAATGCGCACGGCGCGTGCTGGTTGAACTGGAGGCGGGCAAGCGGGCGTTGCATGACGTCAAGGATCTGTCCCGTGGCAGCCTGCGCCTGGCCATGACCCCGACGTTCATGGCCTATCTGGTCGGGCCATTGGTGCGCGACTTTACGGCGCGCTATCCGGGTATTCATCTGCAGATTTTCGAACTGTCGATGGACGACATCGAAGCGGGGCTGGCGGATGACTCGCTGGACATCGCGATTGCCTTTACCCCGGTGCGCCACCCGGACATCGAGTGCATTCCGGCGTTTACCGAAACCCTGGGGATCATGGTCGGGCGCGAGCATCCGCTGTACGAGAGTCAGGCGGTGCTGACGGCGAGCGAACTTGCCCAGCTGGATTTCGCCTTGCTGGCGCCGGACTTCATCACGCGCTTATCGATCGATGAATACTTCCGTCAGCACGGGATCACGCCAAAGGTGCGGATCGAGGTGAACTCGGTAAGTACGTTGCTGGAGGTGGTGCGGCATTCGCCGATGGCGACGATGTTGCCCGAAGCGATTGCCAGCGAAGACCGGGCGTTGCGTCGCTTGAGCGTCGAGAACGAAGCGCCGCAGCGTGGGGCGGCGTTGTTGCGGCGGCAGAATAATTACCACAGTGCGGCGGCGCTGGCGTTTGTGAATCTGGTGCTGCAAACGAAAATCTGACCAACAACACAGCCCCCTGTGGGAGCGGGCTTGCTCGCGAATGCGGTGTCTCAGTTGAGGTGATGGTGACTGACCCGGCCCATTTGCGAGCAAGCCCGCTCCCACAGGATTGTGTGGTGAATTGCGGATATAAAAAGGGCCTGCTTCTGTTGGAAGCAGGCCCTTTTTATTTATTGAAGTTTTAACTCAGTAGAACCGGTCAATCACCCGAACTTCATTCTTGTTCTGCATCGAATCCCACGCCTGTTTCAGCGTCTGCAGCACATTGCCGATGAAGTCTTTATCGGCCGCAGCTTTCTTGCCGACATAACCGTGGCCGCGGCGGTACATCTTCAGGCGGGCCAGCAGGTTCTGGTTGCTGCGGTCGAATTCTTCTTCACCAGCATGGGGCGACAGGCAGTCGATATGCACCTGACCCGACTTGCTGATCCAGAGAATGTGGCTGTCGTGGCTGTCTTTTTGCGCAGCGAACATACGAGCCAGTTCTTCGATAGTAGGTTGATTGTTCAGATTCATGATGTTTGCCCCTTGACCAGTCTGGTGATCTTTCAAAGTTGATTCGCTAATACAGGTAGCCCATCGGTTAGTTGATCCCTGGCACCGAAACCAGGACGTCAGCGGTCGCCCGTGTGAAGTACGGGGTCATGCGTCTGTTGCATGTAGTCGTGTTGAATAACTGCTACGCAATAGCGTCACAACGAGGAGAAGCAGCGAAAACCGGGAGGCTCCTTGACGACATTTTCAGGGTCGACCACAAGCGTCTTGAGAATTTTCGCCAGCGCTTCTCGTCCTTGTACTGGACGTTCAGGCCAGGTCAGCTTCTTCAATCTGCCTTGTGGGCAGCGTGTATCCGGAAAAAACAACTCGGCGGTCAGACGAGTTTGCTCAAGCGTGTTACCGATGTTCCCGATCGGGGAACGTCTTCATCATGCAAAAGCAAAACGGTGCCGTCAACGGTTTTGTAGTGATTATTTTTGCTCACTACATATTGTCGGACAAAGCGGTTTTGGAATGAGAAAAGTTCCGTTCAGGCAACGGATGCAGGGGCGCGCAGGATGTAGAAGGTGCAGGGGTAACCGTCCACGGTGCGCTGCTGGCGGGTGACTGCGCCGCCAGTCAATTCGGGGATCAACCTGGCCCAGAAGCGCTGCGCAGGCAGGTTGGCGTCGATGTGGAAAATCTGCCATTGACCGGGCAGACGGCTCAAGAGGGCAGAGACGACAAACTGCGCGACGCCTTGGCCACGAAAACGCCGGGTGAGGAAGAAGTAGCCGATGTTGTGTTCGGCGCCGTCGATGTGGGTGTCGTTATCCACGGTCACGAAGCCGGCCAGTTCACCGTCGACGCGGATCAGGAACGGTTGGGTAGCGGGATTGCGCCAGTAATCGTCTTTCTGCTGAATGCTGAAGAAACCATGTTCGCCGAGTTTCAGTGGTAGCCATTGGCTGAAGTCGTACATGTAGAACTGCATGAGGTTTTCGATGGTTTGCAGTTCGTCGCGGTGGGCGGGGTGCAGTTCGATGCTGGGCATTGGGTTAACTCCCTGCGGTGATGAACCCGATAATGTGAACTCACACCTTGTGGCGAGGGGATTTATCCCCGATGGACTGCGCAGCAGTCCTTTAGTTTAAGTAAAAGCTGGGGCCGCTTCGCAGCCCATCGGGGATAAATCCCCTCACCACAGAATCCCCACCAGAGTAAAGATCATTACTTCGTTGTGCGTTTGGCTGCCCCGGCGGTTTTGCTTCGGGTCGATTTGCGTTTCTTCTTCCACGGCGCTGCAGCCTTGCCGGCCGGTGGCGGGCCGCTGATGGTCAGGCTCAGCGCAGAACAGCGGCTGACCTGCTTGCTCATCCACGCCGCCTGTTTGGTGACGAACTCTTCCAGGCTCATCTCGCCGCTCTGCACCATGTCCAGCGCCTGTTCCCAGATGGCGGTGGTGCCGGGATCGGCAATCGCCCGGGGCACGGCGTCGATCAGGCTGAAGGCCGCCGGCGTCGCGGCCAGCGCCTTGCCGTTCTTCACCAGATAACCACGATCCAGCAGGCCCTGAATGATCGAGGCGCGCGTCGCTTCGGTGCCGATGCCGGTGGTGTCCTTGAGTTTCTGTTTGAGCAATGGATCTTCCACCAGTTTGGCGACGTTCTTCATCGCCTTGATCAGGTCGCCCTCGGTGTAGGGCTTCGGCGGCTGGGTCCACAGATCCTTGAGGTTCACGCCGGCCACGGCGCAATCGATACCTTGGCTCAACGCCGGCAGGGTTTGCGGGGCTGGCGCTTCACGGCCCTTGGCCGGGGCGAGGGCTTCGGGCAAGGCGCGCTTCCAGCCCGGTTCGATGATCTGCTTGCCGACGGCACGCAACGCTTCCCCGGCGCAATCGAAGTCGGCCTGGGTGCGATCGTATTCATGGTTGGGCAGAAATTGCGCCAGATAACGCGCACGAATCAGGGTATAGACCGCCCGGTGTTTGCCGCTCAGGCGTTCGAGATTTTTCGCCGCGGCGGTGGGGATGATGCCGTGGTGGGCGCTGACCTTGGCGTCGTTCCACGCCCGTGAGCGGCGCTGCGGGTCGAGGTGACCGTTCAACACGTCAAGGCTCGGGTCGGCCTGACGCAGTGCCGCCAGTATCCCCGGCGCTTCACTGTGCTGGCTCAGCGGCAGAAAGCCGCAATCGCTACGCGGGTAGGTGATGACTTTGTAGGTTTCGTAGAGCGCCTGGGCGATGTCGAGGGTTTCCTGGGCGCCGAGACCGAGTTTCTTCGAGCAGACCTCCTGCAGGGTGCCCAGATCGAATGGCAGCGGTGCCACTTCACGCATGCGTTCGGTGCGCAGTTTGACCACCCGCGCACTGGCGGCGCTGTTCAGAGCGGCGGCTGCCTGCTGGGCCAGCGCCTGATTCAGGCAGCGATCCTGATCGTCGCAAACGTCCGAGGGCGCACGCCATTGCGCGGTGAACGGCGTGCCGTCGTGCAGCAGTTGCACATCGATCGCCCAATACGGCACCGGCACGAAGTCGGCGATGCTGCGGTCGCGATCCACCACCAGCCGCAGTGTCGGCGTCTGCACCCGACCGACGGGCAGCACGCCCTGATAGCCGGACTGCCGGCCCAATAGCGTAAACAGGCGACTCATGTTCATGCCGATCAGCCAGTCGGCCCGCGAGCGCCCCAGCGCCGAGTGATACAGGCTGAAGGTTTCCGCCCCTGGCTTCAACGCGGCCAGAGCCTTGCGGATCGATGCTTCATCCAGCGCCGACAGCCACAAGCGGCGGATCGGCCCGCGATAGCGGCAGTGCTCGACCAGTTCCCGGGCGATCATTTCGCCCTCACGGTCGGCGTCGGTGGCGATGATCAGTTCGCTGGCCTCGCCGAGCAGGCGCTTGACCGCTTTGTACTGGCTGGCGGTGCGCGGCTTGACGGTCATTTTCCATTTGTCGGGAATGATCGGCAGATCCGCCAGCACCCAGCGCTTGTAGCGCGCGTCGTAGGCATCCGGCGGCGCGGTTTCCAGCAGATGGCCAATGCACCAGGTCACTGTGACGTCCGTTCCCAGCCAGCAGCCGTCGCCCCGACGCCTGGCGCCCAGCACGGCCGCGATGTCTTTGGCCTGGGAAGGTTTTTCACAGAGGTACAGCCGCATAACCACCGTCGTCGATCATTTCACTGGAGGTGCACAGGATGGCCGCAGTTGGCGCCCGGAGCAACTTTTATCTGTATGGATATACAGATCAAAACGTTGCCGGGGATGACCGGTATTACCGGGACGTCGCGAGCGGCTATCGAGAAATCGATTGGCAGGGCGATTGACGCCCGTGTCAGGTTCACCGGGCTTCTCAGAAACGCGAGTGACCGGACAATCTCGCCGTGGATTGCCGTGCTCGACGCGTACTGCCAACTCTGACACAAGGAAGTCCCACCATGGCTCAAGCCAAAGCAAAATCCAGCAGCGCCTATGACGAAGTGAACGCCTTCAGCCACTTGTACGACCGTGGCGTCGGCCTGGTGAACGGCAAACCGTCGTTCACCGCCGATCAGGCAGCCGACGAAATCCTGCGCAAAAACCTGTCGTGGCACGACAAGAACGGCGACGGCAAAATCTCCCTGACCTACACCTTCCTCACCGAGAAACCGGCAAACTACAACCCGAACCTCGGCAACTTCAGCCAGTTCAGCGCGCAGCAGAAAGCTCAAGCCGTGCTGGCCATGCAATCCTGGGCCGACGTGGCCAAGGTCACGTTCACTGAAGGCAAGGGCGGCGACGGCCACATGACCTTCGGCAACTACGACGTCAGCACCGGCGGCGCGGCGTTCGCCTACCTGCCGAGCGGCGGCAGCTATGACGGTCAGTCGTGGTACCTGATCAACAATCAATATCAGGTCAACAAGACCCCGGACACCAACAACTACGGGCGTCAGACCCTGACCCACGAAATCGGCCACACCCTTGGCCTGTCGCACCCGGGCGCCTACAACGCCGGCAATGGCAACCCGACCTACAACGACGCCAAGTACGCCGAAGACACCCGTGGCTACAGCCTGATGAGCTACTGGAGTGAAGCCAACACCGACCAGAACTTCAGCAAGGACGGCAGCGGCGCCTACGCCTCGGCACCGTTGCTCGACGATATCGTGGCGGTGCAGAAACTCTATGGCGCCAACTATGCAACCCGCGCCGATGACACCACCTACGGTTTCGGCTCCAACACCGGCCGCGATTTCTACAGCGCGACATCGGCGACGTCGAAAGTTGTGTTCTCAGTGTGGGACGGTGGCGGTAACGATACGCTGAACTTCTCCGGCTTCACCCAGAACCAGAAGATCAACCTCAATGAGGGTTCGTTCTCTGACGTTGGCGGGCTGGTCGGCAACGTATCGATTGCCTATGGCGTGACCGTGGAGAATGCGGTTGGCGGTTCGGGCAATGACCTGCTGATCGGCAACTCGGCCGTCAACCATCTGTTCGGCGGAGCCGGCAACGACATCCTCTACGGCGGTGGCGGCGCGGATGTGCTGTGGGGCGGCGAGGGCGCAGACACCTTCGTGTTCGGTGCGGCCAGCGACTCGACCAACAACCAGCCGGACTGGATCATGGATTTCAAGAGCGGCGTGGACAAGATCGACCTCTCGGGCATCGCCGCGTTTGCCACGGGGGCGGCGTCACTGAACTTCGTCAGCAGTTTCACCGGCCATGCGGGCGATGCGATCCTGACTTACTACGCGCAGAACGGTCAGACCGGGCTGCTGGTCGATCTGACCGGGCAGGGGCAGGTTGACTTTGCCGTGGGTGTGGTAGGGCAGGCGGTGGCGACTGATATCGTGGTTTGATGCCAGAAGAGTAGCCCTCACCCTAACCCTCTCCCAGTGGGAGAGGGAACCGATCGGGGGATGCTGAAAACATGCACCGACCTGATTGCACTTCGCTGAATCCACAATCGATAAAGCACTTTCAGGTCGGTGTAGAACGAAAGACACTTCGGCAGGCTCCTTCTACCTCCGGGAGAGGGCTGGGGCGAGGGGCTTTGGCCGTTCGGCTGCAAAATCACCCTGGTCTGAACCTATGAGCTATACCTGAACCGGTCTCTCTGCGCCGTATTCAGGAGTAACCCCAATGAGCACCACCGGCCTCAATCCCGTCATCACCCTCGAAGAACTCCCCGGTTGCCTGCTGGTGAAGTTCCACGGCATCCAGGTCGCGGCGTCCTCGCATGTGCTGGTGCTCCATGAGGCCAACTACCCGCCGGTGTACTACGTGCCCCGAGAAGACATCGACGAGAAATACTTCGCCCGCACCGACCACACCAGTTACTGCCCGTACAAGGGCGATGCCAATTACTTCAGCCTGCAAGTGCCGGGGCATGAGGGGGCGAATGCGGTGTGGACTTACGAAAATCCGAAAGTCTCGGTCGCGCCGATTCGTGACTACGTGGCGTTTTATCCGGATCAGGTGAAGTTTGAGGTGATCAAGGTTGACGCTTAGTTACTGGAGGAAGAGATTTAATTGTGGCGAGGGGATTCATCCCCGATGGACTACGCAGTAGTCCCCTTTTTCACGGGGGGCGCTACGCACCCCATCGGGGATAAATCCCCTCGCCACAGGTTTTTTTACCAAAGGATCATGTTTCAGATTCAGTTCTTATCGAGATCGATATTCTTCGTCTCTCGCAGACAGATCATCCCCACCACCAGGCTGACCCCGGTAATCAGCACCGGGTACCACAGCCCATAGAAAATATCCCCGGTGTACACCACCAGCGCGAACGACACCGTTGGCAGGAAACCGCCGAACCAGCCGTTGCCGATGTGGTACGGCAGCGACATCGAGGTGTAGCGGATGCGCGTCGGGAACAGTTCGACCATCAGCGCCGCCAGTGGGCCGTAGCACATGGCCGAGATGATGATCAGCGCGACGATCAGCGCCACGATCATCGGTTTGTTGATCTGTTGCAGGTCGGCCTGTTGCGGGTAGCCGGCGAGGGTGACCGCGCCGCGCAGGGCCGATTCGTCGTAGCCGTCGATCTTCACGTCGCCGATGCTCACCTGCACGCCACTGCCGGCCGGAGCGGCGACGCTGGAGTAGGGCAGGCCCTGCTTGACCAGGAAGGTCTTGACCTTGTCGCACGGGCTGTCGAATTTGGCCTTGCCCACCGGGTCGAACTGGAAGGTGCAGGTGGCCGGATCGGCAAGCACGGTGATCGGCGCCTGACGGCTGGCCTGATCGATAGCCGGGTTGGCGTAATGCGCCAGGGATTTGAAGATCGGGAAGTACAACGCGGTCGCCAGCAGCAGCCCGAGCATCAGCACTGGTTTGCGTCCGACCTTGTCCGACAGCCAGCCGAAAATGATGAAGAACGGCGCACCGATCACCACACTGATGATCAGCAGGCTGTTGGCCACCGCCGGGTCCATTTTCAGGAACTGGGTGAGGAAGAACAGCACGTAAAATTGCGCAGCGTAGAAGGTCACCGCTTGCCCGGCGTTGATGCTGAACAGCGCGATCAGCACGACCTTGAGGTTCTCCCATTTGCCGAAGGATTCGCGGATCGGCGCTTTCGAGGCTTTGCCTTCCTCTTTCATTTTCAGGTACGCCGGCGACTCGTGCAGGCTCAGGCGGATCCAGGTGGAAATGCCCAGCAGCACGATCGACAGCAGGAACGGAATGCGCCAGCCCCAGACTTCAAACTGATCGCCAGTGAAGTAGCGGCACCCGAGCACCACCAGCAGCGACAGCAGCAGGCCGAGAGTGGCAGTGGATTGAATCCAGCTGGTGTGGAAGCCGCGTTTGCCGATCGGCGCGTGTTCCGCCACATAGGTCGCAGCACCGCCGTATTCACCGCCCAGGGCCAGACCCTGAAGCATGCGCAGCACCACCAGAATGATCGGCGCGGCAATGCCGATGCTGGCGTAAGTCGGCAGCAGGCCGACGCAGAACGTGGCGATCCCCATCAGAATGATGGTCGCGAGGAAGGTGTATTTGCGTCCGATCATGTCCCCCAACCGACCGAACACCAGCGCCCCGAACGGCCGCACGATAAACCCGGCGGCAAAGGCCATCAGCGCGAAGATGAACGCCGTGGTGTCGTTGACCCCGGCGAAAAACTGCTTGCTGATCACCGCCGCGAGGGCGCCGTAGAGGAAGAAGTCATACCACTCGAACACCGTCCCCAGGGACGAGGCGAAGATGACTTTCTGCGTGGCATTGCTGGTGCTGGCGCCGCTCGCGGCGTCCAGCGGCTGAGCGTGTTCTGACATATCGGTATCCCTCACAGTGATTGTTTTTGTTGTTCCACTGGTGTTGCGTGTCCGGGTGTTGCGCGATGCCTTGAATGCTGTTGATTCCTGTGGGAGGGGGCTTGCTCCCGAAGGGGCCGTGTCAGTCAAATCATGGGTGAATGACACTCCGCTTTCGCGAGCAAGCCCGCTCCCACATTGGGGCTGTGAACAGGTCCTGAAAGGATCAACTGCGCCGCCTTCTCGGCAATCATCAGCGTAGGCGAACAGGTGTTTCCCGAGGTGATGCGCGGCATGATTGAGGCGTCGGCGATGCGCAGGCCGGGCACGCCATGCACGCGCAATTGCGCATCGACCACCGCTTCCGCGTCATTGCCCATGCGACAGGTGCCGACCGGATGGAAAATCGTCGTGCCGATGCGCGCGGCCGCTTCGTGCAATTGCTCCTCGCTTTGCAGGTTGTCGCCGGGCAAGTATTCCACCGGTTTGAACGCTTGCAGGGCCGGGGCGCTGACGATCCGGCGGGTCAGGCGGATCGCGTCGGCGGCCACGCGCAGGTCTTCAGGATGGCTGAGGTAGTTCGGTTGAATCAGCGGTGCTTCCTGCGGATCTGCCGAACGGATGTCGATGCGGCCACGGCTCTGCGGACGCAGATCACACACCGACGCGGTGAACGCCGGAAAGCTGTGCAACGGCTCGCCAAAGCGCTCCAGCGACAGCGGCTGCACGTGATACTCAAGGTTCGCCGAGGTCTGCTCCGGCCCGGATCGGGCAAATGCTCCGAGCTGACTCGGCGCCATCGACAGCGGCCCGCTGCGGTCATACAGATAACGCAGGCCCATGCCCATCTTGCCCCACACGCTGCCGGCGATCTGATTCAGGGTGCGGGCGTTCTGCAGTTTGTAGATCAGGCGCAGCTGCAGGTGATCCTGCAGATTGCCGCCGACCCCCGGCAGCTCATGAATCACCCCGATGCCCAGACGCTCCAGCAAAGGACTCGGGCCGATCCCGGAGCGTTGCAGAATGCTCGGCGAACCCACGGCGCCAGCGCACAACACAATCTCCTTGCGCGCCTTGAAGCTTTTCACCTGGCCTTCGTGACGCGCGCTGACCTTCGACGCACGGCCGTTTTCCAGCAGCACGCGATCCACTTCAACCCCGGTCAGCACCGTCAGATTGACCCGCTCGCGAATCGGTTTGAGAAAAGCCTTGGCCGCGTTCCAGCGCACCCCGGCCTTCTGGTTGACCTGAAAGTAGCCGCAACCCTCGTTGTCGCCCTGGTTGAAGTCGTCGATGCTGGCGATGCCGCTCTGTTCGGCGGCACTGCGAAACGCGTCGAGAATCGGCCATGACAGCCGCTGTTGCTCGACCCGCCATTCACCCTTGGCACCATGAAATTCAGCGGCGCCGGCAAAGTGGTTTTCGCTCTGTTTGAACAGCGGCAGCACGTCGTTCCAGGCCCAGCCCGGATTGCCCTCGGCAGCCCAGCCATCGTAGTCGCCGGCCTGGCCGCGCATGTAGATCATGCCGTTGATCGAGGAGCAGCCGCCGAGCACTTTGCCGCGTGGGTAGCTCAGGCTGCGACCTTGCAGGCCGGGTTGCGCTTCGGTCTTGAAGCACCAGTCGGTGCGCGGGTTGCCGATGCAGAACAGGTAACCCACGGGGATGTGAATCCATGCGTAGTTGTCGCGTCCGCCGGCTTCGAGCAGCAACACCCGCTGCTGTTTGTCTGCCGACAGTCGATTGGCCAGCAGGCACCCGGCGGGGCCGGCGCCGACCACGATGTAGTCGAATTCTTCAAGGGAAGTCTGCATTCCCTGACCTCGCTTTTTGTTTTTATTGTCGGACACTCTAGTTGTTAGCTTTCGTTAAAAGAATGTTAGTTTTTGCGCAGCCGCTGTGCGTTTTCAAACAGCCTGGATTGACGATAGCTGACAAGGACACCCCATGTTCGACTGGAATGACCTGCGGTTCTTTCTGGAGTTGCAACGCAGCGGCCGCCTGCTCACTGCTGCCCGGCGTCTCAATACCACTCACGCCACGGTGGCCCGACACATCGAGGCCATCGAAAAAAGCCTCGGCACCGCGCTGTTCGTCCAGCACGCCCAGGGCTATGAAATGACCCCGGCAGGCGAGGCGCTGCTCAAGCACGCCGAAGCCATGGAGAACGTCGCGCTGCTGGCCCAGGAAGAAATAACCCAGTCCACCGCACCGCTGGGCAAGATCCGTGTCGGCGTCACCGAAGGGCTGGGCATCAAGTTTCTCGCCAGCCGCATGATCGGCCTGTTCGAACGTTATCCGGGGCTGGAAGTGGAACTGGTCGCCGTGCCGCGCTTCGTCAGCATCCTCAACCGCGAGGCGGAAATCAGCATTCATCTGGAGCGCCCGGCAGCGGACATGCTGGTCACGCGCAAGCTCACCGACTATCGATTGGCGCTCTACGCCAGCCAACGCTACCTCGACAACGCACCGCCGTTGCGCAGCCGCGAAGACCTTGGGCGGCATGCGTGGATCGGTTATGTCGATGACCTGCTGTTCAGTCAGGAACTGATGTTCCTCAACAGCTTCTGCCGCAGTCCGCGCGTGGTGTTCCATAGCACCAGCGTCATCGCCCAGCAGGAAGCGGCGCGCTCGGGATTGGGCATTGCCGTGCTGCCTTGCTACATGGCCGCGTCGGATCCGGATCTGGTGGCGTTGCTGCCGGATGACAGCATCGAGCGCAGCTACTGGATCAGCACCCGGCGCGAGCTGCACAAGTCGGTACGGCTGCGGGTGGTCTGGGATTATGTCGTCGGCCTTTGCGAGGTGGAGCAAGGCCTGTTACGCGGCTGATCCTGCCCACACAATTCCCTTGTAGGAGTGAGCCTGCTCGCGATAGCGGTGTATCAGGCGACTTCTGCTTCACAGGCATACCGCTATCGCGAGCAGGCTCACTCCTACAAGGGATCGCATCCGGGGTTGAATAATATATGGATATCCGTATATTCGGTTTTCCACATGTTCGAGCCCGCCCCCCATGCTCACCCCCACCGAACTGTTCAAAAGCCTGGCCGACGAAACCCGCGTCCGCGCCACCTTGCTGATTGCCGAGCAGGGTGAGCTGTGTGTCTGCGAGCTGATGTGTGCCCTCGACGACAGCCAGCCGAAAATCAGCCGCCACCTCGCGCAACTGCGCAGCAATGGGTTGTTGCTCGATCGCCGTCAGGGTCAGTGGGTCTATTACCGGCTCAACCCGGATCTGCCGGATTGGGTTCACCAGATCCTCAAGGTCACGGCCACGGCCAACGCCGATTGGCTCAAGGACAATGCCTGTCGCCTGCACAACATGGACGGCCGTCCTGCCCGCGAAACCGCGTGCTGTTGAATTTCAAATATCCCCGGAGCTATCCATGCGTGTCCTGTTCATGTGCACGGCCAACAGTTGCCGCAGCATCCTTTCCGAAGCCATGTTCAATCATCTGGCACGCGAGGGCTTCGAGGCGGTGAGCGCTGGCAGTTTCCCCAAGGGCCAGGTGTTGCCGCGCAGCCTGACGACGCTGCAACAGGCCGGTATCGCTATCGACGGTTTGTACAGTAAAGGCAACGACGCCTTTGAAGGCAACCCGCCGGACATCGTCATCACCGTCTGCGACAAGGCAGCCGGCGAAACCTGCCCGGTGTATTTCGGCCCGGCGATCAAATGCCATTGGGGGCTGGAAGATCCCTCCGATGTGACGGGTGACGAGGCCGCAGTGGATGCGGCGTTCCGTGCCACGCTAGCGATCATCGAGCGCCGCTGCGCAACCTTCCTCGGTCTTCCTTTCAAATCACTCAGCCGCGTTGAGCTTCAGCGCGAACTGGATCGCATCGGCTCCCTCTGAGCCGGAGGACGTATGTCAGAGCACCTGCCCAATCTTGATCACACGCTGTTCGAAGGCCGGATCACATCACCTTCGCACGAACACAAACCACGCATCCTGCTGCTCTACGGCTCGACCCGCGAACGCTCCTTCAGCCGTCTGCTGGTGGAGGAGGCCGCACGCTTGCTGGAGCACTTCGGTGCCGAGACGTGCATCTTCAATCCGTCCGGTCTGCCGTTGCCTGACGACGCCCCGGTCGACCATCCCAAAGTCCAGGAACTGCGCGAGCTGGTGCTGTGGTCGGAAGGTCAGGTCTGGTGTTCGCCGGAACGTCACGGCGCGATGTCGGCGGTGTTCAAGGCACAGATCGACTGGATTCCCCTTGAGCTCGGTGCGGTGCGTCCGACCCAGGGCAAAACTCTCGCGGTGATGCAGGTCTGCGGCGGTTCGCAGTCGTTCAACGTGGTCAATCAACTGCGCGTACTGGGGCGCTGGATGCGCATGTTCACCATCCCCAATCAGTCTTCGGTGCCCAAGGCGTTCACGGAATTCGACGAGGCGGGGCGGATGAAACCGTCAGCGTTTTATGACCGCGTGGTTGATGTGATGGAAGAGCTGGTGAAGTTCACCGTGCTGCTGCGCGAGCGCCAGGATTTTCTGGTGGATCGCTATTCCGAGCGCAAGGAAAGTGCCGAGCAACTGATGGCGCGGGTCAATCAACGCTCGATCTGAAATGCACAAACCTTCTAGCCTCAACCCGCCAATTGTGGATTACTGGCCCCAGCCCACCACTGTACGCACGCCATGAGCAACTGGATCGACCTTGCCCGCGACCGGGAAACCGGCATCGAAACCCTGCACGCGCATTTCGCCGGGCACGCGCACGCCTACGATCCGCACTGGCACGAAACCTACCTGATCGGCTTCACCGAGCAAGGCGTGCAGCGCTTCAACAGCCGTCGGGCTCGGCATGACAGCACGCCGGGCAAGGTCTTCATGCTGGAACCCGGCGACATCCATGACGGCGATGCGCCGAGCCCGGACGGTTTCACCTATCGCATGCTCTACCTGCAACCGGCATGGCTGGAGCAGGCGCTGGACGGTTTGCATCTGGGCAGTTATGGCAGCGGCTTGCCGGGGATCGGCAGTGTGCTCAACGATGATCCCGAACTGGCCCGGGCCACCTTGTTTGCGTTCAATGCGCTGCATAAGCAGGACGTGCGCATGGTGCGCGATGTGGCGCTGGATGCGTTGCTCGAACGACTGGCGATTCATCTGTACCGGCGACCGCAACCGACCGCTGCCAACCGCGCGCCACTGATCGCCCGGCAGGCACGCGATTACCTGGTGGCCTACCACGAGCAGGACATCAGCCTGCAAACCCTGGCCGACGTCTGCGGCACCGACCGCTTTCGCCTGACCCGCGCGTTCAAGGCCGCCTATGGTCTGGCGCCGCACGCGTGGCTGATCCAGCTGCGCCTCAGCCGTGGCCGGCAGATGCTCGCCGCTGGCATGCAGCCAGTGGAAGTCGCCAGCCGCCTCGGCTTCGCCGACCAAAGCCATTTGGGCCGCTGGTTCGTGCGTGCCTACGGCATCACCCCAGGCGCCTATCAGCAACGCGCCATTGGCACGTTTCGACGCTGAACAAACGTTCAAGACCACCACGCTGCTCAGCCATCACAGTAGGCCCTGACTTTCTACAGGGCCGTGCCATGCTTGCGTTCATCCTCTTTGCCTTCGTTGCCTCGATCACCCCGGGGCCGACCAATCTCATTGTCCTCAGCACCAGCGCCCGACGCGGCTGGCGACCATGCCTGCCGATCATTCTCGGCGCGGGGGCGGGCGCTGCGTCTTTGGTTTGGGTGGCCGGCGCTGGCGCCAGTACGCTGATGCTGCCCGGCGTGCGCCCGGTGATCAGTGCGCTGGGAATGGGCTGGATGCTCTGGTTGGCGTGGCAGATCTTCACGGCGCCGACCACTGCCATCGATCCCGCCGCCGGCGAGGAAAAACCCGAACTGGGCCTGCTCGGCGCCGCGCTGTTGCAATGGGTCAACCCCAAGTCGTGGATGATGGCGATTGCGGTGATCAGCGTATTTACCGCGCAAGGGCAGGGCTTGAACGCGTTGTGCCTGGCGTTCTTTCTGGTGTCGTTGCCGTGTCTGGCGCTGTGGGCGCTGCTCGGTCGCGGTGCTGCGCGCTGGTTGAGCAATCCGGCGCAGTTGCAGTGGCTGAACCGGATTCTGGCGGTGTTGCTGGTGGTGTCATCCGCCGCTGCGTTGCTGCACAACTGAGGCGATGCGTTGAGTGAGATAGCAGAGTTTTTTTCACAAAATTTGCAGGTGAAGTGAGGATAATGAGCGGGCAATCTGCAGGGTCTTGAGGCTGCGAGGGCAGGGTGGTGCAATCGGTTCGCCCTGCCATTGCGACGAGACCGTCGCTCACGACAATCACGAGGCACGTTATGACTCGCGACACCGCCGTCACCCGTTATGGAAAACTCTCAATCACCCTGCACTGGCTGATGCTGGCGCTGTTCGTCGGCGTTTATGCCTGTGTCGAAATCAAGGGCTTCATGCCCAAGGGCAGCGAAGCACGCGGCCTGCTGATGGGCTTCCACGGCCTGTTCGGCGCGAGCATTTTCGTGCTGGTGTGGGTGCGTCTCCTCGGCCGCTTGAGCCCACGCCCGCCGATCACTCCGAAGCCGCCAGCCTGGCAGACCGGCATCTCGCACCTGATGCACCTGGCGCTGTACGTGCTGATGATCGCCACGCCGATCCTCGCCTGGCTAATGCTCGCTGCCGCCGACAAACCGTTCCCATACTTCGGCTTCCACGTCCCGGCACCGGTCGCCATCGACCCGGACTTCGCCAAACAGCTCAAGTACTGGCATGAAACGCTGGGCAGCGCCGGCTACTGGCTGATCGGCTTGCACGCGGCGGCGGGGCTGTTTCACCACTACTGGGTGCGGGATAACACGCTGGTGCGGATGTTGCCGGGGCGCACGGAATAACACTGACCTCCTTCAACCCCCAATCCCTGTGGGAGCGAGCTTGCTCGCGAAGGCGGTGTGTCAGTCAGCGATGATGCCGACTGACACGACGCCTTCGCGAGCAAGCTCGCTCCCACAGGTTTTTGTTGTGTGTTTGAGTGCTCGGGCTTTAGGTTTTGCATCTGCCTGCCGATGAAATCTGCACGATTTCAACGGATGCCGTTCATGAACAAGGTTGTTGCTCTACTGGCGCTCAGCGCCCTCATCGCAGGCTGTAAATCCAACAGTTCTTATACCCAGGTCGCAGATTTTCCCGCTCTGCGTTGCTTCGCCTACTGGGATGATAAAGCCATCACCTCGCTGGAAGTCAGCTACATCCGCGACCTGAGTCAGAGCGGTAACCTGCCGTGCACGATCATGCTGGGCAACCTGTACGAGAAGGGGCGCGGTGTACCGCAGGACTTTTCCAAAGCCAAGGCCCTCTATCAATCCGTAGCCGATAAAGACGCCAGCGCCTACGGTCAACTTGGGCGCATGGCTGAAGAAGGCATCGGCGGGCCGGTCAATGACACCGATGCGCGGCAGTTTTATCAGCGTGCCGTGAGCAAGCCCGAGCAGCAGCGCAGTGAAGCCAAACTGGCCAAATACATGGAGGTTGGGCGCGGTGGCCCGCAGGACCTGCAAGGCGCGCTGACGCATTACTTCAACGCCACGCAATATCTCGGCGATGACGCGTGGCAAGGCATCGAACGCCTGCGCGCCAAAGGCTTGCCTCTGACGATCGAGCAGCAACAGCGCTACAACAATCTCTTTGTCAGCAGCGTGCAAAGCGGCCTCAAGAAACGCATCACCGCCATAGAGAAGTCTCTGGAGAACAACGTCAATCCGACCTCTGCCAGCAAGCCAGTGCAGGTACAGCTGGAGTACACCCCGGGCGCATCGGCCCCGGTGGTTTCGATACGGCAAAGCTCGGGCGACACCGCCCTTGATCAAAGAGTGATGCAAGGCTTCAGCGATTATCGCTTTCCCGGTGACCCGATCATGCCACCGGGCCAGAAGAGCTATCAGGCGATCCCGGTCGTCAGGACGGACGGCAAGAGTCCGCGGCAGAGATTTGACGAGAGCAGAAAGAACTGAGTCTTCCCTCGATTGAATCACCTCCAACCGTCGCACCTTAAAGCGATATGAACGGATGACCCTCATGAACAAGGCAGTTGCTATTCTGGCCCTCACGATCCTCGTTGCAGGCTGCAAAACCACTCCACCCACTCCTCAGGAAGCAAGTCTCACAGGCACTCGCTGCCTGCTGTTCGCCAAGGTGAGTGACCTTTCCGCCGATCGCGTCGACTACATCCGCGACGCCAGCAACAACGGCAACCTCAACTGCAAGCTTGCGCTCGGCGCTTTGTATGAGTTTGGTCGTGGCGGTTTATCGGCGGATGTGCGCAAGGCGCGCTCCCTGTATGAGTCTGTCGCTACGGTGGACGGCGCCGGTTATGAGCAACTGGCGCGCATGGCCGAGGAGGGCCGCGGGCAGGCGCCCGACGCTGTCGAGGCGCGACGGCTTTATCGGTTGGCGCTCGCACACCGAGAAAGCTTCAACAGTGAGTTCGCGCTGGCCCGGTTGATGGAAGAGGGCCGAGGTGGCCCGCAAGACCTGTCCGGGGCGCTGACGCATTACCTCAACGCCACCCAGCAAATCGATGACCAGGCGTGGGCCGGTGTGCAGCGGGTTCGCGCCCAGGGGTTGACCCTGACTGCCGAACAGACACAGCGCTACAACGAAAAATGGTACGACGCTGTTAGCACCAGTCTCGCAAGTACGGTGTACGACACCGAGTTGCTGTTGAACAGACAGATCAAACCCGGCACCGCGAGTAAACCAGTCACGTTGGAGGCGAAAGGCAAACCCGGTTCGCTGGTGCCGCAACTCACCTTGGTCGAAAGTTCTGGCAATCACGACGTGGACCAGGCCGTACTCAAGGCCCTCAGCGAATACCGCTATCCCGCGCTGCCGATCCTCAAAGCAGGGCAGGAATCGTGGTCATCCGAATTCCCGGTGAAGGTCGGCGTGAACTGATCGGGCTGGCCTGGCCACTTGCCGGAACAGCGTCCCGCGTCCACTCTATGACCTGCCGACAAGGAGCGTCCGCCGACCCTCCGTCGTGACCCAAGGGAGCTGGCAGCATGAGCGAAGACAACAAGGTAAAAGGCCCGGCGTCGTACTTCCCCTCCATCGAAAAGAAATACGGCCAGCCCATCGATCACTGGCTGAACCTGCTCGCCGGCATCACCGACAAGAAACACATGGAACTGGTGGCGTGGCTCAAGGATGAACACGGCATGGGCCACGGCCATGCCAACGCGCTGGTCGCGCACCATTTGGCCGCAGGCAAAAAGTGAGGGCAGGGCAGCGATGAATTTCTCCCACCGGCCAGTGACGGCCGACGACGTCAAAACCCTGTGCGGCTTTCCGCAGGGCGTTCAAGAGTTGTACTTCATGTTCCCGAAAGCGCAGTACCCGCTGACGGAAGAACAAATGCACACCGCGATCAGCCAACGCTTCGACTCCACGGCGTTTCTGGCCAACGGCGAGTTCGTCGGTTTCGCCAACTTCTACCGTGCCGAGCACGACGGGGTCTGCTGTATCGGCAACGTCGTCGTCGCGCCTTACGCCCGTGGCCAGGGCGTCGCTCGCTACATCGTCGAAACCATGACCGCGGTCGGCTTTGAAAAGTATCAGGCCAGGGAAGTGCAGCTGTCCTGCTTCAATGAAAACACCGCAGGATTGCTGCTCTACCCGAAACTCGGCTTCGTCCCGTTCTCCATCGAAGAACGCCCGGCACCGGGCGGCAGACGCGCAGCCCTGATCAACATGACCCGCCACCGACAATAGCCATCCCCCCGATCCCTGTGGGAGCCGGGCTCGCCCGCGATGGCGCCAGCCCGGCCAGACGTGCTCCCGAGCCTTGCGCAGAACCTGTGGGAGCTAGCCTGCTAGCGAAGACTCCAGCCCAGTCAAAACGAGTTCCCGAGCCTGACCGCGAACCTGTGGGAGCGGGCTTGCTCGCGAAGACGCCAGCCCAAACGACACCGTGCTGCATCCATAAACACGATCATCCAGGCACCCGATGACTCAAACCTCCTCACCCCTAAGCTGACGGCTCATCAGATCGCAACTCGCCGACCACGACGTCAACCACTCCGGCATCTCCGGCGACTGTTCAGGCAACCCCAACTCCCTGACGAACTCACCCGGCGCAATCGTGCCTTTCGCCGACCGAAACAGCCCGCGCATGACCACCACCCCGATCACCCGGCCCTTGCTCACGAAGCGATGCTCCATGAAGCTCCATTTGTCGTCCCAGCCAAGCATCCGGCTGTGAATTTCAAACGCTTCAAACAGCTTCAGTTCACGCCGAAATTTGCCCCAGGTATCGCCAACGATCGGCAACGCTTTAGCGCGCAACGCCACCCGAAACGCGCCACTGCGCAACACAAAATCCATGCGCCCGACATCAGCCATGGTGAAGTAGCGACCATTGGTGACGTGCCGATTCAAATCGAGATCCAGCGGCCACACGCGCATGCGGATAACGGTGGATTCCAGCGCATTGACCGGCTTGCGCCACGGTCGGCGGAAAAGCATGCAGAGCAATCGAAACCACAGATTCATCAGTACGTCAGCCAGTTGAAAAGAGCGCTGCACTCTAGCGAGCCGGGCGATGGCGAGGTAGGTGCGTAAATGACTTTTTTGGACTGAACAGTGCATTCCGATCATTGCGGGGTGGGTGCTGGATCGGTAGCCCGTTCAACCGGCGGATAAACAGGAAATAATCGCGGTGTTTAAACGAAGCCTGCCGTTACCACCGAAGCCCTACAACGCCTTGCGCCATCGCCTACGAGTACGCCAGAATCCGCCGGCTTGTGCGTCTGGCGCGCCCTCCGTACCTTGATTCCTGTCACTGCTCATCAGTGATCGGGTCTGCAAGCCCGCCGGAAAACCAGTCGCATAGCTACGCCAAATGGACGCTCGTTCGGGTCCACAAAATGGCAGCTTTGTGCGGGAGACCTTCGGGTCTGCCGGGTTCCTGGTTTCCCGGTCTTGCAGACCCGCGCACAGCTGCCACCCATCATCTGCAAGTGATGCTGGTAGCTCCTAATGAACAATCAGGAGCTTCACCATGATCAAACCAACACCCAACCCGCCAGAAACCGACCTCGCATCGCCCTACGAATCCCTCGATTCCAAAAAACTCCACGAAGCCGCCGAACGCGCCCTCGACCATTACCTGTCCCCGGCCACCCAAATCATGGCCAGCCCGCACAAACCCGAACCCATGTACCTCGCCAACCCGAAGTGCGACACCGAATCCCTGCTCGCCAACGCCAGCGAAACCCTCGGCTCCGCCAGCGAAATGCTCAACAACTTCGCCGCCATGCTCGACACCTCCCACCGCAAAACCGCACTGGGCATCGCCCAGGTCGTCATGCTCGGCGAACTCGCCGTAAACCAGGCCCTCGACAACGTCGAAATAGCCCACTGACCACCCCGGTGCGACGAGCCCAAACCCTCGTCGCACCCAGCAATTTCAACCGAGCTGGCACAGAGCCACGCCTTGCGCCTCCAAGCCTCGGCTGTCACCCTTCGGCCCGTTCTTCAAGGATCAGAACAAGGAATCAAGGATTGAGTGGCTACGTTCCCAACCCCCCGAAAAACTACCGCTACGAAGAAGCCAAACCCGTCGACATTCATGCCCAGCGTTGGGCTGAGTACGAGAAACACGGGAAAGAACCTGCGCGCGAGCCTGAGAAAATCGGCATTGCGTTGAGGATTGGGGTGTTCTTTGATGGTACTGGTAACAATGCGAACAACACGGCAGCAGGGTTGCTGTGTGGTGCGCAGCATCCGATTGCGCCGCAGGATATTCCTGCTAGCTGTCAGCCCTATATGGGGGATCCGGACAGCAGCTATGGTGCTGGCCCTACCAATGTTAAAAAACTGAGTGAGCTTTACGACGCCCCAGAGGGAGCCGAAGGTGAGGGGCTCCGAAAGCAAGCTTTCCGCATGATTTATGTAGAGGGCATTGGTACCCAAGCGGGTAAGCAAGATAGCACCTTCGGAGGTGGCACTGGGCGAGGTGAGACCGGAGTTGCAAGTAGGGTTCAGTCTTCGTTTGCATCGATCAAATTACGTATCAAAGAACTCTTGAACGATAACCCGGGTAGCGAAGTGACTTCGCTGACCTTCGACACATTTGGATTTAGCCGGGGTGCAGCTGCTGCCCGGCACTTTTGCAATGAAGTCGTGCGTGGCAAGCAAGGTCCCTTAGGTGAAGTGCTACGTAGCAATCCTGAAGCGTTCAGCAAGACCTTTATTGATCAATACAATGCCGATATCAGAATGGGCTTTATTGGGCTGTTCGATACAGTTCCGTCTATAGCTGGCTGGTCCAATTTCGGCAACGTGAAAAGCCCCATTGCAACGGGCATCAAGCTTTACCTGGATCGTCGTTTTTTCACCGATGTCGTCCATTTGGTCGCGCGTGATGAATGCCGAGGCAACTTTGCCCTCAGCCGTGTAAAACCTGCTCATCTGGAGATCACTTTGCCAGGTGTTCACTCCGATATCGGAGGTAGTTATCTCGACGAAGCGCAGGAATGTGTGCTTGTCAGCCCTATGCAAGCACTAGAAGTCCCTCTCCAAACGGATGTTCTCACCACTTCGATTTACCGCGATGCGGTGACAGTAAAAAATCAGTGGATCGCGGATGGCTGGCCGTCCGAGATGCTGGAAATCGTCACGCCACCTGCGCTGCTGATGCCGAACAGTCCGCAAGACCGTATGAGCCCACGTGTCAAACACGTGTATGCCGCCGTACAGCTCAAGCGTCCGGTCAGTGGCTTGCTGTCCCGAGTCTATCTGCGTGTGATGCATAAAATGGCGAAGGACAAAGGCGTTCGGTTCAACGACATTTCAGACACGCCTGATCTGGCGCTACCGTCAGAACTTCAAGCTATGTGTGATCGATTTGTCTCTGGTGACTACAGAACTACGCCAGAAGAAGAGCGAATGCTCAAACTCAAGTACATTCACACGTCCGCAAACTGGAACCATCCACTAGGCCGAAGAGATGGAAGCGGTGTGAGAGCGGTGTACATCAACGCCCCCACCCCTGACGGCATACGCGTACAACATCCCCACGTACCCGACTGGACGCTTTTTTGATGAGACTTCTAACAAGCCTGCTCTGTGCAGTCCTCATGACCGGTTGTCATGCCGATCCGCTTTCAACAAAAAATGATCCGAAGTCTCCATGGTGGGAGCTTGCGTTCACCGAGCCTCATTACATGAAGGTTTGGGTAGAGGACACCGCCGTAGAAGACATCAAGGGCGAGACGTTCTTGCACACTGGCGGAGGATCCGCATCAGGCGGCCAACCGGAAGACGGCACCGACTCTGCTCGTGGTTGGCACGGCGTTGGAAGCACCGGAAAAAGTGTTGTTGGTGCGGATCTTCCCAAACGGATCTATGTCCGTTGGCAATCAATTGTTGAACCCCAAACGTACAAGGCCTGGGTAGATATCCCAGAGGAAGCCAGACAACTCATGCTCGAGTCCGTCAATCAGCGCTGCGCCAAAACACCCGAACAAGAGGGGCGCTATAACGCGTCTCTCTACTTGGGTCTGGCGCCCGGTGGTGTCGTGCAAGTCTGGGTTCGAGACTCATGCCACCATCCTGTCAAAGTCGCCAGAGCACAGGCAGAGGTCGAACCGCTGGGGCCTAGTCAAGGTAAGAACCAAGGGCGCTATGCGTATCCCGTCAGCGAAAAGTCTAAGCGGTATATCGAGAAATTCGGCATTCCGTACGGGAGTTGGTAACCCGTCCGCCAATGAAGCAATTTATATTAATTTTGAGCGTTCTACTGGTAGCAGGATGCCAGACTACGGACCCACTTTCTGCCGAGAACGATCCGAAGTCCGAGTGGTGGGGGCTGGCTTTCACTGAACCTGATTACATGAGGGTCTGGGTAGAAGACAGCTCAGTTCTTGACATCAAAAACAGGACTTTTTTCAAGGCAGGCGGAAGCACCGCTGCCGGAGGTGAACCAGAAGATGGCACAGAGTCAGCCCGTGGTTGGGGCACGGTCAGTGGTTCCGGTATTCCGGTAACCGGTGCCGATCTTCCCAAACTCATCTTTGTTCGTTGGCAGTCCATATCAGAGCAGAAAACCTACAAGGGTTTCATTGAAATTCCAGAGTCAGCGAGGCAATTGATGGTGGATTCAACGCACCAGCGTTGCCCGGAAACTCCTGAAAGGACCGCTCGATACATGGCTTCGCTTTACGTGGGGTTGGCCCCGGGTGGGGTACTTCGAGCGTGGGTAAGAGACTCATGCCATCGCCCGATTCAAGTCGCTCATGCTCAAGGCGAGCTTGAACCGCTAGGCCCGGAGCAAGGGAAGCACGGCGGGCGCTATGCCTATCCAGTCAGTGAAAAGTCTAAGCGGTATATCGAAAAATTCGGCATCCCTTACGGTAGTTGGTAGGCGGTAAACCTATGAAGTTAAGCATTGTGGCGGTATGCGCGTTGTTACTGAGCGGCTGCCAGTCTGCCTCTCCGCCTTCCGTAAAAAACGACCCGAAATCCGATTCGTGGGAGCTTGCGTTCACCGAACCCTATTACATGAAGGTTTGGGTTGAGGACAGTGCCGTCGAAGACATAAACGGCAAGCTATTCACGCGGACGGGAGGAGGCACAGCCGCTGGTGGTGAACCAGAGAATGGCAAAGAGTGCTCGCGCGGTTGGCATGCGGTGGGCGCGGCTGCGAAACCAGTGATTGGCGCTGACTTGCCCAAACGCATTTACGTGCGCTGGCAATCCATTGTCGAGCGGCAGACCTATAAGGTTTGGGTAGATGTGCCTGAAGAGGCCAGGCAACTGATGGTGCAATCGGTCAGTCAGCGCTGCCCGGAAACACCGGAGGAACAGGCCAGCTACAGCGCATCTATTTATCTGGGATTGGCTCCAGGGGGCGTTGTACAAGTTTTTGTTCGGGACGAGTGCCATCGCCCTGTCAAAGTCGCCAGAGCGCAGGCAGCGGTTGAGCCGCTGGGGCCTAGCCAAGGAAAGAATCAAGGGCGATATGCGTATCCCGTCAGCGAAAAGTCCAAGCGGTATATCGATAAATTCGGCATTCCATACGGGAGTTGGTAAACGGTAAACCAATGAAGCTATGCATTGTGGCGGTATGCGTGTTGTTCCTGAGCGGTTGCCAGTCTGCCTATCCGCTATCCGTAAAAAACGACCCGAAATCCGAATCGTGGGAGCTTGCGTTCACCGAACCCTATTACATGAAGGTCTGGGTTGAGGACAGTGCCGTCGAAGACATAAACGGCAAGCTATTCACGCGGACGGGAGGAGGCACAGCCGCTGGTGGTGAACCAGAGAATGGCAAAGAGTCCGCGCGCGGTTGGCATGCGGTAGGCGCGGCTGCGAAACCAGTGATTGGCGCTGACTTGCCCAAACGCATTTACGTGCGCTGGCAATCCATCGTCGAGCCGCAGACCTATAAGGTTTGGGTGGATGTGCCTGAAGAGGCGAGGCAACTGATGGTGCAATCGGTCAGTCAGCGGTGCCCGGAAACACCGGAGGAACAGGCCAGCTACAGCGCATCTATTTATCTGGGATTGGCTCCAGGGGGCGTTGTACAGGTTTTTGTTCGGGACGAGTGCCATCGCCCTGTCAAAGTCGCTAGAGCGCAGACAGAGGTTGAGCCGCTGGAGCCTAGTCAAGGTAAGAACCAAGGGCGCTACGCGTATCCCGTCAGCGAAAAGTCCAAGCGGTATATCGATAAATTCGGCATTCCATACGGGAGTTGGTAGTCGTGGCAATTGAGTAGTTGGGTCGCTTTGGCAATGAGAATGCTCGTAACCCTGTTGGGCGGCTAGATCGTCACTGATTGCCGTATCACAAGCACCAACTCGGATGAGTACGACCCCAATTATCCTTGGTGGGAGTTGGCATTTTTCAAACCCAACGTCATGAACGCGGGGGTTGGAGACAGCTCCGTAGAGGACATCAACGGTAAAATCTGATATCGACAAGTACGGCATTCTGTTTGGAAGGCGGTAGCCGTCACCTGATGAAACAACTTACATCGATACTTTGTGCACTGTTGATTGTCGGCAGCCAATCAATCAATTCGCTTTCAGCAAATAGAGACTCTAAATTTCCGTCGTGGGATCTTGATCTACTGAAACCAACTAAATGAAGGTCTGGGTTTAAGACATGTCGTGGAAGATATAAAGGGCAAAACATTTCTGCGCACTGGTGGTGGGGAGGATCGGGGGGGCGGAATGAAGACAGCACAGAATCGGCCAGAAGTGGAGCGACGTGGGCGTTTCTGCAAAGGCGGTGGTTGGCTCTTCAATGAATATATAGCAAGAAAACGTAGGCTCTGGTGAATATGAACTTAAGTTTACTAGGGAGTATACCCTCTGCAAGCCAAGGTTTAGAATTTATAGAAAATAACTTCGTACTCTCCACCTCCAATGAACTGTTCATGGTTTCATAGACGACAGAGTGGCGGTGCTCCGAGCTTTCCGTCTAGATGTATGCTCGAAGCACTTCGGGTCTTGGTCTCTATTGTTTGAGCGTTCTAATAAAACGGTCCTCTAAAATTTGACGAACTCTACCTAGCTCGGCTGCGGAATCTTCGTGGTCTTTTACTTTGTTTATGTGTCGACTTTTCAAACATCCGGGAAGCTCCATTATTGGCTTTCCCAATAAGGTTCCATCGACACGCATAAATTTAAGAATGAAACTAGAGAAAGAGCGTATTGAACCGGTTTCGGAAAGCAAGTTGTTGTTATTTTTTAGCCAAAAAATCAATTGGCTTAGATTTTTTGCAGAATAAAGTATTGCAATGTCCGAGTGTTTGGTTTTTTTTATGTCTTCTAGTTCGTTTCTATACTTCCTTTCCCTCAGCTTATTTTTTCTTGAAGAAATCAACATTGAAGGGATCATAAGCGCATAGGATGAAAACATGATTGACGCCATTCCTACGCCAATGCGAGAGCCAAGTGTAGGCGTTTCTACGTCAAATATCTTTGTTGATAAATATGTTCGAAATAACCAGTCTACTATATATCCTATTGCTGCGCTGGCCAACAATAATGCTGCCCCGAATAGCATTGTAGTAAATATGATTTCTAAAAAATTTTTGCTTATTAGATGGTCGGAAATCCAGTTTTTAACGTCGTTGAGTCCTATTTTTCTTCCAAGGTGTCGTACAAGAAAGGGACAAAACATAACGCAGTATGTAAGCATTAGGAGTGACATCGCGCTGAATATGGTGATGGTCATGCCAGAGGGATCTTTAATTAACTCTATGGTACATACAAACCACACAGAAAGTAGCATGAAAAATGGAAGTAGTAAGTCAAAAAATATAGGTGTGGTTTCTCGATTGGTGCTTAAATTGCTATCTGTGCTTTCTGATTTTAATAGTTTTCTTAGTAGCTCTCTGATTGGAGTGAATGGAATAATTAACTTAATGCTTGAGCCGACTTTTTTAAATAGTCCTAGGTTTTGGCGTAGTTGGTTTCCTCTAGATACCACGAAGCTTGCCCCCATGTTTGCAGGGAGTCGAGCTGCTAATGCTTCGATTGTTAGCTGGTCTGCACGATTTTTAGCTAGAATCACTTGATCGGAAAGCATTTGCAAGACAGCCGTTCTTGCTGCTTCTGGGAGTTCTGAAGTAAAAGTGGCCTGTCTAAAAGCATGTAAGCGTTCTGACTCTGTGCCGTGATTAAAAGTTTCGACAAGGTATTTAACCAATGTGTTTTGTGGGAGAAGTCCTCCTAGGCGCAGTACTTCACAGCGATCCCAAGTATCGCCTTTCAACCAGCGTGGCGCTAAAAAATCGTTTATAGCCGATGAAAGTTCTGAAGGGGTATCTTCTAGGCGACGAGCCAAGCCTTCTTGTAGGAGGCTAAGTAGTGGGACGGCTATTTCAGAGGTCCAATCAAAGTACCCTAAATCAGCAGGCAGCGGCGGAAGGGTAAATGTTAATGGGCTCTGTTGTGCCGTACAGTCTTCAAGAATTTGACGGGCGTGATTTAATAAGTTGGTTAATTCTGCTGGGTTACGTGTTTGTAGTAGCGTGACTGTGTATTCTCGCCAGCGAGGTTCTGTTAAAAGATCTTTCGCCGAAATGGCTTCTGGATTTCGAGCCAAATAGCGAACGAATAAAGCTTCCTGATATCGACGATGAGCAAATGCAAATCTGCGATCACCTTGCGCCGCATTTGGTACGTCTGCACGACCAATTTTGCAGTCCACCAAAGCTGCAATAATACGCTCGATCAACTCTTCTGGAATCTGATTTGCCGGTAATCTTGCAATAATTTGGTCTAGCGAAGGTGCTAAGCTTAATGTGTCGTCTTCTGCAAATAGTCTTGCTAAATGTTCCGCTCCGGTAATTAACTGGTCCGGTATTAACTTATATTTGCGAAGCAAGTATTCTGGTTCTCTCCTTGCGAGCCTCTCAATGTGTTGGAGAAGTATGTCGTGATCGTTGTTGGGAGCGTGATGCTCGTCTCGCACGTAACGACATAACAAAGTCAAAAATAATGGTGTGGCGCCGATGCTGCTATGCGAACGGGCAAGGTGTTGCCGCACCAAACTCATATGCTGTGTATCAAGAAATGAATTTTGTATTAATTCATCTTGTTTTTCACCGCTGAGTGGTAATATGCGTAATTTCTTCCAAGGTAGTGCTTCTGGCCCTTTAAACTCACGAGAAGCCAAAATGCCCTTACATTCCCCCATGCCTTCAAGAAATTGTCGAATTGCTTGGGAGTAATGCCGGACCACATTACTTCCTGCCTCGGAATGAAGGACAGCAGGGATCTCGTCAAAAGAGTCAAATAAGAATAACCATATCCCTCTGTTGCAGTAGTCTTCCCAGTTCTCTCTTACGTAAGCAGAAGTGTCAGCATCGCCGCGGCGTATATTATCAAGTACGAATTCACGCACGCTATTGGCATTAACTGCGGTTATGTGGCTGCTTTCCATTTCGCGTAGATTAATATAGAGCGGAACGGTTGCATTCTTGTCGTTTGATTTTCTTCCTTGTTCTGAAAATTGTTTGGCTAAATGTCGTAACGCTACACTCTTACCTGACCCGGGTTCACCTACGAGCTGCATAGCTCGCTCGGTGCTAGATGTAATTGCACGGATTAAAGATCGTTCTTTGCGCAGGCCGAAAGATTTCTTTCTACGCAGTCTATCCCAAGCTGTAGCATAGTATCCACCTTCGGTTTCAACTTCTGCTTCAAGATCAGTAAAGTGTTGGTCGTTCCAGTTTTCGGCTTTGGCCAAGTAAGCTAAGTCTGCATCAAGTACAGAGCAAAATTGTTTTCGTCTTCGCACGCGTGACTTATTAGTCGTATTAAGCCACATAGGAAGGCCGCTTGATTTATATGCTTCAATAAATTTTGCTAAATGCTCAATGGCGCTACCAAATGCTTTGAGGGCGATTATTAGTATAATTCCAGAAATGGCTACTGTTACAAAAACTAGTATTACCCAATGCCATATATCTTGAGGGTTTTCAGCCTTCCATAACAAATTAAATGTTCTCTCGGCGAATTCGAGAGATTTTTCAAGGGTACTCTGTGTGCTATCTTTTGTAGCCATGCTAATTCCTTTTGTGGCTGGCTCGTTTGCGGAAATAATTCCTATAAATAAAGTTGGTAGTGCGGATTTTCAATTGAGCAATTTGGTTTGATTTTATTTGTTTGGTTTTGATTAGTATAATTTCTCAAGAGGTTGGTTCTTGTAGGGCTGCAAGATGTAGAATTTTTCTACATCAATTTTTTATCTCGGCATCGTTAACGATGATATCGAGCGCAATACTAGCTGAGGCTTTCCCATTAATCATCACCTGAATCCCATGTTTTCCCGTATGATGCTTCCGCGTCGTAAAATCCCGAATCATCTGCCGCCTCCCCACAACCACTTCCCCAAACCCCGCCAACTCCACCGTCTTCAACTTGAAAACCTTCCCCGACACCCCGCCATTCGCCTTCACATAGTCAATCGCATAATCAATCACCAACCGCTGCTCATGCGCCACTGTCGACTTGATCGTAAACGACAACGTAATCGCTTCCCCCAGCCTCACCACCGCCGGTTCAACCCGCACATCCAGCAACTCAACCTCAGCCTTGGCCCCCGCACCAATCACCGTCAGCGCACGCAGATCGCCCTGTTTGATCAAGCTGCGCAGCGCATGCTTGGCAATCCACGCCGTGTGTTTGTTCTCCAGCGGCCAGCCTTCAATCGTGTCCAGCACCCATTCCGGATGCTCTTTGGTCACGTCGTTCAGATGGTTCGCCACGGATTTGCGCACGTACAAACTCTCGTCGGCTTTCAATCGATCGAGGATTCCGGCGGCCAGTTGCGGGTTGGCTTGCACGGCTTCGAGGCGGAATGACCAGGGCAAGCGGGGGCGGGTGCCTTCGCTGGCGAGGCGGCGGATGTGGTGGTTTTGGTCTTGGGTCCAGTCGTGCATGAGTTCCAGCGAGCGTTCGAGGTCGCTGCGCAGGAAGTGGCGGATGGCGAATTCGGAGGAGCCGAAGGTGGTGAAGTATTTGAGTGCTTGCATCGAGGTCTCGAAAGCGTGGCTGCCGTAGCTGGCGACGTAGTGCGGCAGGCACATGCTGACGAATCCGCTGTTGAGGCGGGGGGCGAGTTCGCGCAGGACTTCGAGGGAATCTTCGTAGTCCAGTGGCAGCACGGCGTGCAGGCTTTCGCTGACGCGGGCCATGCGTTGCATCACCGACAATTCCGCCAGCCCTTGGTTGGCGTGCTTGAGAAACGCCTTGGCCTTGAATGCCGGGTACACGGCGCTCATTTCGTTGGCGATGTGTTGCAGGCGTTCGGTGTTGAAGATTTCCTTTAACGCCGGGGCGGCGGTGTCGGTGCTGCTCATGGTCAGGTCATCGGGGTGCTGACGAACGCTTCGAGGGTTTCGGCGTACGCGGTGTATTGGGCGATGTGCGGATAGCGGCGGGTGTCGATCTGGTCGGGGACGACGAGGTCGGTGAAGCTCCAGGCGACGGCGAGGCTGATGCCGGCCTGAGTGAGGGTGCCGTCGGTGGGCAGGCCGGTTTTTTCCAGTTCCTGTTCGAGGGCGGTGAAGGCGGCGGCGAGTTGACCTTCGACGCGCTCGACCCACGGTTGATATTGAATGTCGGCCGGGCGCAGGTTGCGTTCGTAGTAGAGCTGCACGGCTTTTTCGCAGGCGGCGAGGCTGAGGCCGATCAGGCGCAGGGCGTGGGCGCTTTGTTTTAGGTCGCTCGGCAGCAGGCTTTTGCCGCTGGCGGCTTCGAGGTAGTCGAGGATGAGAGTGGAGTCCATCAGGACCACGCCGTCGTCGAGGATCAGCGTGGGCGCCTTGACCACCGGGTTGATCTGCTGGAATTGCTCGAAGTGGCGGAACACCGAGACCGATTCATGTTCGAGGTCGATGCCGAGGCGTTTGGCGGAGATCGCCACGCGGCGCACGTAAGGGGAGTCCAGCATGCCGATCAGTTTCATGACGCGTTCCTTCAAGTCGAACCGGTGGGAAGGCATAACCTAGCCGAGCCTGAGGCAAATGTCAGTCGTCAAAACCGGCTTGTTCGTGAATCTCGTCCACATTCAATTCCAGTCGATACGCCACCGCCACGAACAGCGCCTGACACAAACACAAGGTCGCACTCAACGAACGAAACGCCAATGCGCTGCCCTCATTCACCAGCAGCAGGCTGTTGGCGTTTTTGGCCAAGGGCGAGAGGTGGCTGTCGGTGAGGATCAGGGTGCTGGCCTGTTGCTGGCGGGCGTAACGCAGGCAGTGCTGGGTTTCCTTGGCGTAGGGGGTGAAGCTGATGGCGATGACCAAATCACCGCTACGCACGCTGCGCATCTGTTCGCGATAACTGCCGCCCAGCCCGGAAACCAGGTGAATGCGCTTGTGAGTGTGTTGCAAGTTGTAAACGAGGTAGTCGGCGACGGCGAAGGAGCGACGCACGCCGACCACATAGATGTTGTCGGCGTTGACGATCAGGTCGACGGCTTTTTCGAACGCGACGTCGTCGAGTTCGCGGCCCAGGCGTTCGATGCCGGAGCGGGTGGCGTCGATGCATTCGCGGGCGAGGTCGCCGTCGCTGGCTTGTTGCGACTGGTTGGCGATCATGCTGCGGATGCGTTGCTGGTAGTTGTGCACCGGCGAGGCTTTGTGGGTGTAGGCGGCGCGGAACAGCGCCTGCATTTCGCTGAAGCCGCTGAAGCCGAAGCGTTGCGAGAAACGTACGATGGCGGACGGATGCACCTCGCATTCCCGGGCGATGTCGCTGATGCGATCGACCATGATCCGGTCGCTTTGCTGGCTCATGTAGCTGGCGATGCGTTTGAGTTGGCGCGGCAGGGTGTCGTATTCGTCGGTGATCAGTTGCAGCAGACGCTCGGCATTGATCGGGGGGCTGGCGAGGGGGCGCTCGTCGTTGGCCGGCAGATCGGGGCGGGGCATAAGTCTTCCTTTAGGCTGATCAAATCACACAAAGTGCTGGGTTGTGGCTGATGTTAGGAGGGCTTTTGGGGTTCTGCTTGGCTGAAACGATGCACCGGAAGTAGAAAAAATCGCGATGAGACGCCAGCGGTTAGCCGTTTGTCTTCTATATACAGCCGTTGGACTGAATTTCTTGCTATAAACGCACTCCGATGACCGCCATTAAGCCTGTGTCAGACCCGTTTACGGCTGTTGTCGGACAAATTCCCGGTATTTACAGTTGCTGAGGCCTCAAACGGGCCTTAGACTGCCGCCCCTTCGTAAATTGAGTGCCGGGTGGCGTTTGCAATAAACGATGCCTTTTCGTCGACCGGACACGGTTCGCCGGAACGCTCCCTATTTCGCCTTAATGCACGTTTTTTTATAGAGATATCAATGACAAAGGACAAGTTGCTGGCCATGCCGGCAGATGACTACATGAATGCCGAGCAACACGCTTTCTTCACCGAGCTGTTGCAGAACATGAAAGTCGAAACCCACGAGCGCATTGAGCAAAACCGTATCGCCATCGAAAGCCTGGACACTCCGGCCGACCCGGCGGACGCGGCTTCGGTTGAAGAAGAGCGCACCTGGCTGGTGAACGCGATCGATCGCGACCAGCGCATGCTGCCGCAACTGGAACAAGCCCTTGAGCGCATCAAGGAAGACAGTTTTGGCTGGTGCGACGACAGCGGCGAGGCCATCGGCCTGAAACGCCTGCTGATCAGCCCGACCACCAAGTACTGCATCGAAGCTCAAGAGCGTCACGAGCAGATCGACAAGCACCAGCGTCAGGCCTGATTCCATGGCTGCCCCCTGAATCGGGGGCGCCTGCAAAAGATCGCAGCCTTCGTCAGCTCCTACACGAGCTGACGGGGCTGCGATCTTTGCTTTTGCTCGTCTGCGATATGTTGCGCGCCGTTCCATTGACCTGCTGCAGACTCCACGACTAACGGACCATGGATAATGGCGTTCTAGTGGCGTTTAATGCAGTCACAACAATGAGAACAAGCGTGGGGTGTTGAAATGACGAGAGATGGATCTCTGGTTGGGGCCTTGCCCGCACCAGTGCTGTTGCCGAAAAACCGCTGGATCGCTCCGACCCTGCAAAGCATCGCCCTGATGCTGTTGCTCGCCGGCATGACGCTGGGTGGATGGTCGCTGTACATCGGCCTGCCGCTGGCGGTGCTGATTGTCTGGCTGCCGCGCCTGCGCTCGCGGGTCACCCCTGATGCTGCGCCTGTCGATGCCGGCAGCGCGATTGCCGAACTCACCCGCGATCTTTCCTACACCACCAGTCATAACGCACTGTCAGCCGCCGGTGTGGCGTTTTCCGTCAAGCAACTGGCGAGCAAACTCGAATCGCAACTCGATGCGGCGGCGCAGATTGTCAGCAACGCCGAAGTGATGATCGCCACCGAACACGCCACTTCGCAGCTCAGTCGTGAAGCGCTGGACGCCGCCAGCGAAGCGCATCACAGCAGCGCGGCGGGGCGCACCGAACTGGTGGATTCGATTGCACGCATGCATCAACTCAGTCAACGCGCGAATGCCAGCCGTGAGCTGATCGAAGCCCTGAGTCTGCGCAGCGATGACATTCAACGGGTGACGCTGGTGATTCAGTCCATCGCCAGCCAGACCAATCTGCTGGCCCTCAACGCCGCGATTGAGGCGGCGCGGGCTGGCGAGCATGGCCGTGGTTTTGCGGTGGTGGCGGATGAGGTGCGCGGTCTGGCAGCGCGGACTGCCTCGGCGACCGGCGAGGTCGGGGAGATGGTTGCCGACATTCAGCAGCGTACGGCGCAAGTGGTGGAGCAGATCCGCGAGCTGTCCAGCGATCTGCAGACCGGCGTCGAGCAGGTCGAGAACACCGGCCAGCATCTGGAGAACATCGCGCGGCTGGCGGCTGGGGTGGAAGGTCAGGTCGGCGAAATCGCCCGTGGCGCGGAAACCAATCGCGAACAACTCGACAGCCTGTTCAAGGCCATCGAGCAGATGCGCAGCGATCTGGCGATCAGCGATCAGCAGACCCGACGCCTGGCCGAGGCCGCTGTGCAGATGGAAGGGCAGGCGGAAACCATCAGCGAGCGTCTGGCCGAAGTCGGTCTGGATGACTATCACCAGCGCGTCTATGACCTGGCGCGTGAGGGCGCGAGTCAGATTGCGGCGCGGTTCGAGGCGGATGTCGAGCAGGGGCGGATCAGTCTTGAGGATTTGTTCGACCGTCAATATCAACCGATTCCCGGGACGCAACCGGCGAAGTTTCAGACCCGTTTCGACCGCTACACCGATCAGGTATTGCCGGCGATTCAGGAGCCCCTGCTGCCGCGCCATGAGGGGTTGGTCTTCGCCATCGCCTGCACGCCGCAGGGTTATGTGCCGACGCACAACCTGGCGTTCAGTCAGCCGTTGACCGGTGACGCGCAGGTCGACGCGGTGGGTAACCGCACCAAACGCAAGTTCGCCGACCGCACCGGGATCCGCTGCGGCAGCCATCAACAGGCGGTGTTGCTGCAGACCTACACCCGTGACACCGGGGAGCTGATGCACGACTTGTCGGTGCCGATCATGGTCAAGGGTCGGCATTGGGGCGGACTGCGCCTGGGTTACAAGCCGGAGAATCCGCGCTGATAGATTGTTACCGCTCGCGCAATGAATCTGTGCACGGGCGTTGCTGTTTCCTCTGCGATGAAGTCATTAACATGGCCGTTAGTTAGGTAGCTAATGAAATCGAGAGGTCAGTATGTGCAGAGTCGATGTCGCGGTGATGATTGGCAGTGGTGTGCCCGCCGGATTGCGCGCGATGGGCCAGAGCGTCTGCTGGGTGGTGTTGCTCAATGGTGAGCGGCGTGGCGCCGCGTTCGCCAGTCGCGACGAGGCGGAGGAGTGCAAGGCTGCCTGGCTCGCGCAACTGATGGCCGAGCCTGGCGACAGCCTGCACTGACATTTATTAACGTCCGTCGTGCAGGCGTACGTTCAATTCATCGACCATCACCGCTTCTTCGCCGTCGGCGCGCAGCCACTCCTTCAGAAGTTGCGCCTGTTGCGGTGTCCAGAAGTCGGCATCGATCAACTTGGTTTTTGCGTCCAGCGGATGCGCTTCGATGAAATCGTCGATTGCCCCGTTTTCCGACGGCAGGCCCAGTTGGTCGAACAGGGTTTTCAGATCATATGCAGGCAGTTCCATCGTGTACTCCTTTTGCGTGTGCCGGAATGGCGCTGTCGCTCGCTCTTTATCTGAGGCAGCCGTTGGACAAGAGTTCGATCCGTGATTCAAGCAAGCGGGCGAGGGCGCACGCCTCGTTATGGTCTTCGCGGAAACCTCTTACACGACCGGTGGAAGATTCCTTGATATGAAAGAACGCGTTACCTGCCGGGACCACCTGAAATCGTGGGGTCTGAACGCTTTGTGCGTATTGCGCAAGTTCCGGCAAATCAGTGCCGTGCAGCACGAAAGGCGTATCCATGACTGGTTTGGAGGGCTGGGCAAAGTGAGTCAGAGTGCACATATGAAGTCCTTTTCATGAGATAGCCGACGGTTACAGGTCGGTTCGGGTAGTCGGAAGCAGCATCGCTGCTCTAGAATCGCCAGTGTCTGTTGGCGACAGGTGCCTATCTAAAGCAATTTTTTACCGGCGATATGTCGGAAAAGGGCTTTTTTTCGTCAGTTTTTTCCCTAAAGTTTGTAGTCCGTCTTCGTTGCGCTTCAATGAAGATTTTTCCTTCAAGGCCTGGCGAACATCGAGGCAAGTTTCTCGCCTGACTTTCCAGTAGTCTTGCGAACTTGTGATGTATGGGCGCTCCGCTTGTTTCAGGTGTACTGAAGTCATTCGGTAACAGCATTGGCCTGGCCGTTTTTTTGCCGTGCGCGTTTTGGCGCCGGGTACTTTTTCAGATGTGGGGATGTTTCTTTGGCAGTCAGTAACCTCGATATGCATGCTTTGTTCGTGTTGGGTGATTTGCGTGCAAAGCTGGTCAAGCTGTTCCAGTCGCGTTTTGTTTACATCACCGAACAGAACGCCGAAGGCATTTACGTGGCCGAGATCGACACCGAAAGTGCGTTGGTGGTCGATGACAAACCGGGGCTCAAGCTCAAGGTCGGCGATCATTTCAGCGCGGCCGTGCTGCCCAGCCGTGAAGGCGGCAAGATGGACATCCGCTTTCGCGAAATCAAACTCACGGTGTACGGCCTGGGCGATTACGCCTTTGTCGATACAGCGGACGGCCACGCGATCCTGTTCAAGGAAGGCCACAGCGTGGTGACGGTGTTTGCCGCGCACCAGCAACTGCAGGAAGGCCTGACCAAGACCCTGAAAGCCGTTACCGGTAAAGCGGCGAAGTGGCGCAAGGGCGAACTGATCACGTTCAAGGCCAGCGAGTGATCGGTGGTGTGAGTCGCGCCGACTTCCATTCGCAAAACCTTGACCGTGCGCGTGAAGAGGCCTTGCGCCTGTTCAACGCCAAAGCCGAGTTGCAGGGAGCGTGGCTGAACTGGGTGGCAGCGCAGATCTACACCTTGCGGCCTGCGGAATACGCCAGCATGGTCAGACGCGAGCTGCAAAGCTTGCAGGAAAAGTCTGAAACATAACCTCGCCGGGATTGGCCCCCGGAAAAAGCAGGAACCTCGGCTACAGTCAGTTGACTGAGTATTCAGAGGCTTGCGGTCTTCTGCCAGGCCATCCTGCTATTGCTGTGAACAGCACGAGGTGCAAAGCATGAAAGGAATTCGACGGCTATTGGCCGCCAGCGTGGTTTCGTTCGGTGTGCTGACGGCCGCGCAGCCGGCAGCGGCGGCACAGGCACCGATTCATTTTGCCGACCTGAACTGGGAAAGCGGCAGCCTGATCACCGATGTCCTGCGGATTATCGTCGAGAAGGGCTATGGCCTGCCGACCGATACGTTGCCCGGCACCACCATCACCCTGGAAACCGCGCTGGCCAACAATGACATTCAGGTCATTGGCGAAGAGTGGGCCGGGCGCAGCCCGGTGTGGGTCAAGGCTGAAGCGGAGGGTAAGGTCGTCAGTCTCGGCGATACGGTCAAGGGTGCGACTGAAGGCTGGTGGGTGCCGGAATACGTGATCAAGGGTGACCCGGCCAAGGGCATCAAGCCGCTGGCGCCGGACCTGCGCAGTGTCAGTGATCTGAAGAAATACAAGGATGTGTTCAAGGACCCGGAAAATCCGAGCAAGGGTCGGTTCCTCAACAGCCCGATCGGCTGGACCTCGGAAGTGGTGAACAAGCAGAAACTGACCGCTTACGGCCTGCAGGACGATTACACCAACTTCCGCAGTGGCTCGGGTGCGGCGCTGGATGCCGAGATCAGCTCTTCGATCCGTCGGGGCAAACCGGTGCTGTTCTATTACTGGTCGCCGACGCCATTGCTGGGCAAATTCAAACTGGTGCAGCTGGAAGAGCCACCGTTCGATGCCGAGGCGTGGAAGACCCTGACCGATGCCGATAACCCCAATCCGAAACCGACCCGTTCGCTGGCATCGAAGCTGTCGATCGGGGTTTCTACGCCGTTCCAGAAGCAGTATCCGCAGATCGCGGATTTCTTCAGCAAGGTGGATTTCCCGATCAAGCCGCTGAACAAGGCGTTGGCCGAGATGAGCGAGAAGCACACCGCGCCACGGCAGGCGGCTGAGGCCTTCATGAAGGCGCATCCGGAGGTGTGGCAGGCGTGGGTGCCGAAGGATGTGGCGGATAAGGTGGCGGCTGATCTGAAATGAGATGGGCTTCTGTGGCGAGGGAGCTTGCTCCCGCTGGGTTGCGAAGCAGCCCCAAATCGGCGACTGCTTCGCAGCCGAGCGGGACGGTGCGACGATTCGACAAGCTCCCTCGCCACAGGATAAGTGTCGACTCAGAACTTCGTCTGCACCGCCAATTCAAAGGTGCGCGGCGTACCCAGATAGTAAGCCGGCGATACATGCGCAAACTCGGCATACACCTCGTTGGTCAGGTTGCGCACCCGGCCGGTGACGGTGGTGTGCGAGTCGACCTTGTAGCTGAGGAAGCTGCCGAACAGCGTGTACGACGGCACGGTCATGGTGTTCGCCGTGTCCGCATACACCGACGCCACATACCGCGCATCGACCCCACCTTGCCATTGCGGCGAAAAATCGTAAGTCAGCCATAGATTGCCGACCCGATCCGGAACGTTGGTCGGCGTGTTGCCCTTGCGTGAGACCACCGCGCCGGCGGCGTTCTTTTCGGTGAAGTCGTCGTATTGCGCATCGACCCAGGCGAAGTTGCCTTCGGCCAACAGCTTGTCGGTAATCCGCAGGGAGCTGGCAATCTCGATGCCTTTCGAAGTTTGCTGTCCTACCGGGATGCTGCTGGTAGGGTCCAGCGGGTCAGTCACGGCGAAGTCCTTGCGCTCAATGGTGTACGCGGCAACCGTCGCCGAGCCACGGCCGTTGAGGTAGTCGAACTTGCTGCCGATTTCCCATTGCTTGCCGGTGGAAACATCGAAGTCCTGCGTGCCATTCGGTTGCTCGGCGGCAGTGCTGTATTGCACGTAGACGCTGGCGGATGGAATGAACTGGTAAGTCAGGCCGACACGCCCGGTGACCGGCTCCCAGCTGCGCTTGAGGTGTTTGGGGTTGGCGGCTGTCACCGTACGGTGGTTGGTCACGTCGAGGTCGATGTCGTCGTAACGCAGGCCGGTGAGCAACGCCAGTTTGTCGGTCAGTGCCAGACGGTTTTCCACGAACAGTGCCTTGGTGGTGACCTCGTTGGTCTTGTCGCTGATCAGTGCCGGGTTGGTGCCGGGAATATCGTAGAAATGCCCCGGACGGTAGTTGTTCGGATCGACCGTGCTTGCGCCTTTGATGTTCAGCGGCGAGTTGGTGGTCTGGTTGACCTTGTACTCGAAACCGCCGGACCAGGTGGTGTCGAGGCCGAACAGGGTGTTGTCGTGGCGCAGTTCGAACTGGTTGCCGTTCTGCTCGCCCTGATGCCGTACCTGATACGCGGTGGAGCGGTTAACCGCGGTGTTATCAGCGTTGTACTGATAGGTCTCGAGGTTGCGGTAATCGCGTTGGCTGTCGAGGTGATACAGCGTGTTGCGCAGGGTGGTGCTGTCGTTGATCCGGTAATCGATGATCGAACGCACCCAGATCGTGCGCTGTTCGTAGCGCCCGTCCTCGACGTTGTAGTTGTTGAAGCGATTGTGTTTGTCGATCTTCAACTCGCCGGCTTTGGGGTTGAGCACCGGCGTGCCCCAGTACGGGCTGTCTTCGTGTTCGTCCTGATATTCCAGGGCCAGGGTGTGCGACAGATCCGGCGTGAGGTCGCTGAGCAACGAGAACGCCACGCTCCAGGCATCGCGCTCCTGACGGTCGATGTAGCCATTGCTGGTGTTGTGGCTGACATCGAGCCGCGCGTAGTGCTGCACGTCGGCGCTCGGGTCGGTCAGCGCGTGGTTGAGGCCGAACGCGGTTTCGGTGGTGTCGTAACTGCCGTAGCTGACGCGACCTTCAGCGGCTTGTTCGTCGCGGGTCGCCAGTTTGGTCACGTAGTTCAGCGAACCTCCCACCGAGCCTGCGCCGTTGATCAGCGACGACGGGCCGCCCACCAGTTCGACCCGATCATAGATCCATGAATCCACCGGCCGGGCGAGGCCCCCGGAGACGTTGATGCCATTGAACATCTGGGTGATCTGGCTGCTGGTGAAACCGCGATAGGAGACGAATCCGCCAAAGCCCGGTGGTGCGCTGGCATTGACTCCGGGCAGGGTGTTGGCGGCGTCCTGAAAGTTCTGCGCGCCGTGGCGTTCGATGTCGTTGCGGTTGGCGACGGCCACCGAGGCCGGCGTGTCGCGTACGCTGAGGCCGAGGCGCGAGGCCATGCCGCTGGATTGGTCGAGGCTCAGGCCTGGTTCGCTGGTGGATTCGCCGTCGATGGTGATCGGCGCCAGGTCTACGGTGGATTGCGCCCAGGCGTTAAGGGACAGGCAGCCGCACAGGCTCGCCAGCAGAGGAATATGTTTCATTGTTGAATCCTGAATGCTTGTCTAGGAATCAGCGCACAGGCGAACGCCGCGCGTTGGCGCAGTGAGCTGAAAAATCAAAAAGGCAAAGACACTCAGGCGAGCGGTGGGGCGCGAGGGTTGGCCGAGGGCCAGGTGAAGCGGGCAGGGAGGTCAGCACTGACGATGGGCGCCAGTGGCGGGCTGTGCTGTTCGGGCAGAACCGCGAGGGTCAGGCCGGAGTTGAACGCCGGGCCCATGCCGCCGCCGACCGAGCACAGCGGGCAGCCGAACGCCTTGGACAGGGTCGGCAATTGTTCTTCGCTGGGATTGCTGGTCAGTGGCGCTTGGGTGGCCGGGTCGACCGTACAGAACTGCCCGCCGATGCCGTTGAGCTGCATCCCGACCATTTGCCCGTGACCGATGCTGCAGGCGAACACGTTGAACAGGACGCAGCAATAAAGCATCCAGGCCAGCAGTGAGCGATCGGAACGGGTGAATTTCATGGGGCGGCACTTTACCGTACCGCTGATCGGTCGTGCACTTCAAAAAATGCCAACTAGGATGTTTTGTTCAAATCCCTTGAAAGGATTCTCGACCATGACCTTTGTGTTGGCTCAATGGCTGGTGACGATATTTGCGGCAATCGCTCTGGTACACGTGTATTGGGCGCTGGGTGGGCAATGGGCGGCGGTGGCGGCGGTACCGCAAGTGCCGGTGCAAGGACTGGTGGTGACGGTGCGACCGGCGTTCAAACCGTCAGGCTGGATTACCTTGCTGGTAGCGGCAGCATTGTTGGTGATTGCCGCGCTGGTGTGCATGCGCGTCGGCTGGGGCATGCCGGCAGTGCATCACAGTGCGTTGCAATGGGTGATCAGTGCGATTGCGTTGTTGATGTTTGCCCGGGCGATCGGCGATTCGAATCTGGTGGGGTTTTTCAAGGAAGTGAAAGGGTCGCGGTTTGCGCGGCTGGACACCTGGGTGTATTCGCCGCTGTGTCTGGTGTTGGGGGCCGGGTTGTTGGCGGTAGCTTGGGTCTGACCCGGTTCATGTGTTGGCAATACCGGCCTCTTCGCGAGCAAGCCCGCTCCCACAGGGGAAATGCATTCCAAATGTGGGAGCGGGCTTGCTCGCGAAGAGGCCAGTTCAGACACCCTGGATGTAGAAACTAACTACCACTCTCGGAGCGGCGGCTACTCACCTCAGCCGGCACATCATCCCCGGCCATGCGCTTGCGGAACAAAGCCGCCCGCGCCAGCAGCAACGTAGTCACCGGCACGGTAATCGCCAGCAGAATCGGAATCAGCCAGGCATGCATCACCGGTCCGGACTTGAGTGCCGAAAAACAGATGATCGACGCCAGTGCGACACACCACGCGCCCAGTGTCGAGGCCAGCGCCGGCGGGTGCATGCGCTGGAAGTAATCCTTCATGCGCAGCAATCCGGTCGCGCCAATCAGTGCAAACACCCCGCTGAGCACCAGCAGGATCGCCACCGGAATCTCCACCCACAGCGACAATTCAGCATTCATTCGATCACCTCGCCACGCAGCAGGAATTTCGCCAGGGCAAACGAGCCGACGAAGCCGAACAGCGCGATCAGCAGCGCTGCCTCGAAGTAAGTGTCACTGGAATAACGAATGCCCAGCGTCAGCATCATCAGCATGGCAACGATATACAGGTAATCCAGAGCGAGTACCCGATCCTGTGCCGACGGCCCCTTGAACAAGCGAATCAAGGTCAGGACCATTGCCAGCGAGAACAGGAACAGCGTCAGCAGAATCGCGTTCGACAGCAGCGGGCTCATTCGAAAATCTCCATCAACGGCTGCTCGTAGGCAGTCTTGAAGTGGTGGATGAAGTGCGCCTCGTCATCCAGATCCCAGACATGCAGCAGCAGAATGCTGCGATCCAGCGCCAGCTCCGACCACACGGTGCCGGGCACCACGGTGCAGATCATCGCCAGCGCCGCCAGACCGTTGGCATCGCGCAGGTCCAGCGGGACTTTGACGAAGCCTGAGCGCGGCGGGCGGCGACCGGCGTTGAGCACGCCCCAGGCGACGATCAGGTTGGAGAGGATCACGTCACGGCCGACCATCAGGAACAGGCGCAAAATCGTCAGCGGGCGGCGGATGCGCACCTGTTTCGGACGCAGCTTGCGCATCATCAATGGTGCGGCGAACCCGAGGATTGCGCCGAGCAGCAGGTTGCCCGGGCTGACAGACAGGTTCAGCGTCAGCCACAAAACCCACAACGCCAGTGACAGTAATGGAGCCGGAAACACGCGCTTCATGGCTGCACCTCCAGCATCGCCGCTTTGGCTTCAGGGCTGGGAACGGCGCGGGTGCCGAGCACCGCCATTACGTATTGCTGCGGGTTGTTCAGCGCGTCGGCGGTGGCCTGGGTGTAACGCAGCAGCGGTTCGGCCTTGAAGGTCAGCGCGATGCTCAGCCCCAGCAACAGGAAGATCGGTGCGCATTCAAGCTTGCGCAGCAGCGGCGAAGGGCGCTCCTCGGGCGTCCAGAAACGCTGGATGCCCATGCGCGCGAATGCCATCAACGAGGCCAGTCCGGACAGGATCAGCAGCGCCAGCAACGCCCAGGCTGCGTTCGAGATCGGTGCCTCGCCGCCCAGCCCCAGCGGATTGAGCAGCGCACCGATCAGGTTGAGCTTGCCGATGAACCCGGACAGCGGCGGCATGCCGATGATCAGCAGCGCGCAGGCAATGAAACTCAGGCCGAGAAACGCCATGGTCCACGGGATGACCTGACCGACCACGGCTTTCTGCTCGTCATCGAGGTTGATGCCTTTGGGCGGTTGCAGGGATTCCTGCGGACGCGGCAGCAACTCGCTTTCGTCCTCCAGCGGGATTTCGTTGGCCGAACGCGAACGCTCGATCAACTCCGCCAGCAGGAACAGCGCACTCAGTGCCAGGGTCGAGCTGACCAGATAGAACAGCGCCGCGCCGATCAGGTTTGGCTGGGCGAAACCCACCGCCGACAACAGAATCCCCGCCGACACCAGAATGCTCAGGCTGGCCATGCGCTCCAGACGCTGTGCAGCCAGAATCGCCAGCGCCGCGCAGGCGATGGTCGCCATGCCGCCGTAGATGAGCCAGTCGCCACCGAAGAAGGCCGAGGCTCCGGCCTGACTGGAAAACAGCAGCGTCCACAGGCGCAGCAGGGTGTAGACGCCGACCTTGGTCATGATCGCGAACATCGCCGCCACCGGCGCGCTGGCCGAGGAGTAGGCCGGCACCAGCCAGAAGTTCAGCGGCCACATGCCGGCCTTGGCCAGGAATGCCACCGCAAGAATCCCCGCGCCGGCGTGCAGCAACCCACGGTCGGCTTCCGGAACCAGCGGAATTTTCAGCGCCAGATCGGCCATGTTCAGCGTACCGGTGACGCCATAGATCAGCGCCGCGCCAATCAGGAACAGCGACGAGGCCAGCAGGTTGATCGAGATGTAATGCAGCCCCGACGACACCCGCGCCCGACCCGAACCGTGCAGCAACAGGCCATACGAGGCGGCGAGCAGCACCTCGAAGAACACGAACAGGTTGAACAGGTCGGCGGTGAGGAAGGCGCCATACAGGCCCATCAGCTGAATCTGGAACAACGCGTGGAAGCTCGATCCCGCGCCGTCCCAGCGCGCCATGGCGAACAGCAGGGCGCTGACGCCGATGATCCCGGTCAACACCAGCATCAAGGCCGAGAGGCGATCAACCACCAGCACGATGCCGAACGGCGCCTGCCAGTTGCCCGGCAGATACACGCCGATGGAACCGGGCACGCCGGTGGTTTGCGTCCACTGCAGCAGCATCACCGAAATGAACAGGCCGACGAGGCTGGAGAACAGGTTGATTTTCGCCTTCAGCGGCCGATGCTTCTCGCCGAGCATCAACATGATGGCGGCGGTCAGCAGCGGCAGCAGGATCGGTGCGGCGATCAGGTGAGTCATCGCCATCATTCCTTGGGCTCCCGGCCGTCGACGTGGTCGGTGCCGGTCAGGCCCCGCGACGCCAGCAGCACCACCAGAAACAGCGCGGTCATGGCGAAGCTGATGACGATCGCGGTCAGCACCAGTGCCTGCGGCAGCGGATCGGTGTAGTGCAGCAGGTCCTGGGTCACGCCGTCCTTGATCACCGGCTCTTTACCGATGAACAGGCTGCCCATGCTGAAGATGAACAGGTTGACCGCGTAGGACAGCAGGCACAGGCCCATGACCACCTGAAACGTCCGTGGTCGCAACACCAGCCAGACCCCGGAGGCGGCGAGCACGCCGATGGCGATTGCGATGACTTCTTCCATCAGACGGCTCCTTTGCTGGCGACGGACTTGGGCAGCGACGCGGTCTTGTGACCCCGCACCGATTGGTGGGCGAGGGCGGTGAGGATCAGCAGCGTCGAGCCCACGACCACGGCGTACACGCCGATATCGAAGAACAGCGCGCTGGCGATATGGATCTCGCCCAGCAGCGGCAAGGCGAAATGCCAGGTGTGGGTGGTCAGGAACGGATAACCAACCGCCATCGCCCCGAGACCGGTGGCGGTGGCGAACAGCAGCCCGGTGCCCATCCAGCGCAGCGGTCGCAGGCTCATTTGCGCCTCGACCCACTGCGTGCCGGCGACCATGTATTGCAGGATGAACGCCACCGACATCACCAGTCCGGCGACGAAACCGCCGCCCGGCTGGTTGTGACCGCGCATGAACAGGTAGCACGACACCACCAGCGCAATCGGCAGCAACAGGCGCACCAGCACCGCCGGCACCATCATGAAGCCGAGCGCGGTGTCGCTGGCGCTGCGCGGGTTGACCAGATCGGTGACCACGTCCGGCGCGAGCAGGCGTTGCTGGGCCGGCAGTTGCAGGCTTTCTTTCGGCGGGCGGAAGCGTCGCAGCAGGGCGAACACGGTCAGCGCCACGGCCACCAGCACGGTGATTTCACCGAGGGTGTCGAAGCCGCGGAAGTCCACCAGCATCACGTTGACCACGTTGCTGCCACCACCCTCGGGCATGGCGCGACTGAGGTAGAACGAGGAAATGTCGTTGGGCGTTTGCCGCGTCAGCATCGCGTAGGACAGCAGCGCCATGCCGGCGCCGACGGCAATCGACAGCAGCAAGTCGCGCAAGCGGCGCACCCGGGCCTTGCGCAGGCTCGACGGCAGTGGCGAGACTTCTTCGATGCGTCGCGGCAGCCAGCGCAGGCCGAGCAGGATCAACACCGTGGTCACCACTTCCACCGCCAGTTGCGTCAGGGCCAGATCCGGCGCCGAGAACCAGACGAAGGTCACGCAGGTCATCAACCCGCAGACGCTGACCATGGTCAGGGCGGCGAGACGGTGATACTTGGCCTGCCACGCGGCGCCGAGGGCGCAGGCAATCGCCAGCAGCCACAGGGTGACGAACACGATGGAACCCGGAATCTTCGGCCGGTCGCCCCAGCTCAGGCTGCTGTGCAACATCGGGATCAGGCCGGCGAGCACTGCCGCCAAAACCATCAGGAACAGTTGCATTTGCAGGCGGCGGGTGCCGAGTCGTCGTTCGACCCGACGGGCCATGCGCATCATCAGCACCAGACTGCGCTCGAACAGGCGCTTGCCGTTGAAGCGACCCACCAGCGGCGGGTATTTGAAGCGGCCCCGCTTGAGCTGGTTGCGCAGCAGCAGATAGACCACGATGCCGCTGGACATGGCGATCAGGCTCATGATCATCGGCGCGTTCAGACCGTGCCAGATCGCCAGGCTGTATTCCGGCAGCGTCCCGCCCACCACCGGCAGCGCGGCAGCCGCGAGCAGTGGGCCGACCACTTGCGCCGGGAAGATCCCGACGACCAGACAGGTGAACACCAGCAGCTCGACTGGCGCACGCATCCAGCGCGGCGGTTCGTGCGGGGTGTGCGGCAGGTCGGTGGCGGTAGGGCCGAAAAACACGTCGACGGTAAAGCGCAGCGAGTAGGCGACGCTGAAGGTACCGGCAATGGTCGCGACAATCGGCAACGCTGCTTCGACCCACGCGGTGGCGTTGATGAACACGGTTTCGGCGAAGAACATTTCTTTCGACAGGAAGCCGTTGAGCAGCGGTACGCCGGCCATCGACGCGCTGGCGACCATGGCCAATGTGGCGGTGAACGGAATCAGTTTGATCAGGCCGCTGAGTTTGCGGATGTCACGGGTGCCGCTTTCGTGGTCGATGATCCCGGCGGCCATAAACAGCGACGCCTTGAAGGTCGCGTGGTTGAGAATGTGGAACACCGCAGCGACCGCTGCCAGCGGGCTGTTCAGGCCGAGCAGCAGGGTGATCAGGCCCAGATGGCTGATGGTCGAGTAGGCCAGCAGGCCCTTGAGATCGTTCTGGAACATCGCGCAGTAGGCGCCGAGCAACAACGTACACGCACCGGCGCCGCTGACGATGTAGAACCATTCTTCACTGCCGGACAGCGACGGCCACAGGCGTGCGAGCAGAAATACCCCGGCCTTGACCATGGTCGCCGAGTGCAGATAAGCCGAAACCGGAGTGGGCGCCGCCATGGCGTGCGGTAGCCAGAAGTGGAAAGGGAACTGGGCGCTTTTGCTGAGAGCGCCAATGAGGATGAGGGGAAGCAGGATAGGGTAGAGGGCATGTGCGCGAATCTGATCGCCGGCGGCCAAGACCTTGTCCAGGTCATAGCTGCCGACGACATGGCCGAGGATCATGACCCCCGCCAGCAGGCACAATCCTCCCGCACCGGTGACCATCAGCGCCATGTAGGCGCCACGCCGGGCATCCGAGCGGTGGTGCCAGTAGCCGATCAACAGGAACGAGAAGAGGCTGGTCAGCTCCCAGAAGAACACGATCTGGATCAGGTTGCCGGAGATCACCAGCCCGAGCATGGCGCCCATGAACGCCAGGAAAAAGGCGAAGAAGCGCGGCACCGGGTCGTCCGGCGACATGTAATAACGCGCATATAAAGAGACCAGAGCGCCGATGCCCAGCACCAGCAACGAGAACAACCAGGCGAAGCCGTCCATGCGCAGGACGAAATTCAAACCGAGGCTGGGCAGCCACATGAATTCTTCGCGGATCACCCCGCCGTGGGCGATTTGCGGGTACAACAGCGCGACCTGCACGGTGCCGATCAAAGCGACCAGACCTGCCAACAGGGATTCGGTATTACGCGCGTTGTGTGGCAGCACCGCTGCCAGACAGCTGCCAATGAATGGCAGAAGCAGTAGAACTATCAGGGACATAGGCTTCTAATCTGCGGAAGTTTGTGAAGCATCATACGTGCCAGCTCCCTGATTACCAAACGCCAGGATGTCTCAGAATCCTACAAAGTAGTCTGGAATTTTCTGTTTGGCATTGTTTCAGGTAGATGGATATTGCTTGGAATGGCCTCATCGCGAGCAGGCTCACTCCTACAGGGGAAACGCATTTCAATTGTAGGAGTGAGCCTGCTCGCGATAGCTACGGTTCAGGCACTAAAGATATTGCGGATTAACCTTGGGTCTCCCGCTCCAGCTCAGCGTCTTCTTCGACAACCTTACCCTTGGTCTTCAACTCACTGACAATCACCGCCGCCACAATCAACCCTGCACCCACCAAGGCAATCGCCGGCAAGCGCTCCCCGGCAAGCCGCCCGACGATCCCGGCCCACACCGGCTCACCGGCATAGATCAACGTCGCCCGGGTCGGCGAAACGCTTTTCTGCGCCCAGTTCATCGCCACCTGAATCGCCGCACTCGCCGCGCCGAGTCCCAGCGCGGTCACCAGCAAGGTCCAGGAAAAATCCGGAAGCGCTTCACCGGTCGGCACCACCAGCAGGAACGACAGCACCGACGTCATCGCCAATTGCACCACGGTCACCCGGCGCACATCGACCTGACCGGCATAGGTGCTGATCAGAATGATCTCGGCAGCAATCGCGATGGCACTGATCAGGGTGGCAATCTCCCCTGGGCTAAAATTCAGCGAAGCGCCGGAAGGCCCGGACAGCAGCATCAAACCGGTAAACGCCAGCATGATGCCGATGCTTGGCATCAACCCCGGACGACGGCCCAGCACCAGCCATTGCAGCAACGGCACGAAGGGCACGTACAGCGCGGTGATGAATGCCGACTGACTGCTCGGGATCGTTTGCAGACCAACCGTCTGCAAGCCGTAACCGAGCATGATCGCCACGCCGATGAACGATCCGGCCTTGAGCTCGAACAGGGTCAGTTCACGCAAGTGGCGCCAGGAGAACAGCGCGACAATGGCGGCCGCAGCGGCAAAGCGCAGGCCGACAAAGAACATCGGTCCACTGACGGTCATGGCGTGTTGCACCAGCAGAAACGTACCGCCCCAGACCATGGTGATCAGCACCAGCACGCACTCGGCCTTGCTGAAACGGGAGAAGCGAAGAGGCGTGGGGGAGCTGTTCACTGACGTCATGTCCTTGCGCACTATAAAAGGCAGGACGCACAATGCGCCCAACGTTGCGCAGTATACTGCCCAACCCCACCGAGTGAGCAATATAGTGCACAAAGATTCCAGCCAACGGGCGTCCGTCCTGCAACACGTCAGTCACAACGTCCGGCGCCTGCGCCACGCTGCCGACATGAGCCAGACCGCGCTGGCGGAAAAGTCCGGCGTCAGTCGGCGCATGCTGGTGGCGATCGAGGCCGGGGAAAAGAATGTCAGCCTGACCACCCTCGATCGCGTTGCCGAAGCGCTCGACGTGGCCTTCAGCGACCTGATCCAGGCCCCAGACGCACGCGATACCAGCCGCATCAACGAGGTGGCGTGGGCCGGGGTGATTCCCGGGAGCAAAGCGGTGCTTTTGTCCAAGGCCACCGCCACCCGTGAAGTCGAACAGTGGGAATGGTGTCTGCAACCGGGCGAGGTCTATCCGTCGCAACCCGACGCCGATGGCTGGAGCGAGCAGATTTATGTGTTCGAAGGTTGCCTGACGCTAACGGTGGGTGATGTGACCAATACCATTGCGAGCGGCGAGTTTTTCATGTTTGCCAGCAACCAGCCCCATGGCTATCGCAATGACGGGCCGGTGGCGGTGCGCTTTGTGCGCAATGTGGTGATTTGAATGAGTCAGAACGCAGACATCCTGATCATCGGCGGTGGCCTCAGCGGCACGATGCTGGCCGTGCAGTTGCTGCGACTGCCCGGCCAGCGTCGGATCCTGATCATCGAACCGCGCGCCGAACTCGGTCGCGGTGAAGCTTACAGCGCCGTCGAACTGGGCCACACGCTCAACGGCAATGCGGCGCGCATGAGTGTCGACCCCGATAACCCCGATGACCTGACTCAATGGCTGACCGCGCACATCGCTGCCGGTGGCTGGCCGGAATCTGCCGAGCAGAATGTGCCGATCAGTGAGCTGTTCCCGCCACGCGGATTGTTTGGCGTGTATGTACAGCAGCGTCTGGCCGAAGCGCGGGTCGTTGGTGCGCAGCACGGTTCGACGGTCGAGCACATCTGCGCCGAAGTCGTCGATCTGCAAAGCGAGGCCGATTCGGTGCAACTGAGTTTGAGCAATGGGCAGACTCTGCGCGGTGCCTACGCCGTGCTCGCCACGGGCATGTTCCCCGCCGCGCGCACGCCGCAGAAGGAGTCCAGCGGCCTGAACGCCGCAGCGCTTGATCCGTGGGATGTCGCCGCCATGCGTCAGCTCGATCCGCAGTCGACTGTGCTGATCATCGGCTCCGGCCTGACCATGGTCGATGCCGTGGTTTCACTGGAGCAGGCCGGGCATCGCGGGCCGATCGAAGTGTTTTCCCGTCACGGACTGTTGCCCCATGTGCGTCGGCAACCGCCGGCGTGGGTGGATTTTCTTGCCGAAGATCAGAGCATTCGCACACCTCGACAGTTGTTGCGCGAGCTGCGCAGGCATTGCCGCGAGGCGATCGCTCAGGGCATCGACTGGCAGGCGCCGCTGGACACGGTGCGGGCCCATATCGGACGGCTGTGGAGTCAGGCGACTGACGTGCAGCGTCGACAATTCGTACGCCATGTGCGGCCGTGGTGGGAGAGTCATCATCACCGGTCGCCGCCGCTGAGTGCCCAATTGGTCGAGCGGTTGCAGGGCGAAGGGCGGTTGCGGATTCAGGCAGCGTCGTTCAAAGGGTTAGAGCCTTGCGCGGAGGGCGGCGTGAGCATTCGCATTCGTCGCCGTGGTGATGCTGAAACCTGCTTAATTCATGGCGCAGCGCTGATTAATTCCAGCGGCATTGAATATGACTGGCGTCGGGTCGCGCGGCCATTGCCGCAGCAGTTGTTGGCGCGCGGACTGGTGCGGTCGGGGCCGTTGGCGTTGGGGATCGCGGCTGCGATTGATGGTGCGGTGCTGAACGAACACGGGCAGGTAGCGAACCGGCTGTTCGCCATGGGCCCTCCGTTGCGAGGGATGTGGTGGGAGAGTACGGCGGTGACGGATGTGGCGTTGCAGGCCAAGGCGTTGGCGGCGCGATTGGCGGGATAAGGTTGAGGGTGGTCTTTCGCGATCAGGCTCGCTCCCAAAGGGGACTCCGCTTGGCAATACCCTCTGCGCCACACACCAGAACCTGTGGGAGCGGGCTTGCTCGCGAAGAGGTCGTTTCAGTCAACATCAATGTTGCCTGACACACCGCTTTCGCGAGCAAGCCCGCTCCCACATTGGGGGGCCGGGAGAGTTACGCCACCACGCGATAGCACGGCACATACGCCGCGCCGCCCGGCAGTTTCATCCGGTGCTGGGCGACGAAGGCTTTGAGCAGCGCATCGAGCGGTTGCATGATCGCCGCGTCACCACGGATCTGGTACGGCCCGTGCTCTTCGATCAGGCGGATGCCCTTGTCCTTGACGTTGCCGGCGACGATCCCGGAGAACGCGCGGCGCAGGTTGGCCGCCAGTTCGTGGGGCGGCTGGTCGCGGTGCAGCTTGAGGTTGGCCATGTTTTCGTGGGTCGGATCGAACGGACGCTGGAAGCTTTCGTCGATCTTCAGCAGCCAGTTGAAGTGGAACGCGTCGTTGCGCTCGCGGCGGAACTGCTTCACCGCTTTGAGGCCGGCGGTCATCTGCCGCGCGACTTCGGCCGGGTCGTCGATGATGATCTCGTAGTGCTGCTTCGCCGCATCGCCGAGGGTGGCGGAGACGAACGCATCGAGTTGCTCCAGATACGGCGCGGCATGTTTCGGCCCGGTCAGGATCACCGGGAACGGCAGGCCGGCGTTGTCCGGGTGCATCAGGATGCCCAGCAGGTACAGGAACTCTTCGGCGGTGCCGGCGCCGCCCGGGAAGATGATGATGCCGTGGCCGACACGCACGAACGCTTCCAGACGTTTTTCGATGTCCGGCAGGATCACCAGTTCGTTGACGATCGGGTTCGGCGCTTCAGCGGCGATGATCCCCGGCTCGGTCAGGCCGAGGTAGCGCCCACCGTGGATGCGCTGCTTGGCGTGGGCGATGGTCGCGCCCTTCATCGGGCCTTTCATCACGCCGGGGCCGCAACCGGTGCAGATGTCGAGGCTGCGCAGGCCCAGTTCGTGGCCGACTTTCTTGGTGTATTTGTATTCTTCAGTGTTGATCGAGTGACCGCCCCAGCACACGACGATTTTCGGTTCCACACCCGGACGCAGGGTGCGCGCGTTGCGCAGCAGGTGGAACACGTAGTCGCTGATGCCTTGCGAGGTGCTGAGGTCGATGCGTTGGCTGTCGAGTTCGTTTTCGGTGTAGACGATGTCACGCAGGGCGCTGAACAGCATCTCGCGGGTGCTGGCGATCATTTCGCCGTCGACGAACGCGTCGGCCGGGGCGTTCAGCAGTTCGAGGCGCACGCCGCGATCCTGCTGGTGAATGCGGATTTCGAAGTCCTTGTAGGCTTCGAGGATGGTCTTGGCGTTGTCGACATGCGCGCCGGTATTGAGGATGGCCAGGGCGCACTGGCGGAAGAGGGTGTAGGTGCTGCCGGATCCGGCTTCGCTCAGTTGCTGAACTTCACGTTGAGAAAGGGTTTCCAGGCTGCCTTTCGGGCTGACCGAGGCGTTGATTACGTGTCGTTGGGTCATGCAATGATCCTTAAAACGATGTCATTCCACTGAAAACAAATGGCATCCGAATAGTGTGTATCCATGAATGAAGATGGCACGATCTGCGCTGTACCGCCATGTCCCCGTTGGACGCTGAAAAGATGAAAAGGGCCCCCAGCATAGCTAAATCCCCGAGAGAGGCGATAATGCGCAGCGAGTTTTTTCCGTTGCCCTTTTATCGCTCAAGGAAGTCATGCCTGATGTTCGAGATCCAGCCGATGGACCCAGCAACGTTTCGCCAGCAGACGCGCCGCAGCACGTTGATCATTGCCGTGCTGTTCCTGGTGCTGGCGATGGTGCTTTCGACGGCGGCGGTGGCGCTGTTCGGCGAGCCTGGCGGGGATAACCTGCGGTTCAATGTCGGCGGGGTGTTCGTCGCGTTTCTGCTGACGGCGGCGCTGCTGCGCGGGCAGTTCTGGCAGCAGCCGTGGATGGCACCGGCGGTCTACAGCTGGCGGCTCAAACGCAGTCTGATGAGCGTGACCAACGTGATGCATCAGGTGACCGCAGCGGTGGAACAGAATGATCCGACCGCGATGAAGGTCTTGCGCTTCTATCATCTGGGACTGACCCAGATGCACGAACTGGACGGTAACTCCAGCGATCATGCGCAGTTGCGCCGGGAAGTCGAAGCGCACAAGGAGCGGATGCAGGCACTGGGTCTGGAGATCGACCAGAAGCGCCTGGATCCAGCCTGGCTGCAAACCTTGAAACCCGCCGCGCGTTAAAACGGAATACGGCTGGCGCGGCGCAGTTTCCACGCACGGGCCAGACGCCCGTAGACCAGCAGGTTGATCACCAGCACCACGCTGCCCAGCGCCAACTGGATCTGTGGCGTCAGACCTGCGGGGTAGATGATCGGCCAGATGTAGTGCTCGATGAAGCCGCCGGCGTATTCGGTCTGCCCGGCGGCGTGGCGCATCAGGTTTTCCCAGTAGGTCAACGGACAGGTCAGGTGCAACACCTCGACCGCCACGCCCCATGCAGCGGCCGGCAGATGCAGCCACATCAGGCGTGGCCACTTGAGCACCAGCAGCCCGCCGAACAGCACAAACAGAATGAATGACAGATGGAACAGCACCAGCCCGTCGGCTGCGATTCGGTACAGCATGTCGTCTCCCTGACGTGGTTGTGAAGGCCTCCATGGTACGCCGACAGCGACGCTGGGGCGCTGCGATTTAGCGCAAGTGCGCAAGATTGTTCAAGCCACGAAGGGGCACTTGCTGGCAGAGTCTGCGACCGTTTCCTCGGTTGAAGAGCGTTATGTCTGACTCACTTATGCCGCGCCGTGCGTTTCTTCGCGGCGCTGCGGCGATCATGCCGTTATCACTGGCGACGGCGCCGTGGGGGCTGCTGGCCGGCTCCATGGCGATCGAAGCCAATCTCACGCCGTTACAGGGGCAGGGCCTGTCGAGCATCGTGTTTGCAGGGGCCGCGCAACTGGTGGCGATCGGTATGCTCAAGGGGGGTGCCGGGATTTTCTCGATCCTGCTGACCACGCTGCTGCTGACCTCGCAGCACCTGTTATATGGGATGAGCATGCGCTCTGTAATCTCGCCGCTGCCCGGGCGCTGGCGCATCGGCCTGGGCTTTTTGCTCACCGATGAACTGTTCGCCCTGACCAGCCAGCATGACCGTCAGCAGTTCAATCGCTGGTACGCCTTGGGCGTCGGCCTGACGTTCTATATCGCCTGGAACCTGTTCACCCTGGCCGGCATCGTCTTGGGCAGCAGCATTCCGGGGCTTGAGCACTTGGGGCTGGATTTCTCGATTGCCGCCACTTTCATCGCATTGATCACCCCGGTGGTGCGTAACGTGCCGACCGTGGTGTGCGTGGCGGTGTCGCTGTTCTGCTCGGTGCTGTTCAGTTATTGGCAGTGGGGCTCGGCACTGGTGTTGTCGGGCCTGGCCGGGATGACCGCAGGATTTGTCTGCAACAAGCTGTATCGGGGGCGCGCATGATGGTCTGGGCAGTGATTTTCGGCATGGGGATTCTGGTGTTCCTCAACCGTTACGTGTTTCTCGAACCGCGCCTGCCGCTGCGTTTGAGCAGTAATGCTCGGCAGTTTCTCGGCTTTGCCGTACCGGGAATGCTCACGGCGATCTGCGGGCCGATCGTGTTCATGCCGGACAAACAGTTGAATCTGCAGTGGGATAATCCGTATTTACTGAGTTCGCTCGTAGCGATCGGGCTGGTGCTGTACACCCGCAATACCTTGCTCAGCATGCTCTTGAGCATGGCGTTTTTCTTTTTGCTGCGCTGGTGGTTGTAAGTTGCCGGGAAAAAACTGTTCTACGCTTGTTGGATGACTATTTTCGACAAGGCGAGGTGCACATGACGACCGAGCAAAAGCGTCCTGATGAAGACGAAGAAGTAGACGAGCCCAGCGAAGAAGAAATCGAGCGTGAGAAACGCAAGGAACAGACGTGGAAGCACGACGATGGCAAGGAACTCACCGGGCCTGACGTGAAACTCTGACAACATGCAAGAAGCCCCGCAGCAGCGGGGCTTCTTTTTTTCAGAGGTCTTCCAGGTGCGGGAAGTCCGGGTGTGACGCCCGATAGCCCAGAGTCTTGTCGATCCATGCGTTGAGCTCGTTGACCATCACCGGCGGGTGACCGGGATAGCTTTCGAGCGTGGTGCGCAGGATGCGTTCGATGTCCGGCACTGAACGCAGGTTTCGGGTCTTGATGTAGTGGCCGATAAAACAGTCGAGTTGAAAGCGTTCTGTCATGGACAGATAAATACACTCCAGGCCGTTGGCCTGTTTGATTGCAAAATCGTCGCGCAACTTAGTTCTCTGCAAGGCTTGTTAAAGTTGTAGGGGATTCCTGGTTTTGCTGACTCTTTGGTCAACTGGTATGCCAAATGGAAATGCGGCGCGCATGCTATCCGTAGTGCATGTAAATGTATGTATGACGGTTGAAATGTCAGACAGGCGGTTGGTTCGCTCAAACGACTGTTTTTTCCGGGCTGTCTCAGCGATGAAACACTCACTGTAAAGATCGAGTGTCACCTGTTATCACCTGCGGCAGCTCCTACAGGGTAAACGCGTGAGATCACGGATCTTTAAGCCACTTCGTCAATCAGTCCGGCACCCTGATTGCGTGAATTGCCGACGGCTTTGCCAACCTTGTGCCAGGCGAAGGCATCACTGGGTTCGCCTTCAAACAGCAGCATCTGTTCGGCGCGTTCAACAGGCGTGGCGCTGTCGAGCCACTCGGCAGCCATGTCAGCGCGAAATATCACGGGTCTTCGATCATGGATATCGAGCAGGCCGCCGACGCTGTCGGCGGTGATGATCACGAATCCATCGTCTTCCCGGCCATCGCTGCCGGGTGTCGGAAATTGTCCGATGGCGGCACAGAAAAGCGGCCCGTGATCGGCACGACGGATCAGCCACGGTTGTCGGGTTTTATCCGGGCCGTCGACCCATTCGAACCAGTTGTCGATGGGCACGATCAGCCGATGACGCCAGATCGCCCGGAAGAACGGCCCGTGGGCGACTTTCTCCACGCGCGCGTTGATTGGCGCCGCGCGGTCTTTGGCCCAGTGCGGGCGCCAGCCCCAGCGCAGGTTGTCGGCATACAGGCGTTGATCATGTTGATGGAGCACCGCGAGTGACGTGGTCGGCGCCGCGTTGTATCGCTCCAGCGCAGCGTCGCCGACGTGATTGATCAGCGCATCGGGAATGCTCAGCACCGCGACAAAGTCGTGAATGCCGCGGTACTGCGAGAGTCTTCCGCACATGCGCCGAATCTCTGGGTGGACGCTTTCAGCATAGTTGGCTCTGGCCAATCAATCCTGCGCCTCCTGACCGGTGAAGGTGTCGCGCCAGATCAGCCAGCGGCGTTCCAGCACCGCGAGCAAACCGTCGCTGAGTTTGCCGAGCAAGGCGAGCACGATGATCGCCGCCAGCACGATGTCCGGCCGCGAGGTTTCGCGGCCGTCGCTGAGCAGATAACCGAGGCCCTTGGTCGCGGCGATCAGCTCGGCGGCCACCAGAAACATCCACGCCAGACTCATGCCGCTGCGCAGTCCGGTGAACAGGCCGGGCAGGGCGGCGGGCAGCAGAATCCGCCGCACCAGTTGCCAGCGGCTGAAGCCATAGATACGTCCGACCTCGACCAGTTTGCGATCGATGTTGCGAATCGCCGCGACCACGTTGACGTACACCGGAAAAAACGCGCCGATGGCGATCAGCACGATCTTCGAGGTTTCATCGATGCCCAGCCACAACAGCAACAGCGGCACCCAGGCCAGACTCGGAATCGAACGCAGCGCGGCGAACGTCGGCTCCAGATAAGCCTCGGCCTCGCGGCTCAAACCGACCCAGGCGGCGAATACCAGCGCGAGGCTGGCGCCAATCGCAAAACCGAGCAACACCCGCAGCAGGCTGGCGCCGATGTGTTTCCACAGCGCGCCTTCGGCGAGGTCGGTGAGGGTCAGGGCGATCTCGCTGGGCGCCGGCATTTGATAGGACGGCAGCCAGCCGAGACGCACGATGAACTCCAGGGCGACCACGATCAGCAGTGGCAGGGCCAGACCTTTCAGGCGCCGTCGCCATGTCGGATTGAGGGTTGAGGGACGAGGCCGCGACAAACTCCGGGGAGGCGCGGGCAATTCATTACTGCGAATGGTCATGCGGGGGCTCCGCTCACCGCTCATCCGCTTCAGACAGGGATGGGCGGTGAGTCTGGTCGGTTACTGGCGGGCGACGGCTTGCTGCACACCATTGTCGAGCAACTGATCGATGACTTGATCGACATTCACCCCACGCCTCACCAGTTCTTCAGACACCAGAATCGGTGCCGCAGCCTTGGATGCCTGCACGTCGTTGGCGGTCAGTTGCGGGCTGCTCAGATCGGTGCGCGACAGCTGCAGTTTGGCCACGTCCAGCGGCAGACCGGACTCCTTGGCCAGCAACGCGGCGAACTCTTCGGGATTTTTCAGCGCCCATTCGCGCGCCTGCTCGTAGGCTTTGATCACCGTGTCGATGGTTTGCGGATGTTCCTTGGCGTACTGCTCGGTGACGCTGACCACGCCGTAGCTGTTGAATGCCGGGTTGCGATACAGCAAACGCGAACCGGCCTGCACCTGGCTGGCGGCCATGTGCGGATCGAGTCCGGCCCAGGCGTCGACATCGCCTTTTTCCAGCGCGGTGCGCCCGTCCGGATGTTGCAGGTGCACCAGTTCCACGTCGTCTTTCTTCAACCCGGCCTGTTGCAGGCTGCGCAGGGTGAACAGGTACGGATCGGTGCCTTTGGTGGCGGCGATTTTCTTGCCCTTGAGGTCGGCGACGCTCTGGTACGGCGAATCCTTGCGCACTACCAGCGCGGTCCATTCGGCACGGCTGTAAACGTATACCGACTTGATCGGGCTGCCGTTGGCCCGGCTCAGCACTGCAGCGAGGCTGGCGCTGGAGGCGAAATCGACGCCACCGCTGTTCAGGTATTCCAGCGAACGGTTACTGCCCTGGCTCAGCACCCAACTGATTTTGGACTGTGGCAGGGCCTTTTCGAGAAAACCGAAATGTTTGAGCACCAGACTCACGGGTGAGTAGTAAGCGTAATCCAGATGGACTTCCGCAGGCGGCGCTTCGGCGGCTTCGGCCAGCGGTTGCAGGCTCAATGCCATGGCGCTGGCGACCAGCAGCGTTTTGAGGCGGGTAAACGGTAAGAACGATGTCATGGGGCGCTCCGGCAAAGGCACTGGTTGTTATGTCCAAAAATATATTTTTATCGGCTGCGTCCTGCATGAATGGAATATTGCAGGCTCTGTGCCATGTGCGTTTCGACCCATGTTTACGGGGTTTTCCCCGGTTTTAGCGCCTTTCAACTGTTGCATGGGAAACATTGTGGCAAGGCACTGTTGCGCAGCGGACAGTGAGCATTCCGAGCGCTGAGCTTATGCCTTAATCGAATTTAAAATCGGTTTATCAACAGCGTTATGGTCTATGCAAAATCCCGTCGCAGGACCTCCCCATGAAGCTCTCTCGTTTGCTCCGCAGCACACTGATGACCGCATTATTCACCGCACCGCTTGCCCACGCCGCCGAGCCGTTGGTCCTGCACGTCGGAGACCAGAATTACTACAACATCCGCGCTTCGGTCGAAGCCTCCGGCGTGTTGAAAGACGCGCCTTACAGCGTCGACTGGAAGCACTTCCAGGCCGCCGCGCCACTGGCCGAGGCGTTGCAGACCGGCTCGCTGGATCTGGGATTTCTTGGCGATTCGGGTTTTCTGTTTCTCGCCGCCAAACAGGCGCCGGTGAAACTGATCGGTGTGTCGCGGCAGAACCCGGACACTATCGCCTTGCTGGTGCCGAAAGATTCGCCGGTGAAAACCATCGCTGATCTGAAGGGCAAGAAAGTCGCCTACTGGCCCGGCGCCTGGAGCCAGCAGCTGACCTTGCGCGCCCTGGAGCAGGGCGGTCTGCCGGAAAATTACGTCGACTTCGTCAAGTTGATGCCGATTGATGCGGCAGCGGCATTGCCACAGGGCAGCATCGACGCGTTCCCGGTGTGGGAACCGTACATCTCCCAGCAAATCGTGTTCTCCGGTGCGCGGCCGATTCTCACCGCGAAAAACCTGATGCCGGGACTCAGCGCGATTGCCGCGTCGGCGCCTTCGATCGACAGCAAACGCGCAGCGATCGCCGATTTTCTCGGGCGTTTGAAACAGGCGCGGGCCTGGGTCGACAGCCACACTGACGAATACGCGGACCTGTGGGCGAAGAAAGCCAATCTCGATCAGCAGGTTTCACGGCACTGGTTGCGTCAGGCGCACATGACTGTCGGGCCGGTGGATCAGCAGGCGGCGGTCGACCTGCAAGGCACCGCGGACTTCCTGTTCAAGGTCAAGGCACTGCCGGCGCCGCTGGCCACCGCCGGGGTCATCGATACCTCGTTTCAACAGGCTCTGGCTGACTGAGCGAGCGCCGGAACCAAAGCCTGTGTACCCTATCCAAATCTGGCTCGCGAAGCCGGGCGCAGGGATGGATCAGGGCGAGGGAGTTTTGCCAGTCGACAACAGGGCCGCAACGGCCAGGCGCAAGGCAAAACATGAAATACGCGTTCAATCTTCTCTGTGCAGCGGCCATCGCGCTTGGGCTGGCCGGCTGCATTGCCGCGCCGATCGAAATGACCGCGCAAACCGAAACCCGGCTCAAGGCCCAGGCCCCGGTGCGTTTTCTGCTGACCTTCGATGATGGCCCCAGCGCCTCGAGTTTCTGGAACCCTTCGGCGACCGTGCTCGATAGCCTCAAGGTCAACCCGGTGCAACCGGACATCAAAGCGGTGTTCTTCGTCCAGACCCGCGCGCCTCGCGCCGGTAACAGTGACATTGGTCGCGGCATCATGCGGCGCGAGCACGCCGAAGGGCACATCCTCGGATTCCACACCGCCACCCATTGGCACACCAATCATCGCTCGCTCGATCCGCAAGAACTGGAGCAGTCGTTGCGCAACGGCACGGCGGATATCGCCGCGATCACCGGAGCAGCACCGATCCTGCTGCGCCCGCCATTCTGGAATTACGACAAGCGCACCTTCGCCGCGTATCAGCAGCATGGCTTGCACGTGTTGTTGACCGATTTGAGCGCCAATGACGGCAAGATCTGGGGCTTCAACGCCAGTCCCCGACGTCGGGCGAATATGCTGCGCCAGCTATCGGAAGTCCGCGAGCGCATTGCCCTCGGCGAATTTCCGACTGTGGACGGGGTGATTCCAGTGGTGGTGACCTTTCATGACCTCAACCGCTACACCGCGCGGCACACCCGCGAATACCTGCAGATCCTGCTCGATAGTGCCGCCGCCACTGGCGTGAAACTGGCGGACAAACCGTTCTACGATGATCACGCGGCGCTGCAGAAAGCGGCGCTGGCGCGCACGGTTCAGCAGAGTTCGCAGCCGGTGCAGTTGCCGGGGATGTGGAACTGGATCTGGGATCATGACGCGCACTGAGGCCGCGATGGAAATGTGATCGGGTTGGCACTTGCTTGGGCGGCAGATTATTGATCGCTCATCTATGCTGAATCGGTCGACCGACTCATCGCCTGCGAGGCGTGCGCCCATGTTAGCCATTGCCGACATCTGCCGGATCGTCGAATCCGGCTTTCCGTCGCTTGAATGCGAATGCACACAAGTGGAGCAGGGGCTGCTGCGGATCAAGGTGTATGAGCCTGAGTCCGGGCGAGTCGAGTTGTTGCTCAATGGTGTGTCGCCGGAACATCTGGTGACGATCCGCGATCTGTCCAACTTCATTGGTGAGTTGCGCACGGAAATGAGCGCCGGGCGCCGGGCATTCGCCGGGTGATACCTTACAAGCGCCGTTGAAACGCCTGCACGATACGTAACGTCGCCTCGCTGGTGGGTAGATTCTGCACCGCGTCCAGCGGATGCCAGATACATTCGGTGATCTCGTTTTGCGGGCGCAACTGCTCAAGATCGAGCACCGACGCCTCGTAGACATGATGCTGGGTGCTGCCGCTGTGCAGTTCCATCAGATACAACATCTGCTCGGCATCCAGTGCCGTTTCTTCCTGCAGCTCGCGCGTCGCCGCCCCGGCTTTGGTTTCCCCAGGCTCGACCTTGCCGCCGGGCAATGTCCAACGGCAGCGGGGTTTGCGCACCAGGAGAACGTGTCGATCCTGCTCGCAAATAACGGTGGCGCGTACTTTCATCTGTTACCTGTTTACTGCGTGTCACATAAATGAAATAAAACTGCAATATTCGAGCCGGGCCCGGATTCAAAGGTTCCCTTGGGGTTTTGAGTGTTTGGCCTGGCTGAAAGTGCCAGAGCCTTGGCGCATCGCGATGGCGACACCCGGTCGGCACAACTGCGGCATCCGGGTGTAAGTTAAAAAGGCAGAGCTGACTCCACCGTCGGCAAAAAGGAGGTACCCATGAGCATTCCGGTCTTGAGCAAAATGCACATGAACGGCTACGACGTACTCAGCGTGAACAACGGCCCGTGGCGGGTTTGTACTCAAGGCGATCGGCTTGCGTCGTTCGGTAGCAGAGAGGAAGCGCTGGCCTATGCCGCTGCGTTGCCGGGTTACAGAAAACGCTCGGTGCGAGCGCGAAGTCACACTGCAAGTTGAAGCAAATGTAACGAAAGAGCCCCGGTGATTACCGGGGCTCTTGTTGAGGGCAGGGGGTGGTATCAGTGGACCTTGGTCCGGCTGATGGAGCGCGTTTTCACTTCCCTGGCATACAGCTGCAAGCGTTCTTCATCACTTTGCAGCACCTCGCAGGACCTGAGTACCGCCTGGGCATCCGCTTCATTGCCGCTCTTGCGCAGTTGTTCGGCGATGCGTTTGAGGTCGACCGCCGACCATCTCAGATCCGATGCAACGGCTTGCAGGTCGCGCTGAAGTTCGTGTTCGTATTCATTGAGCCGCATGATCACCTCCGGAACATTCTCGGTAGAACAGAGTAGTCGCATTTTTCTTCCATGATGCGCAGCTCGTCTGCCACCGGGCTGCATGCATGTAAATATTTGTCCAAATGCCCTTGTAGCGGGGCGTCGGGATGGATGTACAACCGGTTACACGTTACATTCGCTTTTTTTCAGATCAGGGAAACACCATGCGGATATGGATCGGGAGTTTGGCGTTGGCATTGCTGGCGGGTTGCTCATTGCCAGCATCGCTGGTTCCGGGCGAGCCAAATCTCAGCAAAACCACCACCAAAGCGCCTAAAGACTATGCCGCGTGCTTGTTGCCGTTGTGGCAGCAGGACATTCCGAAGACCACGCAGACGTCCATTTCCAACGGCTACCGGATCAAGGCGCCGAGCCTCGTCACCGCCGACGAGATTCTCGACATCATCAAATACAAGGACGGCAGTCGCGTTTCCCTGTATCAGGGACCGCCATGGGCCAAGTCCGGGTCGTTGCGCAAATCGGTGCGTGACTGCCTGTAAAGCCCAACCTCCGCTGCAAAAGCCAGCCCCACAAAAAGCAGAAACCGGATCAATGGTTTCTGCTTTTTTTTGCTTTGCGAAATGCGCTGTGACAGATCGGCACGAGGCGTATCCCCAGTGTGCGCTAGGCTTTTGAGTGCCGCCCGGTAACCGGAGGGGCATGCCTTTCAAGGAGCCACGGATCATGGATGATCTGGTCAAAGAAGTTATTCCGTTGTTGCAGTATCTGATTCCCGGATTTGTTTCTACCTGGATTTTTTACACGCTCACCGCGTTCAAACGGCCTGATACGTTTGGGCAGATTGTGCAGGCGTTGATCTTTACGTTTGTGATTCATGGGGCTGTATTGGGGATAGGTGCAATCTGTCTATGGGTGGGGACGAAGGGATTTTCTGTAGGAATATGGGATGGCAAGGCGCAGACAATATGGGCGTTCTTTGTGTCAGTGACGCTCGGATTTCTTTCCTGCAATCTCGCTTCAAATGACAAGTTGCATGCTTGGTTACGGTTTCGAAATGTAACCAGAAAAACGTCATTTCCCAGCCAGTGGTACAGCACCTTTGCACGCCACGATCGGCTCATTACGCTGCATTTGAACGACGAAAGGCGCCTGTTTGGCTGGCCTTGTGAATGGCCTGCCGAACCTGCGAATGGACAGTTTGTGATGCAGAGCCCGAAATGGTTGGGTGACGATGGCGTTGCCAAGCCTTTTGACGCCGACCTGTTGGTGATAGATTCGTCGAAAGTTCAGTGGGTTGAATTCACCACCATAAAAGAGAGCCAGCCATGACCGCCGAAGCACCGAGACCCATGCCGCCAGATGTGGCACGCTACCTTGGCTCGAACGACAGGAACTCGCCGCAAACTGCCCGTGGTCCTAGCGCTCCACCACCTCCCAAGCGGTGAACGTTGCTCGGGCGAGACGATCTGTCATAACGATCGTACCAGCCAATCCCTGAACGCTTTCAGTGACGGCGACGCCTCATTACGCGGCGGATACACCAGGTAGTAGCTGCGCCGGCTGGTGATCGGCTCCCCCAGTTGCTGCAGCTCGCCGTTAAGCAATTCATCCTCCACCAGAATCCGTGGCACCAGCCCCACGCCAATATTCGCCCGGACCGCCTGAATCAGGTGCGAAGTCATTTCAAAGCTCGGCCCGATGCGCATGCTGCGGTGGGGCAAACCATGATGCGTGAACCATTCCGCCCAGGCCTGGGCATTGCTGCTGACATTGAGCAGTAGCTGCCCGGCGATGTGCTGTTCCGCATCATCGCGTTCGGCCAACGACAACTGCGCACTGGCAATCACCACCAGTTCTTCAGTGTGCAGGGGCAGGGCGCTCAGCCCCGGCCAATCCCCCGCACCGACACAGATCGCCGCATCGATTTCGCTGGTGTCGAAGTCGATCGCTTCGATGCGTGAATGCAAGTGCACGGTCATGCCGGGATGTGCGGTGTAGAAGTCCTTGAGTCGCGGCAGCAGCCATTTCGAGCCGAAGGTCGGCAGCGTCGCCAGACGCAAACTATGAATGCCGGAACCGAACGCCATGGCCTGCAACGTCGCGCTGCGGATCTGCCCGAGGGCTTCGGCCAGTTCGCGCTGATACATGCGCCCGACATCGGTCAGCACCACTTGCCGGCCCTCGCGACTGAACAGGCGCATGCCGAGCATCTTTTCCAGAATCTGCACCTGACGGCTGACCGCGCTTTGCGTCAGCGACAGTTCGTGGGCAGCGCGGGTGTAGCTTTCATGGCGTGCGGCAGCCTCAAAGGCCAGCAACAACGACATGGAAGGGGTGAGGGTTCGCGGATTCATTCGTTTTAGTCATGGATTACGGGTCGATTTTACGTTTGTCTCGATAGCACCAAGCAATGAACATAAGCACCATGAGATGGCGGGAGCGTGACGCAATCATTCATTGCGCACAACTGTTCACCGCCACACTGCCCGATTTTGACCGAGATTTCCCGACCGATGATTGCCCAGCTGTCGCCCGCCACTGCATTGACCGCCGATTACCAGAAGTTCCTCAAAGCCCTGAAAGCCAGTGGTTTTCGTGGCGAGATCAGTGCCGATTACGCCAGTCGCGTGGTGCTCGCCACCGACAACTCGATCTACCAGCGCCTGCCGCAAGCGGCAGTGTTTCCGAAGGATGCCGAGGACGTGGCGCGGGTCGCGCGGCTGATTGCCGAACCGGCCTATCAGCAAGTGGTGATCACTCCACGTGGCGGTGGCACCGGCACCAACGGCCAGTCGCTGACCGATGGCATCGTCGTCGACCTGTCGCGGCACATGAACCGTATTCTGGAAGTCAACGTCGAGCAGCGCTGGGTGCGGGTGCAGGCCGGGGTGGTCAAGGATCAGCTCAACGCCGCACTGAAGTCCGCCGGGCTGTTTTTCGCCCCGGAGCTGTCGACCTCCAACCGCGCCACCGTCGGCGGCATGATCAACACCGACGCCAGCGGCCAGGGCAGTTGCACCTACGGCAAGACCCGCGACCATGTGCTGGAACTCGACATGGTGCTGCGTGGCGGCGAACGCCTGCACGGCGCAGCGCTGGCGGAAGAAGACCTGACAGCGCTGTGCGCCCGTGAAGATCGGGTCGGTGAAGTCTATCGCTGTGCACGGCAGATCATTGACGAGCAGGGCGAGCTGATCAAACAGCGCTTCCCCGATCTCAACCGCTGCCTGACCGGCTACGACCTGGCGCACCTGCGCGAGGCCGACAATCGTTTCAACCTCAACAGCGTGTTGTGCGGCGCCGAGGGCTCACTCGGCTTTGTGGTCGAGGCAAAGCTCAACGTGCTGCCGATCCCCAAACACACGATGCTGGTGAACATTCGCTACGCCGGGTTCATGGATGCGTTGCGCGATGCCCGGGCGCTGATGGCGCTCAAGCCGCTGTCGATTGAAACCGTGGATTCCAAGGTGTTGCTGCTGGCGATGCAGGACATCGTCTGGCACGGCGTCGCCGAATACTTCCCGGAAAGCGCCGAGCGCCCGACACTGGGGATCAACCTGGTGGAGTTCTGCGGTGACGATCCCGAGGATCTGCAGCGCCGGGTCGAAGCCTTCCTCGAACACTTGAGCAGCGACACCACCGTCGAACGCCTCGGCCATACCCTGGCGGTCGGTCAGGCGGCGGTGAACAAGGTTTATGGCATGCGCAAACGCGCAGTCGGCCTGCTCGGCAACGTTGCCGGCGAAGCGCGGCCGCAGCCGTTTGTCGAAGACACCGCAGTGCCGCCGCAGCACCTGGCCGAGTACATCGCCGAACTGCGCGATCTGCTCGACAGCCACGGTTTGCAGTACGGCATGTTCGGCCACGTTGATGCCGGGGTGCTGCACGTACGTCCGATTCTCGACATGAAGGATCCGCAGCAAGCGGCGCTGGTGCGCCCGGTGTCCGACGGTGTCGCGGCGCTGACCCAGCGCTACGGCGGCCTGTTGTGGGGCGAACACGGCAAAGGTCTGCGCTCGGAATACGCGCCGGCATTTTTCGGTGAGCTGTACCCGGCGTTGCAAGCGTTGAAAGCCGCGTTCGACCCGTTCAACCAGTTCAACCCGGGCAAGATCGCCACCCCGGCCAATACCGGTGCGGCGTTGCTGAAAATCGACGAAGTGACCCTGCGCGGCGAACTCGACCGGCAAATCGACGAAAAGGTCTGGCAGAGCTACGGCGCAGCCATGCATTGCAACGGCAACGGCGCCTGCTACAACTTCGATCCCGACGACGCCATGTGCCCATCGTGGAAAGCCACCCGCGAGCGTGCGCAATCGCCCAAGGGTCGCGCATCGCTGATCCGCGAATGGCTGCGTTTGCAGGGCGAGGCAGGGGTGGATGTGCTGTCGGAGGCGATCCGTCGTCCGGCATTTTTCCGCAACCTGTGGACACGCTGGCGCAACAGCCGCGCGCAGGATGCAGACTTTTCCCATGAGGTGTATGACGCCATGGCCGGTTGCCTGGCGTGCAAATCCTGCGCGGGACAGTGCCCGGTCAAGGTCAACGTGCCGGAATTCCGTTCGAGTTTCCTTGAGCTGTATCACAGCCGTTATCTGCGCCCGGCGCGGGATTATCTGATTGCCTCGCTGGAGTACAGCATTCCGTACATGGCGCGGATTCCGGTGCTGTACAACGGTTTGATGGGCGCAACCTTTGTGCGCAAACAGTTGGAGCGTCTTGGCGGCATGGTCGATGTGCCGTTGCTCAGTCGCTTTGATTTCCACGCTGCGCTGCGCCGCTGGAAGGTGCAGCCGGCGACGGTTTCCACGCTGTCGGCGCTGACCCCGGCCCAGCGCGAGCGCAGTGTGGTGTTGGTGCAGGATGCCTTCACCCGTTACTTCGAAGCGCCGCTGCTGGCGGATCTGCTGGAGTTGATTTCACGACTTGGCTATCAGGTGTATCTGGCACCGTTCAGTGCCAATGGCAAGCCGCTGCATGTGCAGGGTTTCCTGTCAGCGTTCAACCGAGCGGCGTTGCGCAATGCGCAGCAACTGCGCGAGCTGGCGGACGTTGGCGTGCCGCTGCTGGGGCTGGATCCGGCGATGACGCTGGTCTACCGCCAGGAATACCTGAAAGTGCCCGGCATGGACCACTGCCCGGAAGTCGCGCTGGTGCAGGAATGGCTGCTCAAGGTGATGCCGGAGCAGGCTACTGCCGATGCGGCCCGGTCATTCCGTCTGCTGGCACACTGCACCGAGAAAACCAACGCGCCGGCCGCCACTCGCCAGTGGGAACAAGTGTTCGAGCGAGTCGGGCTGAAACTGGCGACGCAGGCCACCGGCTGCTGCGGCATGTCCGGCACCTATGGCCATGAAGCGCGCAACCGCGAAACCTCGGCGGTGATCTACGAGCAATCGTGGGCGCGGCAGGTTGAGGCGCCGGCGGAGCAGGGCGAAGCGCTGGCCACCGGTTACTCATGCCGCAGTCAGGTCAAGCGCCAGTCGGATCGGGCGCTGCGCCATCCGTTGCAGGTGCTGCTTGAGGTGGTGCGTCGCTGAGCGGTTCGTCGTCCGCGGCATTGTCCCAGATCAGCCGTGGGTCGAAACTCATCGCCGAGAGCATGGTGAACACCACCACCATGCCGAAAAACAGGATGCCCGGGCGTGGTTCGATATCGCCCAGCGCCTGGAACTTCACCAGCGCCGCGACCAGTGCGACCACCAGCACGTCGAGCATCGACCAGTAGCCGATCAGCTCGACGAAACGGTACAGCTTCGAACGCTCACGGCGCGCCCAGTCGCTGCCCCGCTGCACGGTGATCAGCAGCAGCGACAGGGCGACGAATTTGATCCCCGGCACCGCGATGCTGGCGATGAAAATGATCAGTGCGATGTCCCACGCGCCGCCCTCCCAGAACTCCAGCACGCCGCTCATGATCGTGCTGTCGGCGCCGTTGCCGAGCATCACCGTGTTCATCACCGGCAGTAGATTGGCCGGCACGTAAAACGCCAACGCGGCGAACAGATAGGCCCAGGTGCGCGTCAGGGAGTTGGTCTTGCGCCGATGCAGCGGCGCATCGCAGCGCGGGCACTCGTGCGGCTCGTCGGTCATGTCACAGGCCAGCCCGCAGCTGTGGCACAGGCACAGATTCAGTTCGCTGGCGGTCGCGGGTCGCTTCATAGAATGTCCCACAGGTCACGAATGTCGCGGCCGGCAATGCGGATCATCATCAGGCTCAGCACCGCCAAAGCGAACAGGCCGATACCCGGCAGCACATCGAGCAGCCCGGCCAGTTTGAATACCGCCACCATCGCCCCCAGCAGACACACTTCGAGCATGCTCCACGGACGCAGGGTTTCCAGCCAGCGCATGCACAGCTTGAAGCCCGGCGCCCGGCGCGATGACAAGGCGAAACTCAGCACCCAGATCAACAGCACCAGTTGAAACGCCGGGGCGATGATGATCGAAATCGCCGCGACCATCGCCATGAAGGTGATCGGCCCCTGACTCAGCGCCAGCACCGAATCCCACAGCGTCGCGCTGTTTTTCAGGCCCTTCATGCTGATGCTCATCACCGGGTAGAAATTGGCGAACAGCCACAGCATCGCCGCAGTGAAACTCAGGGCCAGCCGCTGCTCGACGGTCAAACCGTTGTAGCGCTGCAGCACGCCGCCGCACCGCACGCAGAGGGTTTTCTGGTGTTTGCCGAGCACGACCTTTTCGTACACGCAGTCGCAATGCTCGCAGATGATCAAGTGTTCGGTTGAGGTCATGGGCAACGCTCGACAGCAGGCGCAAAGCGCAGGGGGCGCCTGATCACTATAGAAGCCTGACGTGATTGGGCAAATGTCGTTTGGGTTGGGAATCGACATTTTAATGTTATAGAGTAACGCGAATTTTTGGCGGGGCGTGCGGTTGCGATCCCCTGATTCATTTGCTCGTTGGCGAAATCTCCATGACGATTGTGTGTACCCGTTCCAACCCGCTGCCGACCGGCCGCTTGCTGTCCATTGATGCGTTACGCGGTCTGGTGATCCTGTTCATGCTGCTGGATCACGTGCGTGAAACGTTTTTGTTGCATCGTCAGGTGTCCGACCCGATGGACATCGCCAGCACCGAGCCGGCGTTGTTTTTCAGTCGCACGTTGGCGCATCTGTGCGCACCGGTGTTCGTGTTGCTGACCGGATTGTCTGCGTGGCTGTTCGGCGAGAAGTACGCGGGCAAGGCCGATGTCAGTGCCTTCCTGTTCAAGCGTGGGCTGTTTCTGGTGGTGCTGGAATTCACCTTGGTGAACTTTGCCTGGACGTTTCAGTTGCCGCCGAGCGTGATCTATCTGCAGGTGATCTGGGCGATTGGCTTGAGCATGATCGGGTTGTCGCTGCTGGTCTGGTTGCCGCGCTGGCTGTTGCTGACGCTAAGTCTGGCGATCATTGCCGGGCATAACCTGCTGGACGGGCTGCATTTCGCGCTGGAGTCGGCACTGCATGTGCCATGGGCGATCCTGCATGATCGGGGCTGGATCGAGGTCGGTGACAGTCTGCGCTTGCGCACTTCGTATCCGCTGTTGCCGTGGATCGGCGTGATCGGTCTGGGTTATGCGCTGGGCCCGTGGTTTGCCCGTGCGGCCGACGCCGGAGTTCGTCAGCAGTGCCTGTTGCTGGCTGGTATCGCCGGACTGCTGGGTTTCGTCGGGCTGCGGTTGCTCAACGGATACGGCGAAAAGCCTTGGGCGGTCGAAGACACGACCGTGCAAACGTTGATGGCGTTTTTCAACATCACCAAGTACCCGCCATCGCTGCTGTTCATCAGCCTGACGGTGAGCGTCGGATTGCTGTTGTTGCTGCTGTTCGAACGGCTGCAGACGCGCCGCTGGATTCGCTGGCTGACGGTCTTCGGTTCGGCACCGATGTTCTTTTATCTGTTGCACCTGTACGTGCTGAAGGTGCTGTATCTGATTGCCGTGGCGCTGTTCGGCCTTAACCACGGTAGCTATTTCGGCTTCGATTCAGTCGCGGCGATCTGGCTGGTGTCGGTGCTGCTGGCGGTTGCGCTGTACCCGGCGGTGCGCTGGTTTTCCGCGCTGAAATCGCGGCGCCGCGATATTGCCTGGCTGAAATATCTGTAAGCCCTAGTGACCACTGCGCTCGCGCGCGAAGTCGATAAAAGCCTTGAGCGGCGCCGGTACGTGGCGCCTGCTCGGGTAGTAAAGATGCAGGCCCGGATAGTAAGGGCACCAGTCGGCCAACATCTGGATCAGACGCCCCGATGCCAAGTGTTCGCTGACCATGTCATCGAACACATACGCCAATCCCAGGCCTTGCAGTGCAGGGCCGACCATCAAGCTGACGTCGCCCAGGGTCAGCGGGCCGTTGACCTCGATTTCCTGGGCAATGCCATCGCGTTCGAATTCCCAGCGATACAGGGCGCCACTGGGGTAGCGGTGGCGCAGGCACGGCAAGTCGTGCAGATCTTCGGGTTTTTGCGGCGCAGGATGGCGTTCAAGGAATGCCGGCGAAGCCACCACCACCGAACGCATCGCCGGGCCAATCGGCAGCGAGACCATGTCGGCCTGCAGTCGATCGCCAAAGCGCACGCCCGCATCAAATCCGCCAGCGACGATATCCAGCAACGCTTCGCTTTCGACCACCTCCATGCGAATGTCCGGATACGTCTGCAAGAACTCGCTGGCAATCGGCAGCAATACCAGTTCGCACGCCTGGCGTCCGCAGGTGATACGCAGGTTGCCGGTGGGTTTGTCGCGAAAATGGTTGAGGTCTTCCAGTGCATCGTCAATGTCGCGGAACGCCGGTTTCAGGCGCGCGTAAAAGCGCTCACCGGCCTCGGTCAACGCCACGCTGCGGGTGGTGCGATTGAACAGACGCACACCGAGGCGATTCTCCAAAGCCTTTACCGAATGGCTCAGGGCTGACGGGGTGAGCCCGAGTTCGACGGCGGCCTTGCTGAAATTCAAGTGCTGCGCCGTACAGAGAAATACGCAAAGGTCTGCCGCTGAGGGTGATTTCATCTGTGAATCCCTTTCACAAAGTCATGCAAAATTGCTGGGATTATCGCATCAATCCAACGGCCTTAAAGTCGCAGCCTGGCAATTTCTTTAAAGGATGAATGCATGACAACGGTCGCTCATCAACCAGGCGCGCATAACAAGGTGCTGATCCTCGCGGCCGTGTGCCTGTCGGCATTGGTACTGCCCTTGAGTTTTACCGGTGGCGCGGTGGCGACGCCCGCCATTGGCCGTGATCTGGGCGGCAGCCCCGTGGCCCTGACCTGGATCACCAATGCGTTCATGTTGTCATTCGGCAGTTTGCTGGTGGCGGCGGGCGCGTTGGCCGACGTCTATGGGCGTAAACGCCTGTTCAGCTTCGGCATGTTGCTGTTCACCGCAGCATCGATTGCGCAGAGCCTGGCACCGTCGGTGTACTGGCTGGATGGGCTGCGTGCAGTGCAGGGCGTGGCCGGTGCTGCGGCGTTGGCCAGCGGCTCAGCGTCGCTGGCGCAGGAATTCGAAGGCCATGCGCGAACCCGTGCATACAGCGTACTCGGTACCACATTCGGCATTGGTCTGGCTTTCGGGCCGCTGCTGGCCGGCGCATTGATCGAGGCGTTCAACTGGCGGGCGATTTTTGTTTTCACCGCGCTGATCGGCGTGATCGCCATGGTCTTCGGCCTGCCGCGCATGCGCGAAAGCCGCAACCCGGATGCCACGGGACTGGATTGGCCGGGCACGATCACCTTCAGTGCGATGCTGGCGCTGTTCACCTTCGGCGTGATTCAGGCCCCGGAAAGCGGTTGGGGCAGCCCGCTGGTGGTCGGTCTGCTGAGTGCTTCGGCATTGTTGCTGGGGTTGTTCGTGATCATCGAAAAGCGCGTCAAACATCCGATGCTCGATCTGACCCTGTTGCGTTTTCCGCGCTTCATCGGCGTGCAGATGCTGCCGATCGGCACCTGTTTTTGCTACATCGTGCTGGTGGTGATGTTGCCATTGCGCTTTATCGGCGTGGAAGGCTTGAGCGAAATCGATGCCGGCCTGCTGTTGCTGGCGCTGTCGGCGCCCATGCTGGTGGTACCGATGCTGGCGGCGTCGCTGACCCGGTTTGTCTCGGCGGGGATTCTCTCGGGGATCGGTTTTCTGATCGCTGCGGTGGGCTTGCACGGGTTGAGCCTGTACAACGTCGGCGAGCCAAAATCCGCCTTGGTCATTGCGATGCTGTTGATCGGGATTGGCACCGGTTTGCCGTGGGGCTTGATGGATGGTCTGTCGGTCAGCGTCGTACCGAAGGAGCGCGCGGGGATGGCGGCGGGGATCTTCAATACCGTGCGCGTGGTGGGTGAGGGTATTGCGCTGGCGGTGGTGGGCGCCGTGCTGACTTCGCTGCTGCATACCGATCTGACGGGGGCAGTGGCAGGCAGTGTCGATGCGGCGTTGATTGCCGAGACCGCGCACCGGGTCACCACGGGGGACATGGCGCATGCGCTCAACACCGTTCCGGGGCTGGCCAAAGAGCGTCTGGTGCAGGGTTATGCCACGGCGTTTCAGTACCTGCTGCACGTCCTTACGCTGATTACCCTGGCCTCGGCGGCGGTGGTGCTCGGGTTGTTGAGCAAGGGGCGGGCGGTTGCGCAGCCGCAAAAAACAGCGCCCGACTTGCTATAGCGGTGTGTGCGGAATTTTCGAGTGTGGGAGCGGGCTTGCTCGCGAAGGCGTCAGGTCAGTCACTATCAATGCTGAACATGCCGGCCCCTTCGTGAGCAAGCCCACTCCCACCAGTGCGTGTTGGAGTCCTGATTATTTACGATCCAGCCACACTGTCTGCGCGTTGCAGAACTCGCGCACGCCGAAGTGCGACAACTCGCGACCGAAACCGCTTTTCTTCACGCCGCCGAAAGTCACGCGCGGGTCACTGGCCGAATAGCCGTTGATGAACACGCCGCCGGTGTCCAGTTCGCTGCTCAGTTGCTGGGCCAGTGCGACGTTGGCGGTGTAGATCGTCGCGGTCAGGCCGAAGTCGCTGTCGTTGGCCAGGGCGATGGCGTGGGCGCAATCGCGGGCAGTGATGATCGATGCCACCGGGCCGAACAGTTCCTGTTTGAACGAGGTCATGCGGTCGGTGACATCGGCCAGCACGGTTGGCTCGTAGTAGTTGCCCGGGCCTTGCGCCTTACCGCCGCCGAGCAACAGGGTGGCGCCTTCTTCGAGGGTGTCGCGCACTTGCTGGTCGAGTTCATCACGCAGATCGAAACGTGCCATCGGCCCGATGTAGGTGTCGGCGGCCAGCGGATCGCCGACTTTCAATTGACGCGTGGCCTCGACGAATTTGCGGGTGAACTCTTCGACCACGCCTTCTTCGATGATCAGGCGCTTGGCCGCGGCGCAGACCTGGCCGGAGTTCTGGTAGCGACCGATGACGGCAGCCTGCACGGCCTCATCAAGATCCGCATCATTGAGCACGATGAACGGGTCGGAACCACCCAGTTCCAGCACGCACTTCTTCAGCGCGGCACCGGCCTGAGCACCGATGGCCATGCCGGCGCGCACGCTGCCGGTCAGGGTTACAGCAGCGATACGCGGGTCGGCGATGGCGGTGGAAACGCCTTCCGGGGTGACGTTGATCACTTCAAATACGCCATCGGCGAAACCGGCGCGCTTGAACGCGTCGCGCAGCAGGTAGGCGCTGCCCATCACGTTCGGCGCATGCTTGAGCACGTAGGTGTTGCCGGCGATAAGCGCCGGAACGGCACCGCGCAGCACTTGCCAGATCGGGAAGTTCCACGGCATCACCGCGAGGATCGGGCCGAGTGGTCGGTACTCGATGCGCGCCTTGCCGCCTTCAACCTGAGTCGGTTCGGCGTCGAGCATCGCCGGACCGTTTTCAGCGTACCACTCACAGAGCTTGGCGCATTTTTCAATTTCGCCACGGGCCTGGGCGATCGGCTTGCCCATTTCCAGGGTAATCATGGTCGCCATGGCTTCGGCGGTTTCGCGTAGGGCGCCAGCGAGGGCGGTGAGGGCGCGGGAGCGATCCTGCAGCGGCTTGCGTTTCCATTTCGAGAAACCGAACGCGGCGCGGGTCAGCGCAGCGTCGAGGGCTTCGGCGGATTCAAAGGCGTAGTGACCGATCTGCTCGCCGGTGGCGGGGTTGATCGAGATGGCGTGGGTCTGGCTGGAAATCTGGCTCATGGCTGGCTCCTGCGAGTTCAGTGGATGGGCCTAGAGTAGGGTGGCGTTTGTTTTCTGGAAACTGAATAATAAAGATCGTTTCTTTCACGATTGGAGAATGACTGTGGATCTGGTGCAGCTGGAAATCTTCAAGGCCGTTGCCGAGCACGGCAGCATCAGCGCTGCTGCGGCGCAGATTCATCGCGTGCCATCGAACCTGACCACGCGGATCAAACAGCTGGAGCAGGATCTGGGCGTCGATCTGTTCATTCGCGAGAAAAGCCGTTTGCGTCTGTCACCGGCTGGCTGGAGTTTTCTCGAATACGCGCGGCGCATTCTCGATCTGGTGCAGGAAGCGCGGGCCACGGTCGCCGGTGAAGAACCGCAGGGCGCATTTCCCCTCGGTTCGCTGGAAAGTACCGCCGCCGTGCGCATCCCCGAACTGCTGGCGGCGTACAACCAGTTGCATCCCAAGGTCGATCTGGATCTGTCCACCGGACCGTCCGGGACAATGATCGACGGCGTACTCTCCGGACGATTGGCGGCGGCCTTCGTCGATGGCCCGGTGCTGCACCCGGCGCTGGAAGGCGTGCCGGCGTTCGAGGAAGAGATGGTCATCATCGCGCCACTCAATCACCCCCCGGTGCAGCGCGCGGCGGATGTGAACGGCGAGAACATCTACGCGTTCCGCTCCAATTGCTCCTACCGGCATCACTTCGAAAAATGGTTCAGCACCGACGCTGCCGTGCCGGGCAAGATTTTCGAGATGGAGTCCTACCACGGCATGCTCGCCTGCGTCAGTGCCGGCGCCGGGCTGGCGCTGATGCCGCGCAAAATGCTGCAGAGCATGCCTGGCAGCGCAACCGTGAGCGTGTGGCCGCTGGCGGCGGATTTTCGCTATCTGACCACCTGGCTGGTGTGGCGCCGGGGCACGGTGTCGCGCAGCTTGAGCATGTTCGTGCGTTTGCTGGAGGAGCGCGGGGTGGTGCGTGCGGAAGAGTAATTGACACGTTGTGTCATGACTGTATCTTGATCGGCGTTTCGCAATATAAAAAACTATACAGCGTAGCCATGAGGAACAAGCAAATGAGTGCAGCCCTGAGCGGAAAAGAAGCAGTCGGTGAGCGGTTTGTGCTGGAAACGATGCGTCATGCGCAGGGCCTGACCTGGAACGCCGTTGATGCCATCGCCAGGGTGATCAAGCCCGGCATGCGCGAGTCCGAAGCCCAGGAGCGGGGCAAGCAGATCCTCGCCGAACTGGGCATGGACCGCATCTGGCATCCGCTGCTGATTCGCTTCGGCGCCAATACGCTGAAGGCGTTCAAGGAGCGTTCCGAAGGCGATCCGGTGCTCGGTGACAACGATATTTTCTTCATTGACATGGGCGTGGTCTGGCAGGGGCACGAAGGCGATGCCGGCGCAACCTTCACCACCGGCTCCGATCCGGAAATGATCGCCTGCGCGGCGGCGTCCAAGGAGCTGTTCAAGCGTGTCGAGGCACTGTGGCGCCAAGGCGTGAGCGGTGTCGAATTGTACCGTTACGCCAGCGATCAGGCCGAAGCCATGGGCTGGAAACTCAATCTCGACATCAAGGGCCACCGCGTCAGCGATTTCCCTCACGCGATCCATCGCGGCGGCAATCTCGGCGATTTCGACCAGACGCCAAATGCCGGGGTGTGGATTCTGGAAATCCAGATCGCCCACCCGCAGCGACCGTTCGGCGCGTTTTATGAAGATCTGTTGATCTGATTGTCACGGCGTACCGTTTCTGCCGTACAGGCGAAAGCCTTCGCGTTGGCTCAGACGCTGGTAATACGCGCTGACGGCGGCATAGTCCGGATGCGCGAGCGGCGTTTCGAACCAGCGGTTGACTGACAGCCCGATGGGGATGTCGGCGAGGGAAAACTGCTCGCCACTGACGTAGGCGCCAGTCTTCTGCAACTGTTGATCGAGGATGCCCATGGTCTGCGACCATTGCTCGACGCCGTTGAGCAACGCGGCGCTGTCCTGATGATCCGGTGACTGACGCGCCAGCGACATGAACGCATACGACCACGACCGGTTCAACTCCGACGCTTGCCAGTCGATCCACTGATCGACCCGCGCACGAACTCGTGGCTCGGCGGGGTAGAGGTCGGCGCCGCCATAGGCGCCTGCCAGATAACGAATGATCGTATTCGATTCCCACAGGGTGAAATCGCCGTCCTGAATCACCGGCACCATGGCGCAGGGGTTGAGGGCGAGAAACTCCGGGGTGTCGGTGGGTTTGAAGCCCGAGCCCCAATCCTCACGCTCGAACGGGATCTGCAGTTCAGCGCAGGTCCACAGCACTTTGCGCACGTTGATCGATGACGCCTTGCCCAGAATTCGCAGCATGAGTTTTCCCTGTCTCGTGGGTGCCTGTCGGGGCATCAAGAAATACCACACCACAACGCAGAAGGCCCGCGCATGGCGGGCCTTCTTTTTACATCGAATCAATCTCAGTGACTGCCCACCAGTTTCCCGCCCATCATCCGCCGCCGATAGGCGCTGTCACGACTGGCCAGCCAGAAGTACAGCGGCGAGGTCACCAGCAGCCCCACCAGCCACGACAGGTCGGCGCCGTTGATGTGCGCCGACACCGGGCCGACGTACAGCGGGGTGTTCATGAACGGGATCTGCACCGCGATGCCGATCGCATAGGCCAGCAACGCCTGCGGGTTGTAACGTCCGTAGATGCCACCGTCGACCTGGAAGATCGACTGGATGTCGTACTGGCCCTTGTGAATGGCGTAGAAGTCGATCAGGTTGATCGCCGTCCACGGCACCAGCACCACCAGCAACACCAGCACCATGTCGACAAAGTGACCGATGAAGTCCTTCGACGCGCCGACGGCGGCAAAGCAGCAGGCCAGCAGCACGATGATCGAGATCACCGCACGGCTTTTGGCGGTCGGAATCCAGCGATAGGCAAAGGTCTGTACCAGAGTGATCAGCGACAGCACCGCGCCGTACAGGTTGAGGGCGTTGTGGCTGATCACGCTGAGCAGGAACAGCACCAGCATCAGCGGGCCGATCGAGCCAGTGGCGAGCTTGACCGCATCCATGGTGTCCATGCCCACGGGTGTCGCCAGCACGGCGACGGCACCGAAGATGAACGCCAGACTCGAGCCCAGCGCCGAACCCAGATACGTGGTCCAGAACGTCGACGAGACTTTGACGTCGGCCGGCAAATAACGCGAATAGTCGGACACGTAAGGCGCAAACGCGATCTGCCACAGCGCGGCGAGCGACACGGTGGCGAGCCAGCCGGAAAGGTTGAAGCTGCCGCGGGTGAGGAAGTCGTCGGTTTGAATATGGGTGAAGATGTAGCCGAAACCGACGACGATGCCGATCCCCAGCACCCAGGTGCCGATGCGGTTGAGCACGTGGATGAAGCGGTAGCCGATGATGCCGATGATCCCCGAACCGAGGGCGCCGATGACGATGCCGACTGGCACCGGCACGCTGTCGACCACGCCGTGCAGCGACTTGCCGGCCAGCACGATGTTGGAGGCAAAGAAGCCGATGTACATGACCCCGGCAATCAGCACCACCAGCAGAGCACCGAGCGAGCCGAACTGTGCGCGGCTCTGGATCATCTGTGGAATGCCCATCTGCGGGCCTTGCGCCGAGTGCAGCGCCATCAGCACGCCGCCGACCAGATGACCGACCAGAATCGCGACGATGCCCCAGACCAGATTCAAGTGGAACAACTGCACGCCCAGCGCGCCGGTGACGATGGGCAACGGCGCGATGTTGCCGCCGAACCACAGCGTGAACAGATCCCTGACCTTTCCGTGGCGATCTTCGGGGGGCACGTATCCTATCGTGTGTTTTTCAATGAGCGGCGCGGACGTTGTTGCAGAGGTGGACATGACGAACTCCAAGGCAAGGATGAGTACGTGGACGTACTTCGGTAAGCGCCGACACGGACGGCGCATTTCTTGTTGAAGCGATCATGTGCAAAGGCCCGGGATAGATAAATTAGTAAGTTTGTTGCTTCAGACCTTAAAAAATATATGCCCCGGGTCTGGGGGCTGTCCGGTATGTTCAACAGTGATCAATAACAAAAACTTTCAGAGGCGAACCCTTTCCTGTGGCGAGGGAGCTTGCTCCCGCTGGGCAGCGAAGCGGCCCCAAACGGCACCATTCCCCCGATATTGTGAGTGCTGCGCACTCAAGCGGGAGCAAGCTCCCTCACCACAAAAGCGTTGTCTCACTTGCAGAGGTTTTATATGGCCGCCTACAACCTGCGCCAGCTCAAATACTTCGTCACCACCGCCGATTGCGGCAGCGTCGCCGAAGCCTCGCGCAAGCTCTATATCGCCCAGCCGTCGGTCTCCACGGCGATCAAGCATCTGGAAGAAAGCTTCGGCGTGCAGCTGTTCATCCGTCATCACGCCCAGGGCGTGTCGCTGACGCCCAGTGGCTCGCGTTTCTATCGCAAGGCGCTGGAATTGCTGCGGGTGGCGCATGAGTTCGAGCAGAACGCGCTGGCGGATAACGATGTGGTCTCCGGGCAGATCGATATCGGCTGTTTCGAAACCGTCGCGCCGCTGTACCTGCCGCGCCTGATCGCCGGGTTCAAGCAGCGCTGGCCGGGGGTGGAAATCCGTATTCGCGATGGCGAGCAGCAGGAGCTGGTACAGGCGCTGACCGCCGGCAGCATCGATGTGGCGATGCTGTTTGAACATGACCTCGACACCACCATCGACACCATGCCGCTGATGCCGCCGCAGCAGCCCTATGCGTTGCTGCCGGCCGACCATCGCTTTGCACAACAGGCTAAAGTCTCGCTGTACGATCTGGTGCTGGAGCCGATGATCCTGCTCGACGTGGTGCCCAGCCGTACCTACTTCGTGAGCATTTTCGAGGAGCGCGGACTGACCCCGCATATCGTCTTCAGCTCACCGTCGATCGAGATGGTGCGCGGCATGGTCGGGCGTGGGTTCGGCTTTTCGATTCTGGTGACCCGACCGTTCGGCGAGTACACCTACGACGGGCAGAAAGTGGTGTGCGTGCCGCTGGCGGAAACCGTGACCGGCTCGGGCTTGTCGGCAGCCTGGTTGCGTCGGGTGCAACTGACCAAACCGGTGCAGTTGTTCGTTGATCATTGCCGTGAGGAATTGGCCCGACTGCACGCTTGAAGGCAGGCAGTCAGGCCGAAAGGATCAGGCGCGAATCGAGGCCAGCATCCGTTGCAGCATCGCATCGCAGGCATCGAGTTGCACACGACTGACAAACTCGTCAGGTTTGTGCCCCTGATCCATGCTGCCGGGGCCACAGACCACGGTGGGTATACCCGCCGCATCGAACAGCCCGCCCTCGGTGCCGAACGCCACGGTGCCGTATTCCCGTGAACCGCAAAACGCCGCAATCAGCTCCGCGGCCTGACTCTGCGCATCGGTGGCCAGGCCCGGATAGGCCGACAGCTCACTGAAACGAATCGCACTGTGCTCGCTCACTGCCAGCATGCGCGGCAGCACTTGCTGCTCGGCGTAGGCCTGCAACTGCTGCGCGACCAAGTCCGGATCCTGCGAGGGCAGGGCGCGGATTTCGAAGTCGAAGCGGCAATCGGCGGGGACGATGTTCAGCGCTTTGCCGCCGCTGATCACCCCAGTCTGTACTGTGCTGTAGGGCGGATCGAAACGTGCGTCGTGATGCTCGGGCGTCTTCAGTTGCTGGCCGATGCGCCCCAGCTCACCGATCAGCTCGGCGGCGTACTCGATGGCGTTGACCCCCAGCGGTGCGTAGGCCGAATGACACGGATGGCCGTGCACGTCGCAGCGCATCGCCAGTTTGCCTTTATGGCCGAGCACCGGTTTCAACTCGGTCGGTTCACCGATGATGCACAGCAGCGGTTTGACCGGCCGCTGCTGCAGCTCGGCGAGCAACGAGCGCACCCCGAGGCAGCCGACTTCTTCGTCATAGGACAGGGCGATGTGCACAGGCATGCGCAGCTCTGCAGCGACCAGCGCCGGCACCAGCGCCAGCACGCAAGCGATGTAGCCCTTCATGTCGGCGGTGCCGCGCCCGAACAGCTTGCCGTCGTGCTCGCTGAGTTCAAACGGCGCTACTGTCCAGGGTTGACCATCGACCGGCACCACATCGGTGTGCCCCGAGAGCACGATGCCCGGTTGCTCGGCCGGGCCAATCGTGGCGAACAGATTGGCCTTGCTGCGCTCGGCGTTGTAGATCAGCTCGCACGGCACGTCGAAGTCAGCGAGATAGTCGCGCACGAACTCGATCAGATGCAGGTTGGATTCGCGGCTGGTGGTGTCGAAGCCCACCAGCGTCCTGAGCAACCCGACGCTGTTCATCGATCATCACCGGCAACGCCATAGCCCGGCGCCTTGGCCGGGTCGAGCGCGCGATCAATATAGTCCTGCAACTGCGGCTGATAGGCGTCCCAGAGTTTTTGCAACTGGCCGATCGGGTCTTCGTCGGCCCAATCGATGCGCAAATTGACGATCGGCCAGGTCTGTTCGCCGACCACCACCACGGCCGCCGAATGCACTGGTCCAGCTTCGCCTCCGAGGGCCTGTGCGGCGTGCAGGGCTTTAAGCAGGCGATCGGCCAATTGGCCTTCGCCGTCTTCAAAGGCGCGGACCATCGCCTCGATGACCGCACGCCCGGCGAGCATGTTGCCAGCGGCCACGCATTGCTCGCCGCAGACTGCGTTGTGCACGCCGAGGGTTTGCGCGCCGCTGAAATGCGCGGTCTGGCCGAGGTGGTTGATCGCGGTGATCTGCCGGTACTGGCTGTAGCCGTTGCGGGTCAGCACCTGGTCCAGCGCAGCGTCGGGCGCGTGGCCTTGCTCCATCAGCGCCAGGACTTCCGGGCCGAGGGAGGGCAGAGTGATGTTCTGGCTCGACACCGCGCCGACACCCGGCAACAGCCACGGGCAACGCGCGCCGACGGCGATGCTGGAGGAACTGATGGCGACACCGAACTGGCCGGTATCGGGGCAACGGGCTGCGATTGAAAAGGTCATGGTCTAACTCCTTGTGTGTCTGGGCCGGCCTCTTCGCGAGCAGGCTCGCTCCCACAGGGGATTGCATTTCAATGTGGGAGCGAGCCTGCTCGCGATGGCCGCGACTCGGTCTGCCGACTTACTCGGGAATCACCGCCACCACATCAATCTCCATCAGCCACTGCGGCTGCCCCAGTGCCGACACCACCAGCCCGGTGGAAATCGGGAACACGCCTTTGAGCCACTTGCCGACTTCCTGATACACCGGCTCGCGATAGCGCGGGTCGATCAGGTAGGTGGTGGTCTTGACGATGTGGCTCATGTCGCTGCCGGCTTCCTCCAGCAACTGTTTGACGTTGCGCATCGCCTGTTCGGCCTGCGCGCGCGGATCACCGAGGCCCACCAGATTGCCGTCGAAATCAGTGCCGACCTGACCCCGGACATACACGGTATTGCCGGCGCGCACGGCCTGGCACAAATCATTGTCCAGCGTCTGATTCGGGTAGGTGTCCTTGGTGTTGAACATACGGATGCGGGTGTGGGTTGGCTTGCTCATGTACAGCTCCAGACTGAGTGTTCAGCGGCGCACCGGGCACCGCCGCGAAAGAGGGCAATCAAGCGTCGACGGTATCGGCGGCTTTCGTGCTGGCGGTCGAATGCAGGGCGGCTTCACGCTGCTCGGCATCCTTGTAATCGAGGTATTTACGCTGGGTGGCGATGTGATCGGCCACGTGTTTGGCGTCATGCCACACGCCCCAGATGAACGACGAACCACGGCGCGACTGCCATGGCAGCCCGAGGAAATACACCCCCGGCTCACTGGACACTCCGCGCTGGTGCTGCGGTTTGCCCTTGTCGTCAAACGCGGCGACCTGCAGCCAGGAATAATCCACGGCAAACCCGGTGGCCCAGATGATCGAGGTGATACCGGCTTCGGCCAGATCCAGATCGAGCAGCGGATTTTTCACGCACTCGGGATCCGCATAGGTTTCGCGTGCTTCGGGTTCTTCCGGCAGGTCGAGACCGTTGCGCTCGATGTAGGCATCGGCGGCATCCAGCAGCGCCAGATAGTTCTCGTCACCGCGCTTGAGGTTGTCGCGCAGGTCCTGCTTGAAGGTCACCACGCCGTTGCTGAACGACTCGGTGACGCCGACCAAGGTCATGCCGCGATGGGCCAGACCACGGAAGTCGATGGTGCGCCCGCCATGCGCGCCGCTGACCGCGATGGTCACATGCTCGCGGCCGGGTTTCATCGCCGCCTGATCCCACTCGCCGAGCACCCCCAGCCACCAGCAGAAATCACGGTTGCGATAGGCACGCGGCGGACGGTCATGCGCACCGACCGAAAGATAGACCTGCTTGCCGGAACGCTGCAATTCATCGGCGATCTGCACGCCTGACGAACCGGCACCGACCACCAGCACTGCGCCGTCGGGCAGTTGCTGCGGATTGCGATAGTCGGCGGAGTGGATCTGCAACAGGCGTGGGTCTTGCGGGGCGATCGGCGGGATCACCGGACGCTGGAACGGCCCGGTCGCCGCGACCACGCGGCTGGCCTCGATCATTCCTTCGGAAGTCTCGATGGTGAAGCCCGGACGCCCGACATTGCGCACCACGCTTTTGACCTCGACCCCGGTGCGAATCGGCGCGTTGAATTTCTTCGCATAGGCTTCGAAATAGTCCGCCACGCGCTCCTTGGGGGCGAAACCATCGGGATCTACATCATCGAATTCCAGCCCCGGAAAGCGGTCATGCCACGCCGGACCGTTGGCCACCAACGAGTCCCAGCGCCCGGTGCGCCAACGTTCGGCAATGCGGCTGCGTTCCAGCACCAGATGCGGCACACCGAGTTTGCTCAGGTGCTCGCTCATCGCCACACCCGCCTGTCCGGCCCCCACAACAAGCGTGTCTGTTTTTATTATTTCATTGCTCATTTCTACATCCTTCCTGGCAAGGCAAGTGGATTCGGATCGCTTCAGGCTTGTCCGTTTTGCTTGCGGTCAGACTAGGCAGGAGGGGGGTATCGGTAAAATATTATTAAGCTGGGCTGTGAATACAAATTGCTGAAGCAGAGGGGGGGAAGCCAGTAAAAACGCGGCTTGCAGGGCAGGGGCGGGTTGTCCCGGGCGGGAAAACCCGGGACAGACAAGGAAAATTTCTCCTTTAAGGAGGGGGGAGTGTCGCGTCAGTTGCCGTCGGCAACCTTGCGTTCGATCGCATCGGTCTTGCGCTTGAGTTCCTCGGCCTCCTGTTCCTTGGTGCGGATCGAGGTTGGCGTCAGCACCTCGTCTACTGCTTTGGTGTCGTCGTCACTGTCCTGCAGATCCCGGCGAACCACATCCACCGGTTTACCCGCCGCATCGAGCGGTGGTGCGTTATGAGGGGTTGCAGGCTTGCGGTCATCGGTGTTTTTCATTTTTCATACCTCCATTGGCTTACAACGTTGGATACGACGACATGACGCGAGTTCGAGAAATTTCACGGGTAACCGCTGCCGCCCTCGGCTGCGCACTATTGATTGCTACACAGACGGTTCAGGCGGCCAGTTTCGACTGCGCCAAGGCCCGGGCGGCGGACGAAAAAGCCGTCTGCGCCAACCGCACGCTGAACGATCTGGACGTGACCATGGGCGAGCTGTTCAGCCTCGATAAACGCCTGCTGCCGATGGGCGGGCGCGATGCTCTGATCGGTGAGCAGCAGGCCTTCCTCAAAAGCCGCAAGGCCTGTGGTGCGAAGGTCGATTGTTTGACTGAGCTGTATCAGAAGCGCGTCGTTGCGTTGCGCAACATCATCGAGACGCGAGTGATGACGCAGGGGCCGTTTTGACCCGCTGCGTTTTTCTGCTGCTGGTCAGGTCATGCCGTCAAAGCAAACTCCACGACACCCCGACATAGACCCCCAACCCTTCACCCGGCGTAGACCGCGCCGCGTCCTGGCCCTTGTCGTCATACCCCGGCGTCACCGTCGCGGCGTAGTGCTTATTGGTCAGGTTGCGCAAGTCGAGCCAGGTTTGCCAGTCGTTTTTCGGCGCGTTGTAGCCGACGGTGGCGCCGAGCAGTGCGTAGGGATCGGCGTAGTAGCTGTTGGCGTAATCCACTGCGACCTTGGACACCAGTTGTGTGTTGACCGCTGCGAAGAAACCTTGTGGCCAGTCGTGGCGCAGTTCGCCCTGGTAATAGTGCATCGGCAGGCCGGGCAGGCGGTTGTCGCCGAAACGCTGGTCGTCGCGGTAGTGGAAGTCGCTGAAGGTGTAGGCCTGACGCAGGCTCAATTTACGTCCGTCGGCGGCTGACCACAGCGTGCTCTGCAGACTGGCTTCCACGCCTTGGTGCACGGTGGGGCTGGCGTTGAGTTCGTACGGGGTGACGGCGTTGGCGTCCGGCAGTACCGACAGCAATTCGTGGCGCACTTGGGCGTAGTACCACGCCAGGCTCCACTGGCCGAGCGCGCTGTCGCCGCGACCGCCGAGTTCGAGGGTGGTCGCGGTCTGGTTCTGCAGTTTGATCGGGTCGCTCTGAGTGCCGGTCGCCGCACCGTTGCCGGCCGGGAAGCGGATGTTCGAGCTGTAGATCAGCGACCATGGGTGCGGTGCTTCGACCGAACGGCTGAGGTTGCCGAACACTTGCAGGTCCGGCGTGACCTGATAGCGCAGGCCCAGACGTGGCGCGTAATCCCAGTCGTTCAGGCTGGTCTTGCCGCCGCTTTGCGGGTAGGTGACGGCGCTTTCGCGGCGGGTGTAAATGGCGGCGAGGCCCGTGGTCAGCCACAGGTCGTCGGCGATTTCCAGGTCGTTGCCCACGTGCAGAACGGTGTCCGAACCCTGATAGGTGAAGTTGCGCATGCGGGTGCCCGGGGCATACGCGGCGGTGTTGCCGGACGGGATGCGCACGAACTCACTGGCGCCGTCGTTGGGCAGGTGTTTGGTGGTGCGCAGGCCCACAGTGCTGCGGCTTTCCATGCCGAACAGGGTGTCGCGGCGCTTGTAATCGAACGTGCCGCTGACGTCGGTGTAGGCCACTTTCAGACGGTTCGGGCCTTCGCGCAGGTCCATCGGGTAGTCGTGATAGACCAGCCCGGTCTGGATGCTCGAATCGTCGTCGATGTAGTAGGTGGTCTTGTTGCCGATGAAGGTGCTGCCCGGTTGTTTACGGCTGTCATCGCGCGTCACGTAGGCCGGGTTGGCCGCCCGTGGAGTGTGCTCGATCGAGTGTTTGGTCACGCGGCCGGCGAGGTCGTTGTCGGTCTCGCGATAGCGGAAGTAGAAGCGGGTTTCCAGGTTCGGATTGAAGCGATAACCGAAGTTGGCGATCACGCCTTTGCTCTCGCTGGCAGTGTGATCCTGATAGCCGTCGGCGTTCGAGTCGGTCAGCGACACGTAGTAATCGAAGTCGCCCAGCACCTGCCCGGAACTCACCTGACGCTGCTGATAACCGTGGCTGCCGGTGGCATAGCGCACCTGCAATTTCGGCGCGTCGTAGCCGGTGTGGCTGACGTAATCGATGGCGCCACCCAGTGCCAGTGCACCGCGATCAAAGCCGTTGGCGCCGCGCAGCACCTCCACATGGTCGAGCCACAGCGGTTCGAGCAATTCGTAAGGCGTGCCGCCGGGGCCGGTCAGCGGCAGGCCGTCGAGCATCGTGTACAACCCCGAAGCGTGCGCGCCCGGTGCGCGGTTGATCCCCGAACCTCGGATCGAGATTTTCACCCCTTCATTACCCGCCGATTGCGCGTAGACCCCAGGCTGATACGCCAGCACATCCTGATTGCTCGCCACCCGGCCCTGCAACGGCTGGCGCAGGTCGACCACGTTGCTGCCGCCTGGCACTTGCGCCAGACGGGCTTGGGCCTCGGCGACGGAGGCATCGGCGCCGCTTTGTTCTTCAGCCGAAATCAGTACTTGTCCCAACTCCATGCCTTTGGGTTCCTCGGCCATGACCGGGCAGGCGAGGGCCAGGCCCAGCAGGGCAGAGGGCAGGGATTTGGGCGACGGCATCGAAGAAACTCCAGGCAGACAGGAACGGGCAATGAACAGTGCGACGCAAGAAGGAACGACGGAAACACATGGCAATTTTGCTTTTTTAACGGGGCGCTGCGTGGCAGGTGGGGGCAGGAAGGCTCAGGAGGCGGCAGTCAGGGCCATACACGCAGACGACTGGCCGCTTCTATCGCGGCCAGTCGCCCGGCGTATATCAGGATCAAGCAATCTTCAGCGCTATAAGAATGTCCAGCGGTGTCTGGGCAAATGCCCGGGCCTGTTCGGTCATCTCGGCAAGGTTTTCTTCGGCTGTGAGCAGCGGCTGGTCACCCTTGTGCAGCACTTCGCCCTGATCACCGATGACGGCCCACGCCAACTGCGCCCAGTCTTGCGGGTCGGTCATGCCTTGCTTGATCGAAATCAGGAACAACTGCTGCACGCGGCTGATCGGTACGCCACCGCCGGTGACCGGACTGGCCAGCACCTGAATGTTGTTGTTGAACAGCGCGCGTTTGCACAGTTGCAGGTTGAGGGTGTCGCAACGTTCCTGCACCTGCCTTTCGGCGGCTTCGCTCTGGCACGGGGCGGCGACGCCCATGCCGATCAGCACGGTGACAGCCTGCACCAGGTCGTCGTAAGACACGGAGCCGACGGCTATCGACAACTGCTGCAAGGTTTTCGCTTCGTAGGCATTGGCGGCGAGCGCTGCGAGCACCGGGCGGTAAATGTCCGCTTGTAAAGACGCCTCGCCCGCAGGGCCTGTGACCGTGCCGGGAATGCTCTCAATCGCTTGCAGCAGGACAAAACGCGTTCTCAGCAGGCCATCGCGTTGCTCGGCGGCAGACAGCCGATTGGCGCCGCGTACGTACAGATCCCGGCGGAAGTTCTGATTGATGAAGTAGTCGCGCGCCTGTTCGCGCATGATCGGGTGCTCGATACCTTCCAGAAAGTCCATGCCCTCTGCACTCAGATTCAGCGCAGCCACAGTGTCCAGCGGTACGGCCGTGGTGGCGTAGTCGAGTTTGGCTGCGGTCATGGCATCGACCACGTCGATGAAATACATGCAGTCCCAGTTGCGATTGAAATACTCGTGGGCCACGTACTGACGGTTCTGGCCCTTGATGCTCTGCAACTGGGCACCCAGGGCCGGCGCCGCTCTGGCGTACTTCGGATTGGCCGCCAACAGCGTTTCGGAAAACTCCATCGCGGCATCGATGCGTTTGGCCGGGCTGGTCGAGGCCTGGCTGGCAAAGCGATTGTGCAGGCTGAACAGATTGCGCAGGGGCGCCGAAGGCGACCAGCCCGGGAAGCAGTTGTAGCTGACGTATAACATGCCGCCGGGCTTGAGGTGGCGACGGGCGAACTCGACGATCAGTTGCTGATTGTCGCGGCTGACCCAGGACCAGATGCCATGCAGGCTGATGCTGTCGAACGCCGGCAGATCATCGCGGGCCAGCAGTTGCTCGAAGCTGTCGTCATACAGACGGGCCTGGCTGTTCCAGTCGTTCGCCAATGCGATGGCATGCGCGGCCTGAGATGGCGTGAAGTCGGTGCCGACATAGTTGCCCGGGTTGGCGGCGGCGTGGATGTTGATGGAAACACCCTGGCCAAAGCCCAGTTCGCAGTGGTAGCCGCCGGCGTTCTCCAGCGTGGCAAAGCCACGCAGCAACAGGCAAAAGCGCTGGAACACCGGGTTGATTTCCCGGCTGTACGAGTAGGTGTAGCCCTCGTCGGTGAAATACCCTTCGTTCCAGGCATTGCTCATGGGTGCATCCTTCAATTCGCGAGTGAGAGCCGCTCTTATAAGGGGTTGGCAATGTGCACCACAAGCGGAAAAACATGTAAGTGAATCTTACGATTGCCGAGGCGTTTAGACGTCTGTCTGCCATCGCTGCTGTGGGCCGCAAATCGGTCATGCAGTCTTTCGGGCCAGCGCCCGGGTTAATTCGAGCACCATGCCCTGTAGGAGTCAGCGCCCGTGCGCCGCGTCCGCCAGTTGCCCGGTATCGACCCGCACGAACACCGAATCGCCCACCGCCGTCAGCACTTCTCCGGCGTACACCTCGCAGATCACCCGAGTTTTGCGCCCGACGTCGCCTTCGACCCTGGCGCGCAAGGTCAGGGTGACGCCCATCGGTGTGGGTTTGATGAACTTGAGGCCGAGGTTGCCAGTGACGCAGTCGATGCGCGGCAGGCTGCCCGGTGCACGCTGTTCGGCGCGGTAGTGGTAAGCCATCGCGGTCCAGTTGGAATGGCAGTCGACCAGCATTGCCAGCAGGCCGCCGTATACCAGGTCTGGCCAGCCGCAGTATTTGTCGTCCGGCAGGTGTTCGGCCATGACGTGCACGCCGTCCTCGTGCCAGTAGCTTTTGACGTGCAGGCCATGGGGGTTGCGGCTGCCGCAGCCGTAGCAGACGCCTTCGGGGGCGGCGAGGTCTTGCAGAGGCGTTTCGGAACGGGTCATGGGTCTGATCATCCTGAAGTGGTGAGCCCGGTCAGGCGCAGGCGGTTGCGGCCGCCGCGCTTGGATTCATACAGCGCGGCGTCGCCTTGTTCGATCAATGCCGCGAGGCTGGCCGGTGGCTGGTTGAACAGCGTTGCGCCGATGCTCAGTGTCACCGGTTCGGCGGTGGGGAATGCCTGGGCGGCGCTGCGCTGAAATTGATCGCGCAGGGCGTCGCCCAGTCTGACGATGTGATCACTCGGCGCGTTGCTCAGCAAAATCACGAACTCGTCGCCGCCCAAACGGGCGGCCAGCGCCTCATCGGTGGTCTCGGCGCGGATCATTTCGCTCAACGCGACCAGCAAACGGTCGCCGGCGCTGTGGCCGTACTGATCGTTGACCGATTTGAAGTTGTCGATATCGATCAATAGCAGGGCGCCGGGATGCGCCGCAGACACGCCCCGCAGCAGGCCCGGCGCGCGCATGTCGAGGGCGCGGCGGTTGTAGAGCGCGGTCAGTGGATCGCGGGCGGCCAGTCGGGCGATCTGCTCCTCGCGCCGGTAGCGTTCGGTGCCGGTCATCGACAGTGCGATCAGCATGATCGCCATCGCGCCCTCGACCAGCGAGATCTGGATGATGACGCCACGGAACGCAGCCAGGTCGATCAGCGTGCCGGGGATCACTACGGTCAGGGCCTTGGCCACATAGAAAATCCCATGCCCGAGCAGCACGTAGCGCAATTGCACCGCACCGACGCTCAGCGATTTGCCATGCGGGCGCAGCAGCAGGCTGGCCTTGAGCGTCGAGGCAGCGACCAGCAGCGAGTTGGCGGCGAGCATGACTTTCGACCATAGCGGCCCGTCCGGCAGCAACAGCATCACCAGCCAGCAGACGAAGATCAGGTACCAGGCCGGTGACAGGCGGATCTGCGTAAAGCGCGCCACCCCCAGCAGAAACAGGAAGTGCGCGGTCACCAGCAAGCCGTTGGCGAACCAGATGCCGATCAGCAAAAAGCCGTTGCTGCGCAGCAGGGCCAGGGTGGAACCGATGGTGATGGTGGCGAAACCGGCGCTCCAGAACAGCAGCGAAGGCTCACGAATGCTGCGCCACTCGACCGCCAGATACAGCGCGGCGGCGGCTGCGAGAGCGATCGAGATGGTCAGCATCGTTGGTGGGTCGAGCGGCATTTCCGGGGGAGCCTGTCAGAAGGTCGGTAAGGCCGCCGATTGTAAGCGTTCGGGGCCGTTTTGGCAGGCGCCGCATACGATCATCACCGACCGGCGTCCACGCTCATTCGTGAGGCGTGAGCCAAGTGTCGACGACCCGCCGATCCAGTTCTTCCCAGTACGCCATGCCCAGCACCCGGGTGGTGTTCAACCCGCGCAAATAGCCACGCAACTGATTGGCGGTATCGCGCTTGAGCTGCGCATCGGTGATGTCCTTGTCCAGCAACACGTTTTCGTACTGCACCAGGTATTCCGCCACCCGCTCGCGAAAGTCCTGCAAAACCGCGTCGCGGATCAGGTCAAAGGTTCTCAAATTGGCGTCCTCACTGTTGTTTTATTCATTGTGGATGAGTGTGTACCCGTCTTTATCGTCGGTAACTATCGCTAGAAGTAATAGTGACCATCACGAAACGCAAGTTCAGCTTTGCTGGCAATAGGCGGAAAATTGCCCTCATTGAAAACGCAGCTCAAGGAAATTGCGCGATGAAGACACTGACCCGACTGGCGCTGACCGCTCTGCTGATGAGCGGCATGGTAGCCACGGCACCGTCTTACGCCGACGACGCCTGTGCGTGTCATCTTCAGCCAATCGCCGGCAGCAGCGCGACTTTGCAGCATTCACAGACCGTGGGTGTGTTGTACAGCGAAAACACCCGGGAAAACCTGCAATACCTGACGCGCTACCACGATACGGCGCTGCACGGGGCCAAGGATGCACTGGATCCGCGAATTCGCGCAGCCTTTGTCAGCAGCTCCGACCCGGAACTGGCGATCGACTGGTTGCTCAGCTCGTTGCAACGCCAGTTCATGTCGGTGACGGTTTACGACAACCTCGATGCACTGATTCTGGCGCATCCGGACATCGTGGTGAAACTGGACACCTTCAACCGCTTGCTGACTCAGCAGAACAGCCTGTACGAGGCGCATTTCATCGCGCGTTTCTACGATGCCGACCTGCAGTACATCGGCAAAGCCGAGGGCTCGGTGGAGAAACAGATTTCGTCGGTCTGGGTGCACGACAAAGCGGCGCACGAGATTGCCGCGCAGATCGAGCAGCAACGTGACCTGCAACTCAATGCCTTGAAGCAGTTCGATGCCTCGCTCAAGGCGCTGGTGGCTTCCAGCTGAACACTCAAAACCAAAAGGGCAGCGGCGGCGCCGTGACGCTGAACCGCTGCCGGTTGAACCGAACCTTTATTTTCAGGATTACCCCGATGCGTGCTTTGTTTGCCCCGACCCTGGCCGTTGCCTCCTTGCTGCTCGCCGGTTGCGCCTCCGCACCGAACGATCCGACGCTGACCTTGCAGACCAACAAGACTCCGGCGCAATACGCCGATTGCGTGGTGCCCAAGCTGCAGGGCAGTGCGCTGAACCCGACCGTTTCGCAGACCCAGCGCAGCTACCGCATCGTGGTGCCGAGCAAGGTGTCGGCAGACAACGTGCTGGAAGCCTACAAGGCCGGCAACGGCGGCAAGGTGTTCATCTACGAGCGTCACTTGCTGGCCTCGAATTTCCTGCCTTCCAGTTTTGAACGCGCTGCCCAGGATTGCATCTGACCCGGCTGCGCAAACCGTTCTGACCGAGCTCCTTTGGTTGGCCGCAACCAACCAATACTTTGCCCCGCACCTCATTCGGTTGCGGGGCTTTTTTTGTCTGACGTTTGCTGCTGTGGCGACGCCGACAATCGACCGCTCGCCCGGCGTCGTCGGCTTCTTGCACCGTCATATTGAAATATGGTTGTATAGTACAACTAAATTTCAGCGGTGGTGTGTCATGAGTATCCCTACAGCCTTGATCGAAGAAATCCGTACAGCGTCGCGCACGATGGTGCGTGAATTCGGTTTCCTGCGCGCCACCCTGGCGGCGACCGACTATTCCGCCTCCGGCGTGCACGCATTGCTGGAAATCGAGGCCGGGGACGGCGTCAGCGCTGCACAACTGGCGCAAAGCCTTGGTCTGGAAAAGTCCAGTGTCAGCCGCATGGTCGGCAAACTGATCAAGGCCGGGGAGATCGAGGAGCGTGCCGCCGAGGACGCGCGGGTCAAGCATCTGCACCTGACGGCGCAGGGCCGGCAGACCGTCGCCGACATTCATGCCTATGGCCAGGCCCAGGTCAGCAAAGCATTGGACACGCTCAATCCGTCGCAACAACAGAGCGTGGCGCAGGGCCTGTCAACCTACGCGCATGCGCTCAAGACCATCCGTCTGGGCGCCGACCGGCCACTTACGCCGAACCTGCACATCAGCGCCGGCTATCGCCCCGGGCTGATCGGCCGCGTGGCGCAAATGCATGCGGATTATTATTCGCGGCATTCCGGTTTCGGCGCGATCTTTGAAAGCCGCGTCGCCCGTGAAACGGCGGAGTTTGTCGGGCGCCTCGATCAGCCCTGCAACCAGATCTGGGTAGCCACGCTTGATGAGCGCATCGTCGGCTCGATCGCAATCGACGGCCAGGATCTGGGCAACAATCAGGCGCATTTGCGCTGGTTCATCCTCGACGACGGCTGCCGCGGCAGTGGCGTGGGCCGGCAACTGCTGAGCGCGGCAGTGGAGTTTTGCGATCAGCAGGGTTTTGATGCGATCCAGCTCTGGACCTTCAAGGGCCTAGACGCCGCGCGCCGACTGTACGAAGCGGCCGGGTTCGAATTGACCATGGAAGAGCAGGGCAGTCAGTGGGGTAGCGTGGTGACGGAACAGCAGTTCACCCGCCACCGGACGTGATCGTTATTGTTCCAGCCAGTCAGGATAGATCTGCACAAAGTGCTGCTGCAGCCATTCGACAAATACCTGAACTTGCGCAGCCAGGTGCGTGCGGCTGGGGTACAGCAGTGATACCGGGCGCGGGGTGGGCCGATAGGCGCTGAGGATTTCCACCAGGGTGCCGCTGGCCAGATATTCGGCCACGGTGATGCCTGGCGCCTGAATGATTCCAAAGCCCGCTACGCCGCACTGCACGTAGGCATTCGACTCGGTGACGGTGATGCCGGCGTTGCTGATGAACGCGCGGTCTTTGCCTTTGACCGAGAAGTGCCAGGGCAATGTCCTGTTGTTTTGGCCGGAAAGAAAATTCACCCCGCGATGGGCATTCAGATCGTCGAGTGTCCGCGGTTCGCCGTGTTCCTGCAGATACTCGGAGGCTGCGCACGTGACCATGGTCGCCATGGCGATCGGGCGAGCGATCAAGGTCGAGTCCGGTAACTCGCCAATTCGTAACGCGCAGTCGATACCTTCACCGATCAGGTCGACCGCCCGATCAGTCACGCCCAGCACCATGTCGATCCCGGGGAAGGCGCTGGTGAAGGCTTTCAGGTTTTTGATGAAGTCCAGTTGCGCGAACGCGGTTGGGATATCGACCCGAAGCCGGCCTTCGAGCGTTGCTCCGCTGCGGTCGAACATCGAAGTGGCGGCCGAGATATCCGCGAGAATTTCCTGCACTCGCTCATAGAACAGTTGGCCTTCGGTGGTGAGCGCGACTTTTCTGGTGGTGCGCTGAAACAGACGCACACCCAGGGATGTTTCCAGCTCCTGGATGTAACGGGTGACCTGGGGGCGCCCGATGTCCAGCGATTCGGCGGCTTTGGTGAAGCTGCCGAGCTCGGCAAGCCGGGCGAACAGTCGCATCGATTGCAGCAATTCCATGATCGGGACCTGACGGAATTTAATTGTTGCTTGAGGATAGAATAATCATGTGCCTTTTTGCGTATTTATTGCGCGAGCCCAACAGCGAAAGATGTGCCCAGGCAAACCCTTGGTGGTTTGCAGCCATTAATCCGTTTTTGGAGATTCGCAATGAAAGCCTGGTTACTGAAAGATTTCGGCCTCGACAATCTGCACCTGGAAGAGACAGCGACCCCGCAGCCACAGTCCGGTGAATTGCTGGTAAAGGTCGGCGCCGTGTCCCTCAATTTTCGCGACAAGGCGATTGTTGACGGCATCTACGAGCCGCACATGGTGCCCAAACCGTTGATTCCGGTGAGCGACGCAGCGGGCACCGTGGTCGCGGTGGGTGACGGCGTCAGCCGCTTCAAGGTCGGCGATCGGGTCAACTCGCATCTGTATTCCCGCTGGCTGGATGGCGAGCCGGGGCCGAATGAACCGGACTACTGCTTTGGTTCGCCGCTGCCCGGCGGACTGGCCGAATACATGATCATCCACGAAGACAGCGCCGTTGCCGCGCCGGACAACATGAGCGACGAAGAGGCGGCGACGTTGCCGATTGCTGCGCTCACGGCGTGGTACTCACTGGTCGACTTTGGACAGATCCAGCCCGGCCAGACCGTGCTGGTTCAAGGCACGGGCGGGGTGTCGATTTTTGCCGTGCAGATCGCCACGGCGCTGGGCGCCAAAGTGATCGCCACATCGAGTAGCGAGCACAATCTGCAAGCCGTGAAGGAACTGGGAGCGGTCGCGGGCGTGAACTACAGAACGACACCGAACTGGGCCGATGAAGTGTTGCGGCTGACTGACGGCAAAGGCGTGGATCTGCTGCTCGACGTGGCCGGTGGCAACGGCATCAATCAGTCGGTTGCAGCGACCAAGGCTTCCGGGCGCATTGCACAGATCGGTTTTTTGACCGGGCAGACCGTTGCACTCAATCTGATGCCGCTGATTTTCCGCCAGACCACCATTCGCGGTATCGCCGTGGCACCGCGCTCGTCCTTCGACCGAATGAACGTCTTCCTCAACCAGCACAAGATTCGCCCGGTGATAGATCAGGTGTATCCGTTCGAGAAAGCGCGCGAGGCGTACGAGCATCTGGCGAAGGGCGCGTTTGGCAAAGTGGTGATCAAAGTCGCCTGATATAGGCACAGGGCCAAGCATCGGGGCTCAATGCGATTGCGCCAGACCCTGTTGCGCCTTGGCTCTGGCAATCGAAAACGCCTTCGGCAGGCTGGCGCCATTCTTCGCGGCCAGGATCTCGGCCATCACGCTGACGGCGATCTCCGCCGGTGTCTTGCTGCCAATGTAGATGCCGATTGGCCCGTGCAGCCGTTCGAGTGATGCCTGGGTCTCACCGAAATGCTCGATCAGACGTTCGCGGCGCAGTTGGCTATTGCGCCGCGAACCGATGGCGCCGATGTAAAACGCCGGGCTGTGAAGAGCTTCGAGCAGCGCCAGATCGTCGAGTCGCGGATCATGGCTCAAGGCGACGATGCAGGTGCGCAGATCAACCGCGAAGTCGCGCACCACGTCATCCGGCATGCCGATGATCCGCTCCACACCGTTCACCGCCCAGGTTTCGATGTATTCGGCACGCGGGTCGCACACCGCGACCTTAAAGCCGTTGAACAGCGCCATGGTCGCCAGGTACTCGGCCAGCGCGCCGGCGCCGATCATCAGCAGCCGATACCCCGGCCCGAGGGTATTGAGCATCAGGTGGCCGTCGAAACTGAATTGCTCCGGGGTGGCCGTGGTTTCCAGCGTGACGCGACCGCTGTCCAGTGCCAGGCAGCGGCGCACCAGTTGCCCGGCATCCAGTTGCACCAGCAGTTCGTCCAGCACCTGCCATGAGGGATTGAACTCAAGAATCAGCTCAAGCGTGCCGCCACAGGGCAAACCGAAACGATGCGCCTCGTCGGCGCTGACGCCGTAGCGCACCACCTCGGGCGCACTGTCCTTGAGGCCGCTGCCGCCATGCGCGGTGGTGTAGCGATGGATCAGGTCGTCCTCGATGCAGCCGCCGGACACGCTGCCCACCACGCGACCGTCGTTACGCAAGGCCATCATCGACCCTGTCGGGCGCGGCGAAGAGCCCCATGTGCGCGCCACCGTGGCGAGCAACACTTGCTCGCCGGCGGCGAGCCAGTCCCGCGCGGTGCGCAGGACCAGCAAGTCGATGCTTTCCATCAAACGTTCCTCTAACGCATTTGCAGGATGATCGGGCTGCTGCTGGCCGGATCCGTACGTTCACGCAGCTTGTTGACGGCCTGCGGTTCAATGGCACCGCCCTGATTGCCCCAGGTGCTGCGCATGAAGGTCAGCACTTCAGCGATCTGTTGATCCGATAACTGTTCACGGAATGCCGGCATGCGATAGGCGTCCGGTACTCCGGCGGCCACCACCCGCTGCGAACCGTTGAGGGTGATGTTGATCGCCGAGGCACTTTCCTTGGCCAGTGCCGAGGTGGCGCCGGCCAGCGGCGGCATCCATTCCGACTGGCCCTTGCCGTCGAGGCCGTGGCACGAAGCACAGCGCGTGACGTAGGTATGAGCACCGGGCGCGTCCAGACGTTCCGCCGCCGAAACCGTTTGGTACTGCCATGGCTGGCCGTCGCGCTGACGGTCCCCCGGCAATGACTTGAGATAGCGGGCGATCGCGGTCAGATCGTCATCGCTCATGAACTGCGTGGAGTTGTTGAACGCCTCGGTCATCGAGCCGTAAACCACCGCATGTTTGTTGCGCCCGGTCTTGAGGAACTGCACGATCTCCGGCTCGCTCCAGCGGCCCAGGCCGGTATTGTGGTCATCCCGCAGGCTCGGCGCGTACCAGCCATCGAGCAAGGCGCCGGCGAGGTACGGCGTGGCGGATTCATCCAGAGCCTTCTCGTTGAACGCCAGACCGCGCGGCGTATGGCAACTGCCGCAGTGTCCTGCGCCTTGCACGAGATAAGCGCCGCGATTCCACACGGCATCCTGCGACGGTTTGGCCACGTAAGGCTCGGTATCGACGAAGACACCGTTCCACAACGCAATCGGCCAGCGCAGGTTCAATGGGAAAGGAATCGCACTCGAGATATTCGCCTGCTTGACCGGTGTCACGCCTTTCATGAAAAACGCGTACAGCGCCCGCACATCATCGTCACTGAGCTTGGCGTAGGACGGGTAGGGCATCGCCGGGTACAGACGACGGCTTTCAGGTGCCACGCCGTGGCGCACCGCACGGTCAAAGTCCGCGAGGCTGTAGCGGCCGATGCCGGTTTCCGGCTCCGGGGTGATGTTGGTCGCGTGGATCGCGCCCAGTGGTGTGGCCATTTCCAGGCCGCCAGCGAACGGCGCACCGCCCGGCACGCTGTGGCATGCCACGCAGTCGCTGAGTCGGGCGACGTATTCGCCACGAGCGACCAGCGCCGGGTCGATATCGGCCACGGCGGTGTGGTTGTTTTCAAGGCGCGAGACAGGCTCGCGGGTGACATACCAGGCCAGCAGGCCTGCCGCGACCAGGCACGGCACTGCCAGCCAGCCAGCGGTTCTTGCGAATCGGCGGTTATTCATGGACGCTCCGGCGCTGATCAAGTGAAGGTGTGTCGGCTCATGGGCAGGCTGCGCACCCGTTGCCCGGTCAGCGTTGCCACCGCATTGGCGACGGCGGGCGCGACAGCGGGCAACGGTGGTTCGCCGATGCCGCCCATTTTTTCCCCGCTCTCGACAACACGCACGTGGACCCGGGCCATCCGCGCAGGCGGCAGGATCGGATACAGGTCGTAGTTGCGCGCGCGCGGTTTGCCATCAATCCACACGGCTTCCTCCACCAGGGTCTGCGACAGGCCCAGCGCCACCGCGCCATTGACCTGCGCTTCGACAATCGCCGGATTGACGATGCTGCCGGGGTCGATTGCCTGCCAGATGTCGTGCACCTTGACCTGACCGTTCTCGATGGAGACCTCGGCGATTACCGCCGTCTGGGTACCGAACGGCGACGCCATCGCCACGCCTCGGGCGCGTTTGCTGCCGTCCGCCGCGGTGAACGGCCCACGCTTCCAGCCCCCCGACAGCTCGCCCACTGCTTGCAGCAGCGTGGTCAGTCGTGGGTTGTCGCGCAGCAGATGCAGGCGCAATTCGAACGGGTCCTTGCCGCCCTTGTCGGCCAGTTCGTCAAGGAACGATTCGTAGAAGAAGTCGTTGAGCGAATTGCCCACCGAACGCCAGTAACCCAGCATCGCCGGGCCTTTGGCGTAGATCTGCGCGATGCGCTTGTTGGGGATTGCATAGGATTTACCCGACAACCCTTCAAGCGCCGTCGGGTCGAGTTTTTCACCCTGTTTGCCGGCCAGCGCCTCGGTCGGGCCTTCGGTGGCGCTGATCGCTTCGATCGCCAGCGGCCAGCCGTCGTTGTCTAGCGCGGCGCGGAAATTCACGGCGGCTACGGGACGCAGCACGTCGCGCAGAAACTCTTCCTCGCGGCTCCAGATCAGTTTGACCGGGCGGCCAACCGCTTTCGATAACTCGATCGCCTGCGGGTAGGGACTGGCGGCGTCGTAAAGGAAATGCCGACCGAAGAAGCCGCCCAGCAATGGCGAATGCAAGGTGATGCGCGACGGATCCAGCCCGGTGCGTTTGGCGATGTCGGCACGGAACATGTCCGGCGCCTGATTCGGCAGCCAGACTTCCAGCGAACCGTCGGGATTGAACCGGGCCAGCGCCGACGGCGGCTCCAACTGGCCGTGGTTCAGGTACTGGTTGTGGTAAGTGGCGTCAATCCGGGTTTTGGCGCTGGCCAGAACTGCAGCCACGTCGCCCTCATTTTCATCATCCCTGGTCGGGCCTTTGTCGTCAGCCAGGCGCTTGAGCCAGGCGTCGCTGGAAAAGTCCGCAGGCATCGAGCGTACTTTGCTGTCGGCCGTGGGTTCCTGCCAGTCGACCTGAATCGCTTCCACTGCACGTTTGGCGTGCCACCAGCGCTCGGCGACCACGGCCACGGCACCCGGCAGACGATGCACGGAATGCACGCCTTTCATCGCCTTGACCTGCTCTTCGTTGCGCAGGTTGCCCACGGTCATGCCCAGACGCGGGGCATGTTGAACGGCGGCGTGGAGCATGTCGTCGACCTTCAGATCGATGCTGTAGAGCGCCTTGCCCGTGGACTTGTCGTAGGCATCGACGCGCTTCACCGGTTTGCCGATCCAGCGGAACTGGCTCGGATCACGCAGCTGCACCGAGGCCGGATCGGGCACCGGCAGATCCATGGCGTGCTCGGCCAGTTCGCCGTAGGCCAGCGAGCGGCCCGACCTGGCGTGCACGACTTTGCCGGGTTCGGTGCTCAGTTCGCTGACCGGCACCCCAAGTTTCTGCGCACCGGCCTGCAGCAGCATGGCGCGGGCGAGGGCGCCGAGGCGGCGCATCACCGGGTAACTCATGCGCACCGACATGCTGCCGCCGGTGATGCGCATACCGTTTTCCATCACCACATAGGCTTCGCCGGGCGGCGCGGCTTCGACCAGGAATGTCGACGGGTCGGCATCCAGTTCTTCACCGACGATCTGCGCCATCGCGGTGAACGTACCTTGTCCGCCTTCCATGAACGGGCAGAGCAGGCGCACGCGGTTGTCCGGGCGGATTTCCAGAAACGCCGGCACCTGCGTGCCACGCTCGGCAGTCGCGGCCGCCACTGCCGCTTGCACGCGCGTCGTGCCCAGCGGCAGGCCGAAACCGAGCACCAGTGCGCCGACAGCGGTGCCGGCCAGGAAACGTCTGCGCGACACGTTGATCGGTTCGTGCAGAGCCAGTGCTGATGCTTCCTGGGACGGATCGATACGCACGTTCATCAGGCGTCTCCCTTGCCGGCCAGCTCATGCACGGCGGCATGAATGGCGTTGTACGTGCCGCAGCGGCACAGGTTGACCATCGCCGCCTCGATCTGCGCATCACTTGGTTTGGGGTTCTGCTTGAGCAGTGCCGTGGCGGCCATCACCTGCCCGGACTGGCAGTAGCCGCACTGGGCGACCTGCAGATCAACCCAGGTCGAGACCACCCGTTTACCGACTTCATCGGCCTCGATCGCCTCAATGGTGGTGACCTCGCGGCCGACCACACCGGCCACCGGTGTGACGCATGAGCGCACCACGTTGCCGTCCACCAGCACGGAACAGGCGCCACATTGCGCCAGTCCACAGCCGTACTTGGTGCCGGTCATGCCCAGATCATCGCGGATCACCCACAGCAGGGGCGTATCGGCGTCGGCATCGACCTGATAGGTTTTCTGGTTGATTCGTAGTTCCATGGTTCACCCGCTCGATCATCGGTTGACGTGCATTTTTATAAGCGGTGAAACGCTGCGTGGCGCCTCATCGGTAAAGCGTGTTCTTTTGCTCAACTGGCCGTATTGCCCAGTGCTTCTGCGGCGAAGGGATCGCCACGCAGCAGCGCGATGTCCCGACTGGGTGCGGTGCCGTACAGGCGTGCGTATTCGCGGCTGAACTGCGAGGGACTTTCATAACCGACCGCAAACGCCGCTCGCGAAACGTCCAGACGCTCCATCAACATCAGCCGGCGCGCCTCGTTCAATCGCAGCCATTTCTGGTACTGCAGCGGGCTCATACCGGTGAGCTGGCGGAAGTGGTGGTGAAAAGTCGGTGCGCTCATCTGCACCCGCGCCGCCAGTTCATCGATGCGCAGCGCCGTGTTGTAGTTGACCTTGAGCCAGTCGATGGCTTTGGCGATGCGATAACCCTGGCCATCGACGGCCGTGATCTGCCGCAGCCGCGCGCCTTGATCGGTATGGAGCAGCCGATAGTGGATTTCCCGCAGCACCAGCGGCGCCAACACCGGGATCGCCTCAGGCTCGTCGAGCAATGCCAGCAGGCGTTCGAGCGCGCCTTCCAGAGCGCACGACAGGTTGCCAATGCCAGCGCCGGTGTTCATCGACGGCTGCCGTTTCGCAGGCAAGCCACCTTTGCTGAGGATCTCGGCGAGCATGCCGACATCCAGTCTCAGCACCAGCCCGACACAGGGCTGTTCGGGGCTGGCGAGCATCACTTCGGAATTGGCGGGCAGATCCAGCGAGGTGACCAGAAACCGCGAAGGGTCGTAGCTGTAACCCTCACCGCCGACCCACAAACGCTTTTCCCCACGGCCCACCAGAATCAGGCTCGGCTCGATCATGCACACGGTCGGTGGCGCCGGCTGATCACGACGAAACAGCGACAGGCCGGGTATCGACGTGGCGAAGTCGCCCGCTACGCTCACGCGCGAGTCAATGTTCAACGCCAAAGGTGATTCGTGGCGCAGCGGGGTAGGGATCATGTCGGGCAACTCCTGTTGAACGAACTCTAATCCGCTGCACAGGCGATTCCTATACACCACCCTGCATCCTCAGAGGATCAGGCAAGCATTCAAGAGGAATGCACTAGGGCAGAGGTGAATCGACCGGGAGAATGTGTCAAACCATTACAGGAGAGCCGCGATTCGACAACGCGATCCTCGCACCGTGAAAAACAGTGCGTCCGGGCAATCGCCCGGACGCCTCTCGCAATACAGGTAATTCCAATGACTTCTCTTTCTACAGAACAACGCGGCTGGAGCGCGGTGCTGGCCATGTCGTTGGCCGCTTTCGCTTTAGTCGCTTCAGAATTCATGCCGGTCAGCCTGCTGACGCCGATTGCCGCCGAACTGCACATCACCGAGGGCCAGGCCGGGCAGGGGATTTCCGTGTCCGGAGCATTCGCCTTGGTGACCAGCCTGGTGATTGCAGCGGTCGCCGCTCGTGTCGAGCGCAAGAAGCTGTTGCTGGGTCTGACCTTGCTGATGATCGTTTCGGGTACGGTGGTCGCGTTCGCGCCGGGCTATCCGTCGTTCATGTTCGGGCGGGCCCTGATCGGCATCGCCATTGGCGGTTTCTGGTCGTTGTCGGCGGCAACCGCGATGCGTCTGGTGCAGCCTGACCAAGTGTCCCGGGCACTGGCCATTGTCAACGGCGGCAACGCGCTGGCGACGGTAATCGCCGCTCCGGCAGGGAGTTTTCTCGGCGCGTTGATAGGCTGGCGCGGCGCGTTCTTCTGTGTGGTGCCGGTCGCCGCGCTGGCGGCCGTGTGGCTGCTGATCAGTCTGCCGTCCTTCAAGCTTGAGCGTCAGGCCGGTAGCGGCAACGCCCTGCGGCTGATGAAGCAATGGCCGGTCGCCTTGGGGATGGTCGCTGTCAGCGTCTTTTTCATGGGGCAGTTCATGCTGTTCACCTACCTGCGGCCCTTTCTGGAGGGGGTCACCGGAGTCAGCGTTGCAACCCTGTCGTTGATGCTGCTGGGGCTGGGGCTTGCCGGTTTTATCGGGACCTTTGTGATCGAAAGATTCCTCGGCACCGGCCTGTACCGCACGCTGACAGTTATCCCGCTGATAATGGCGGTCATTGCACTGGCGCTGGTCAACTTCGGTGCTTCGCCGTTGCTGACTGCGGTGCTGCTCGGACTCTGGGGACTGGTCGCCACGGCGGCCCCCGTGGGCTGGTGGACATGGCTGGCGCAGACGCTGCCGGAGGATGCCGAAGCCGGCGGAGGCTTGCTCGTGGCCATCGTGCAACTGGCCATCGCCGCAGGGGCCATCGTCGGTGGACTGGCGTTTGATCTGAGCGGTTATAAAGCCACCTTCGAACTTAGCGCGGCGGTGTTGGTGATTGCGTCGGTGCTCGCCTGGTGCGCCGGTCGCAGTGCGACTGAAGTTCATCTGGTCGAGTCGAACGCGGCCGGCTGACGAGGGACACGTTGTCATTTGAGCGTAACGACGACCTTGCCCTTGGCGCGCCCCTGCTCGACGTACTTCAACGCCTCTGCCGTCGAGGCAAACGAGAAGCTGCGGTCAATCACCGGTCGGATGATTGCCTCCTCGACCAGCGTGGCAATTTTTTGCAGTTGTGCACCATTGGCCCGCATGAAGACGAACGTGTAGTTGACCGCCTGCTTGCGCGCCTTGCGCCGGATACCGAAGCTCAACAGGCGCATGACCTGTTGCAATGGCCAGGACAAGCCTTGTTCTTGTGCGAACTGTGCAGTGGGCGGTCCCGAGATGGAAATGAGCTGGCCGCCGGGCTTCAGGACCTTGAGTGATTTTTGCAATACGTCCGCGCCGAGGCTGTTCAACACCACGTCGTAGTCGTGCAGGACGCTTTCGAAGTCTTGCTGCTTGTAGTCGATGACCAGATCGGCCCCCAGTGCCTTGACCCATTCGACGTTCGCGGTGCTGGTGGTCGTGGCGACGAAGGCGCCGAGGTGTCTGGCCAACTGGATGGCAATGCTGCCAACCCCACCGGAACCCGCGTGAATCAGTACTTTCTGACCTTTTTTCAGTTGAGCGGTTTCGACCAGTACTTGCCACGCTGTCAACGCGACCAAAGGCAGGGACGCGGCTTGTGCCATGCTGGTATTGGCGGGTTTTCGGGCGACCGCGTTTTCGTCCACGGCGATCCATTCGGCGAACGTTCCGATGCGCGTTTCCGGCGGGCGAGCGTAAACCTCGTCTCCCGGTTTGAACCGCGTCACCTGTGAGCCAACCTCAACCACGACACCCGCCAGATCATTGCCCAGTATCAGCGGTAATGCATAGGGCAGAATCAGCTTGAACTCGCCGCTGCTGATCTTCGAATCCAGCACATTGACGCTGCTGGCGTGTACCTCGATCAAGACATCACGGGCACCCACCACAGGGGCAGACGCTTCGCCAATGCGTCCGGTGTTCTTTCCATAGCGATCAATCAGAAATGCTTTCATCGTAGTGCGGCTCTTGGCGGTTGTAAGGAGGGTAGCTGGCGCGTTGCGGTGTTGCTGCGCCGTGTCGTCAGGCGTCGAGGAATGCCTGCGCCTTGGCGACAAAATCAACGCAGTGCTGGAAAATCCCGCCGTGCCCGGCATCCTCATAAATCACCAGTTGTGCGTTGGGAATACGCTTGGCCAGCGCCATCGAGTTGACGCTGGGCACCATGATGTCGCTGTCGCCGTTAACGATAAGCGTGGGTATGCGCAAGCGTCCGAGGTCTTGCGGCGGCTGTTGGCCCCACGCGGTGATCGCTTTCAACTGGCGCAGAAAAGCGCTCGGCGTCGGGCCTTTGTCGCGATTGTTTTTGCGTGTTTTCAGGCGTCGCAGATACTGCGCCGCAGATCGACGGCCATTGGCTGACGAGGTGAAGAACAGGTAGACCTTGGGATCGCGCAGGGTCAGCAAGCCTTTGAGGATCAATGGCCAGGTGACCGAACCGACTCTGTCGATGCCGTCGCCACCGGCCGGACCGGTACCGGTCAGAATCAAGCGACGCACCCGATCAGGCGCCTTCAGGGCGATGTCCTGAGCAACGAAGCCGCCGAGCGAGAATCCCAGTACATCAACGGTTTCCAGCCCCAGCGCCCGGATCAACTGAATGGCATCGTCAGCCATTTCACCGACAGTCAGTGGCGCGGTTCCACCAGAGCCGCCAATACCGCGATAGTCAGTGGTAATGACCCGTCGGGTTCGTGCCAGGCCATCAATGATCGCGGGATCGAAGTTGTCCAGCACGGCGCCCCAATGGTTGAACAGCACCAGAGGCACGCCGATCGCGGGGCCGATGTCGCGGTAAGCGAAGCGAACGCCGTTGACCGTGATCGACTGGTTCGCCGCGTTGCTGAATGGCGTCGACGCGCCAGTGTGGTTATTTGCCAGGATTTGATTCATTTCTGCTCCGGATCGCGGGCCGGATTCGATGCAGTGACTTGGAATCCGCCGCGCGTGCTCGCTACCAGACAATCACTGTGGGTTCAGGTAGCGCTGGGCAACCGCAGACTGACGGATTTGCTCGATCAGGCCCTGACGTGCGCCTTGCAGATCATCCCAGCGTTGCGCTTCGTGCAGTGGCGGGATGGTCACCGGTTCGCGGCGATCGAAACCGACCAGAGCGGCATCCACCAGATCGCCGACTTCCATGATGTCACTCAAGGTGTTGATGTCGATGCCGGAGCGATCCCAGATCTCCGTACGGGTGGCGGCGGGGAGTACGGCTTGCACGTAGACGCCCTGAGGTGACAGTTCCAGGCTCAGTCCCTGGGACAGGAACAGGACGAAGGCCTTGGTCGCACCGTAGACGGTCATGCCGAACTCCGGCGCCAGGCCCACCACCGAACCGACGTTGATGATCGCGCCGTCACCAGTCTTGACCAGACGTGGAGCGATGGCGCTGGCCAGGCGCACCAGCGCGGTAGTGTTGAGGGCAACGAGTTGCGCAACGCTGTCGGTGCTTTGGTCGATGAAGTTACCGGAGAGGGCGGCGCCGGCGTTATTGACGAGGATGCCGATACGGGCGTCGTCGCGCAGGCGGTTTTCAACGGTGCTCAGATCAGCGAGTTGGGTCAGGTCCGCCGGGATCACATCGACGGTGACGTCGTGTTCGCTGCGCAAGCGGGCTGCAAGTGTGTCCAGGCGTGCCTGGTCGCGGGCAACCAGAACCAGATCATGGCCGCGTTGCGCGAAGCGCTCGGCGTAGATCGCGCCAATGCCGGTGGAGGCGCCAGTGATCAGAACAGTAGGGCGAGTGCTCATGGGGGATCTCTCTTTCAGGATGTGAGAAACAGAACGCGCTCAGTTGGCGCTGACGCTTGATTCAGCCAGCGTCGGGTAGTCGATGTAGCCTGCCGCACCGCCGCCATAGAGGGTGGCGGGATCGAACGCGGACAATGGCGCGCCCTGCTTGAGGCGCTCCACCAGATCCGGGTTGCCAATGAACGGGCGACCGAAGGCGATCAGGTCGGCGTGGTCTTTGGCGAGCTGCGAAGTCGCCAGGTCCAGGTCATAGCCGTTGTTGGCGATGTAGGTGTTTTTGAAACGCTGGCGCAGTGCGCCGAAGTCGAAGGGCGCCACGTCGCGCGGGCCACCGGTCGCGCCTTCGACCACGTGCAGATAAACCACGCCGAGGGCATCGAGTTGCTCGGCGACGTAATCGAATTGCGCCTGCGGATCGCTGCTGGAGACGCCGTTGGCCGGCGACACCGGAGACAGGCGCACACCGGTGCGATTGGCGCCGATTTCATCAACGACGGCCGCCGTCACTTCAAGCAACAGACGCGCCCGGTTTGCAATCGAGCCGCCATACGCATCGGTTCGCAGATTGGCGCTGTCCCTGAGGAATTGATCGAGCAAATAGCCGTTCGCGCCGTGAATTTCCACACCATCAAACCCGGCGGCAATCGCGTTTGCCGCAGCCTGGCGAAAATCCGAGACGATCCCTGGCAGTTCAATGGTCTCCAGCGCGCGCGGCGCCGAGACATCTTCAAAGCGATTGTTGACGAAGACTTTGGTGGCGGCGCGTAGCGCAGAAGGGGCCACGGGGGCGGCGCCGTTTTCCTGCAGATCAACGTGCGACACGCGGCCGACATGCCACAGTTGCAGGAAGATTTTTCCGCCCTTGGCATGGACTGCATCGGTCACCTGGCGCCAGCCGTCAATCTGCGCCGGCGTGTAGATCCCCGGGGTGTCCTGATAGCCCTGACCTTGTCGGGAAATCTGCGTGGCTTCACTGATCAGCAAGCCTGCGCTGGCCCGTTGGCTGTAATAGGTGGCTGCGAACTCGCTGGGTACAAAGCCTGCGCCTGCACGGTTGCGAGTCAGCGGTGCGAGGACCACGCGGTTCGACAGCGTCAGGTCGCCAAGTGTGTAAGGGGTGAACAGAGTCTGGTTACTCATCTGGTATTTCTTCCGTGCCCGTTGGAAAAGTCGCTGTGCCTGCAATTATGATGATGATCGAAATCTAAACTGTCAACGGTTTTGATTATGACCAGCATCTATGTATGATTGGCGCAAGCATTCCCAATGAACACGAGGTACTGCACGTGCGAGTGACCAAGGCCCAGGCGCAGGCCAATCGAGAACACATCGTCGAGACCGCTTCCGAGCTGTTCCGTGAGCGTGGCTTTGACGGCGTCGGTGTGGCGGATCTCATGGCGGCTGCCGGTTTCACCCACGGTGGTTTTTACAAACATTTCGGCTCCAAGGCCGACCTGATGGCTGAAGCCGCGTCCTGCAGTCTTGCCAAGTCGCTGGCAGGTGCCGAAGCGCTCGACGTGCCAGGCTTCATCGATGTCTATTTGACAAGAGAACATCGCGACGGACGTGGCAGCGGTTGCACCATGGCCGCGCTGTGTGGCGACGCGGCGCGTCAATCGGATGAGGTGAAAACGACGTTTGCCGAAGGGATCGAGCGCACCCTGCAGACCCTGGGAGACAAATATCCAACCGGGCCGGACGCCGTGGTGGGCGAGGGGAGAAAGAAAATGATCGACCTGCTGTCGCGGGCTGTCGGCGCGATTGTGCTGTCGCGTGCCTGTCCGGATGATTCCGCGCTGGCTGACGAGATTCTTGAGGTGTGTCGCGCGGAGATGCTGTCTTCGTTGCCGGTTGACGAAGAGGTGGTCTGAGGCGGCGCTCGCTCAGTAAACCCAGCATAAAAACGCCCGTACAATCAGCGGCCAACCAACGGCCCGCCACTCAAAAAAAGCGCCGTCAAATCGCAGATTGACGGCGCCTCCTGCTCAGATCCAGACGTCGTTGTCAGCCGTGCGCTCGCCACCTTCGTGCCCGGTGTTACGCACACCCCGAGGCTCGATCATCATCAGGCGCGCTTCTCCCTCCGCTGCCGTCCGATGTTCGATCCCGCGCGGCACGACGTACAGCTCACCCGGTTCGACGTATACGCTGCCATGGGGCAGGTCGATCCGCAGCGTGCCCTCGATCACAATAAAGGCCTCATCGGTTTCCGGGTGAGAGTGCCAGATGAATTCACCTTCGATGCGAACCACTTTGAACTGGTAATCATTCATTTCGGCGACCACACGGGGGCTCCACTGCTGATCGATCAGCGCGGATTTCTGCGCCAGATTGATGGCGTGCAGTGCTGGTACTTTGCTGGTATGTGGCATGACAAATCCTCTATCAGACAGAAGTCGTCAGCCTAGCGGAGGGGTTATTGGCGATGCTTGTACGATCCTGCAAGTTGCCTTTGCCCCAGGACGCGTTCCAGCCAACGCGATGGAGATACCCCATAAGTGCGGGTGAAGTGCCGGGTCATATGACTTTGGTCGTGAAAACCCGCAGCCAGTGCGGCATCCACCAGCGAGAATCGGTCAAGCAGCAGCGTGCGCAATATATCCAGGCGACGCAGGGTCACGAAGCGATAGGGGCTGGTGCCAAACAGCACTCTGAAGTCCCGAGAGAGGCTCCATCTTTCACGACCGCTGGCGCGCTCCAGCATTTCCAGCGTAATGCTCTGGTGCAGGTGAGCCATGATGAATTCTCTTGCGCGCTCGGCTGCCGGGTAATCGAGCAGTTTGCGCCCGCGAGGTTTGCCGGCCACGGCGCGTAGAGCCATTGCCAGATCAAACAGGGCGTCCTGTTCTTCCAGCGGATCAAGTGAGTAATCCATCGCCTGGACGAACGCTTCGCTGGCGCGATACAGGCGTGGGTCGCTGGACAGACCTCCGGCGATGAAGGGTAGCGGTTCACCCTTCAACACCTGCTGAATCAAAGCCGGATCGATATAGGCCATTCGATAGCGAAACCCCGCTTCGGTCCCGGCCATGCCATCGTGCAGTTCATCAGGATGCAGGAGCAAGGTGTTTCCCGGTAAGCCGTGGCGCAGGCTGCCCTTGTAGTGAAAGCTTTGCACGCCAGAGAGTGTGCGACCGATCGAGTAAGTATCGTGCCGATGTGGGTGGTAGCCATGGCCGCCAAACCGGGCTTCGATACGTTCTATCCGCCCCGGTTGAGTGCTGCGCACTACCCAATCGGAATCTGGATCTGGTCTGGACTGTTCCATGGTTTCACTGTCTCTGAGAGAAGCCTGCTGCGAGCGATGATAGCCAACCTGATCGAAAGCAGGGTGTCACCGTTGCCCGCGCGTATTTTGCGCCAGACGCTCACGCCAGTTGCCACCGTGAGTACGCTGGCACGCCTCCTCGGAGTCGAAACGCACGTTGCGCTCTGAAGGGGACAGGTCGATATCGGCTTCCCTCAGCGCAGTGGCCGTCAGTTCGAAGAGGCGTGCCTTGGCGTCAGTCAGGGCGAGGTTTTTGTCGGCTTCGGTGTCGAACACCCAAATGACGTTCAGGGTCGCCGCCAACGCGTTCAGGTCAGCGGTGTGGGTCAGCCAGGTGAAGCCGTTGATTTCAGCTTTTGCGGTTTCACATGCGTCGGTGAGCGTGGCAATCAAGCGCCGCTCGATCCGCGCCAGTTCTCGTTTTCCAGCAGGCATTGCAGATCCTTTGACGACAGTGGTGGTGTGGTCTCAATGTAATTGCTGAGGTTCACAAATCCTCATGTCCAACCCGAATTCCCTGTGGGAGCGAGCTTGCTCGCGAAAGCGGTAGGTCTGTGATGTCAGTGTTGACTGACTTGGCGCCTTCGCGAGCAAGCTCGCTCCCACAAAGGTTGCTGTGAACCGGGATGCCCCTGTCCAGCGCAAATCTTTGTGGGAATGTGGCGTCAGTCCAGATCGCTGGCCTGATGTCGCTCCGCAACCTGGCTCGCCTCGTCACCCCAGGTGCGATTGACCCGCTGGCCACGCTTGACTGCCGGGCGCTCGGCGATTTCTTCTGCCCAGCGCTGCACGTGGGTGTATTCGTGGGCCGCTAGAAATTCGGCCGCCGAATACACGTTATTGCGCACCAGTTGCCCGTACCACGGCCAGACCGCGATGTCCGCAATGGTGTAGCTGTCGCCCGCCAGATAGCGGCTCTCGCCAAGGCGCCGGTCGAGCACATCGAGCTGACGCTTGGCTTCCATGGTGAAGCGGTTGATCGGGTATTCGAGCTTCTCCGGCGCATACGCGTAGAAGTGCCCGAAGCCACCACCCAGATAAGGTGCCGCGCCCATCTGCCAGAACAGCCAGTTCAGGGTTTCCGTGCGGCCGGCGGGATCTTTCGGCAGGAAGGCGCCGAATTTCTCTGCCAGATACAGCAGGATCGAACCGGATTCGAATACCCGAATCGGCGGCTGTACGCTGTGGTCGAGCAGCGCCGGAATCTTCGAGTTCGGATTGATCTCGACAAAACCGCTGGAGAACTGATCGCCCTCGTTGATGCGGATCAGCCACGCGTCGTACTCGGCCTCGGTGTGCCCCAGTGCGAGCAATTCTTCCAGCAGGATGGTCACCTTGACGCCATTGGGCGTCGCCAGTGAATACAACTGCAGCGGGTGTTTGCCCACTGGGAGGGTCTTTTCATGCGTCGGCCCGGCAATCGGGCGGTTGATGCTAGCGAAATGGCCGCCGGACGGGGCTTCGTGTTTCCAGACTTTGGGCGGTACGTAGGGCGCTTTACTCATGAAATGGGCCTCATGGTGAACTTGCCGAGAATGACCTGACGGGTATCAGACCAGACAGCATAAACGCTCTAGCTCAAGACTGCGCAACCCCCGGAATGATCAAACACGCCGCCAGACCCATCAACGCGATCCCGATGGCCTTGTCGAGGAGCCGCTGTTTTTCCAGCAGGCGCCAGCGTAACCGTTCGGTGGAGAAAAACAGCGCGACCAGGCTGAACCACAGCCAATGAATGACCGACATGAACAGGCCATAGGCGAAGTTCAACGTCAGCGAACTGCCTGGCTCCACCACCTGACTGTACGCCGCTACCACGAACAACATGGTTTTCGGATTCAGTGCATTGGTCAGAAAACCTGAGCAGAACACCTTCCAGGCACGGGGTGCCGAAGCGCTCGCCTCGGCAAATGTCAGTACAGATTTATTGGTAAAGGATTTGATGCCCAGGTAGACCAGATACCCGGCACCCAGCAGCTTCATCATCCAGAACAGCATGGGTGACTGAGTGATGATCAGCGCCACCCCAAACACCGTGTAGAACACGTGAACCTGCACGCCACAGGCGATGCCCAGCGCAGCCAGCAAACCACTGCGCCGCCCGTAGGCATAACTGTTGCGAGTGACCATGGCAAAGTCCGGGCCGGGGCTGATCACCGCCAGAACAGTGATGGCGATTACCAGAAACAATTCATTCATCCCTACGCTCCATCGCGTTATTTGCGCTACTTGAATTCACAGATACAGAGCCTGCAGCATCGCCGCCAACAGCGTGGATGGAATTAACAGGCCCTGAGCGGCGACATGATGGAGAAGTGTCTTTGGCAAAAAAAACGATTTATAGTCGCGAAAATCTGTGAGAAATCATCGTCTATATGAACCTGCCTCCGCTGGCTGCCTTTCGCTTCTTCAACACCGCCGCCCAGACCCAGAGTTTCGTCAAGGCCGCTGAGTTGCTGCACGTCACCCACGGCGCGGTCAGCCGTCAGGTGCGCTTGCTGGAGGAGGCGATCGGGGTCGAATTGTTCGAGCGGCGTAACCGCGCGATTTTTCTCAATCACGCGGGACGCTTGCTGTTCAACGTCACCGCGCCGATGTTCGAACAGTTGCAGAGCACGGTTTATCGCCTGCAACGTGAAGTCCACGACGATGTACTGGTGGTGTCCTGCGAGCCAACCATCGCCATGAAGTGGTTGATCCCGCGTTTGCCCGACTTCCACAGCGCGCATCCACAGTTGCAGGTGCAATTGCTGACGGCCGGCGGACCGATCGACTTCGCTCGTTCAGGCGTGGATCTGGCGATCCGCCGCGACGATTTCCATTGGGACGAGACCGTGCACGGCGTGACTGTTTGTGAAGAGTGGATCGGTCCGGTTTGCGTGCTGTCCAGTCGTCCTGACGGCGATCATTTGCGCGGCGCCTGCCTGCTGCACAGCAAGACCCGCCCGCAGGCGTGGGACAACTGGATGCGACAGACCCGGATCAGCGCGGCAGGGGGCAGTCGGGTCGATTACGAGCATTTCTACCTGTGCATTCAGGCCGCGCTGGCCGGGCTGGGCGTCGGTATGGCGTCGTTTCTGATGGTGCAGGACGAACTCAAATCCGGCCAGTTGATCGCGCCGTTCGGCTTCGTTCGCGACGGTTCGAGTTATTGCCTGCTGTCACCGCGACCCTTCGAACAGAGCGCCAATGCCATGCTTTTTCGTGAGTGGATTAGCCAGCAGATGAGTGCGTGCAGCCAATGGCTCGGGGGTGATCTGCAGCTTTGAAGACAGAGCGCTGCATTCATCAGCCAGGCATGATCAACGGGCTTGCATCGGCCAGCGCCTGTTCAGCTGCTCCGTCAAATAATCCATGAAGGCTCTGACCTTCGGCGTCATCGCTGCACGTTCCTGCACGCATGCATAGATGTCCATCGGTTCGACATGCCCGTGGGTTTCACCCGGAAGATCTTCGAACAGTTGCACCAGTTGACCGCTCTCGAGATAGGGCGCAGCGACGAATTCGGCCAGGCGCGTGACACCTGCGCCGTTGACTGCCATTTGCGCCAAGGCATCGATGTCGTCGCTGATGGCGGTGGCGTTGATCGGGGCGTCGTAGCGTTGGCCGTCGCGGATGAGGCCCCAGCGCAGAAAGCGTCCATCCAGTGGATAGCGAAACGCGAGGCAGGCGTGGTGTTGCAGCTCTTGCGGTGATTGCGGCACCCCGGCGCGCGCAAGGTAGGCGGGAGCGGCGCAGAAGATGAATGGCAGGGAAACAATCCGGCGCGCGACGATGCCGTCTTCCAGTTGCGGCTTGATCCGCAGGCTCAGGTCGATGCCGTCCTGGATGTGGTTGATTTTGCCGTTGGTGGTCGACAGCTCGACCAGCAGGCGTGGATGCAGCGCGGCGAAACTGGCGAGTAACGGCGCCAGGACGTGGCGGCCGAATGCACTGGTGGAGGCGATGCTCAAGCGGCCCTGCAATTCGCTTTCATCGTTGATGATTGCGCTTTGCGCTGACTCCAGATCAGCCGCAATACGCCGCACCTTTTCGTAATACAACGCGCCGTTTTCAGTCAGCGCCATGCTGCGTGTGGTGCGCTGCAGCAGGCGCACGCCGAGGTGCGTTTCGAGGCGACTGAGGGTCTGGCTGACCGCTGCCGCACTGACGCCCAGGGTCTTGGCGGCGCCGACGATGGAGCCTGCTTCGACCACTTTGATAAAACTGGCAATCGCCGCCAACAGATTCATCCGTGTCCCGCCGCGTGGGTTTGATTCGTAAGTTGTGCTTTATAAAGTACCTGTGGCGGGCCGTCTAGTTGAGGGCAGGGGGCTTTGCTAAGGTGCCGGCTCCCTGTCAATGGATGGAAAAGCCATATGAATCAAAGAACCACTACCGATGCCTTGTATCCCAACAGGCGCAAGCTGTCGCCGCGTGCAACGCCGTACGTGTTTGCGTTGTACATGGCGACGATCATGGCGTTCCTGATGTCGCTGGTGATCACTGCGGCCAACTCCGGGATTGATAACGACTACCTGAGTAATGCGCTGCACGCCTACAAGCTGGCGATGCCGGTGGCTTTCCTTTGCATCCTCGTGGTGCGGCCGATCGTGATCAAACTGGTGGCGATGACGGTGCACCCGCATCGTTGATGAGCCCCGATCTTTTGATCTTCAAAAACAACAGCAAAAGATCGCAGCCTGCGGCAGCTCCTGCAGGGATCGGCTCGGCAATGCCGTCGGGTAAAAACAATCGAAACTTCGCGGGCGACCCGACTGTCCAGACCCATGTACCGCCCGGCGGATATCTCGCCGGGCAGGCTTCATGCACAGGTGACAGGCGAGGAACGAGATGACGACGACAGTGGGAGATTTTCTGGTTGAGCGGCTCAGCCAATGGGGCGTCACGCGGATTTTTGGTTATCCGGGAGACGGCATCAATGGTGTGTTCGGCGCGCTCGCCCGAGCCAATGGCAAGATCGAATTCGTTCAGGCCCGGCACGAAGAAATGGCCGCTTTCATGGCCTCGGCCCACGCCAAGTTCACGGGCGAGTTGGGCGTGTGCATCGCCACTTCGGGACCGGGTGCTTCGCACCTGATCACCGGGTTATACGACGCACGCATGGATCATCAACCGGTGCTGGCGATTGTCGGCCAGCAGGCGCGGACGGCGCTTGGCAGTCATTACCAGCAGGAGCTGGACCTGGTCTCGATGTTCAAGGATGTGGCCGGGGCGTTTGTGCAGCAGGCGTCGGCGCCGTCGCAGGTTCGGCATTTGCTCGACCGCGCCGTGCGTACGGCGGTTGGCGAGCGGCGGGTGACGGCGATCATCCTGCCCAATGATTTGCAGGATCTTGAGTATGAGCCACCGGCGCGGGCGCATGGCACCGCGCATTCCGGCGTCGGTTACACCAAGCCGAAAGTGCTGCCCTACGAGGCCGATCTGCAGCGCGCCGCTGATGTGCTGAACAGCGGTGAAAAAGTCGCGATTCTGGTGGGCGCCGGCGCACTGCAGGCAACGGATGAAGCGATCGCCATTGCGGAAAAACTCGGTGCCGGGGTCGCCAAGGCGTTACTCGGCAAGGCTGCGCTGCCGGACGATTTGCCGTGGGTCACCGGTAGCATCGGCCTGCTGGGCACCGAACCGAGCTACAAGATGATGCACGAGTGCGACACCTTGCTGATGATCGGCTCGGGTTTCCCCTATGCCGAGTTCCTGCCCAAGGAAGGTCAGGCGCGTGGCGTGCAGATCGATCTGCAGCCAGACATGCTCAGCCTGCGTTATCCGATGGAGGTCAATCTGGTCGGCGACTCCGCCGAGACCCTCGCCGCGCTGCTACCGTTGCTCGAACAGAAAACTTCGCACAAGTGGCGCAAGAAAATCGAAGGCTGGCGCAGCACCTGGGAAAAGACCCTGGAAAAACGCGCGATGTCCAAAGCCGATCCGATCAATCCGCAGCGGGTGGTGTATGAACTGTCACCGCGCCTGCCGGATCAGGCGATCATCACCAGCGACTCGGGTTCCTGTGCCAACTGGTACGCCCGTGACCTGAAAATTCGCCGCGGCATGCAATGTTCGTTGTCCGGTGGCCTGGCCTCGATGGGCGCTGCCGTGCCGTACGCGATCGCCGCCAAGTTCGCCCATCCCGAACGCGCGGTGATTGCGTTGGTGGGTGACGGCGCGATGCAGATGAACAACATGGCCGAGCTGATCACCGTCGCCAAATACTGGCGCCAGTGGAGCAGCCCGAAGTGGATCTGTGCGGTGTTCAACAACGAGGATCTGAATCAGGTCACCTGGGAGCAGCGGGTGATGGAGGGCGATCCGAAGTTCGAAGCCTCGCAAAGCATTCCCGACGTGCCGTATCACCTGTTCGCCATTTCCATCGGCCTGAAAGGAATTTTCGTCGACCGCGAAGAAGACGTCGCCGCCGCGTGGGAGCAGGCGCTGGCCTCGGACGTACCGGTGCTGATCGAATTCAAGACCGATCCCAACGTGCCGCCGTTGCCGCCGCACATCAAACTCGAACAGGCAAAGAAATTTGCCACGACCTTGCTCAAGGGCGACCCGGACGAAGCGGGCGTGATCGTGCAAGCCGCCAAGCAGGTGCTGGCCAGCGTCCTCCCCGGCAAAAAATAATCGTGTAGGCGCTTCGTCGCGCTCCAAATCTGTGAGCGCCGCTGAACCCTGTGGGAGCGGGCTTGCTCGCGAAAGCGTTGTGTCAGACACAGCGTTTGTGGATGTATCGACGCCTTCGCTGGCAAGCCAGCTCCCACAGGTATTTCGCCGTGCTCCAAGTCTGTGAGCGCCGCAGAACCCTGTGGGAGCGAGCTTGCTTGCGAAAGCGTTGTGTCAGTCACAGCGTTTGTGGAGGTATCGACGCCTTCGCTGGCAAGCCAGCTCCCACCGGCACTTCGCCGTGCCCCAAGTCTGTGAGCGCCGCCGAAACCTGTGGGAGCGGGCTTGCTCGCGAAAGCGCTGCGTCAGGCGCAGTGGATTGTGGATGTGACGACGCCTTCGCTGGCAAGCCAGCTCCCCCAGGTATTTCGCCATCCCTGAAATCTGTGAACGAAGACCGTGGAGATTTTCATGCGTGAAGCGGCGAGGGTGCTTTTTTGATGTTCATCGGTTGCGCGGGCTGGAGTCTGGGGCGTGAGTATTGGCCGCAGTTTCCGGCCGAGGGCACGCATCTGCAGCGTTATGCCGCGCGGTTCGACTGTGTGGAAATCAACAGCTCGTTCTATCGCCCGCATCGGCGTCAGACCTATGCGCGCTGGGCGGATTCGGTGCCGCCGGGCTTTCGCTTTTCAGTGAAGGTGCCGAAGCAGATTACTCATGAGTTGCGTCTGCAAAACTGTGAGCAAGCGCTGGATGAGTTTCTCGGGCAGTGCGAAGGCCTGGCCGATCGGCTGGGGTGTTTGCTGGTGCAACTGCCGCCGTCGCTGGTCTTTGAACCGGCAAGTGCAGAGGCGTTTTTCGTGGCGTTGCGCCAACGCTTCGCCGGTGACGTGGTGCTTGAGCCACGGCATGAGTCGTGGGTGGTGGCGGCGCCGATGTTGCAGGCGTATCGGATTTCCCAGGTCGTGGTCGATCCGTCGCGGATCAGTACCGACGGTTCGGCGCAGGGCTGGGCGGGTGTGCGCTATTGGCGACTGCATGGCGCGCCACGGATTTATCACAGTGCTTACGAGTTGCCTTATCTGCAACGGTTGGCGCAGGACATGAAGGCCTGCGCTGCGGAGGGGGCCAGCGTATGGTGCATCTTTGACAACACTGCCAGCGGTGCCGCGCTAGGTAATGCGTTAGCACTGGCAGCGTTGATCGCGGATTGAGTCAGACGGACAAGTAGTCGCACAAGATTGTCGCGTCGACGATCATCAGCGGTTCAGGAAACCCAACAGGTCTTCGTTGAGCGCCTGGGCGTGTGTCACGGCAAAACCGTGGGGCGCGCCGGCGTAGACTTTCAGCTCGGCGCCCTTGATCATCGCCGCCGCCTGTTTGCCGGTGGTTTCTAACGGCACGATCTGATCGCCGTCGCCGTGGATTACCAGGGTCGGCACGTCGATCTTCGTCATGTCCGGACGGAAGTCGGTTTCGGAGAACGCGGTAACGCAATCCACGGTGCCTTTCAGCGAGGCGAGCAGGGCGACGTTCAGGGTTTGCGTGAGCACGCCGTCGGAGACTTTCTGGCCCTGATTGGTGCCGTAGAACGGCGCGGCGAAATCAGCGATGAATTGCGCGCGATCCTTGAGCAGACCGGCCTTGATCCCGTCGAACACCGAGGTGTCGACGCCCTGCGGGTAGTCGGCTTTCTTGCCGAACAGTGGCGTCACTGCGCCGAGCAGTACCAGCCCGGCAACGCGCTCGCTGCCGTGGCGGGCGATGTAGCGACTGACGTCGCCGCCGCCCATGGAGAAGCCCACCAGCGTCACGTCGCGCAGGTCGAGATGCTTGATCAGTTGCGCGATGTCATCGGCGAAGGTGTCGTAGTCGTAGCCGGTCCATGGTTGATCGGAGCGGCCGAAACCACGGCGGTCGAAGGCAATCGTGCGGTAGCCGCGACTGCTCAGGTATTCCATCTGGTATTCCCACATGTCGGCATCCAGCGGCCAGCCATGGCTGAACAGCACGGGTTTGCCGCTGCCCCAGTCCTTGAAATAGATCTGTGTGCCGTCATCGGTAGTGAATGTGCTCATGGGAACTCCTTGCTGTGGGCGATCGTTCGGAAGGCCGGATGCCGCAATGGCCGCCCATCACTATCGGCGCAAATCGCGGCTGTCACTTGTACGCAAGTGCTCAATTGCCATGGCGGGTGGCGTGGTTCTTTTCCAGCGTCACAGTTGTAAGATGCAACCACACGCTGGATTTGATGGAGAAACACCCTGTGAAGCGCAAAAGCCTGCACGGCAACGCCTGCCCGGTCGCCCGTACGCTGGACCTGATCGGCGACTGGTGGTCGCTGCTGATCATCCGCGATGCGCTGGAGGGCATCCGCCGCTTCAGTGATTTTCAGAAGAATCTGGATATCGCCAAGAATATGCTCAGCGCTCGGCTCAAGAGCCTGGTAGAGCAGGGGATCCTGCAAACCGTGCCGGCCGCCGATGGCGGTGCCTATAAGGAATACGTGCTGACCGAACGCGGCAAGGCCTTGCAGACGGTGATCGTCGCGCTGTCGCAGTGGGGCGGGGAGCACCTGTATGCGCCGGGTGAGCCGGGGTCGGTTATGGTTGATGCGCAGCAGCGGCAGCCGATCAGGAAACTGGAATTGCGTTCAGCGGATGGCCGCTTACTGGCACCTCAGGACGTGGCGACGAAGTTGGGCGTTGCGCACTGAACCAAGGATTCCCCTCGGAAAACCGCAGCCGCGTCGATTGTTCAATCCCTGTTACAAACCCGACAAAAGGTTGAAACGATTGTTTGACGTCAAAATGATGGCCATCTAATATCGCGCCACTATTTTGATGTCATTCCGTATCGAGGGATCGAACATGTACCCACCCGCCCTCGCGGCGAGGTTGTGCGTAGCTTTGCTGTGCCTGTCTCCGCTTCAGATTGCCTTCGCTGCACCCACCCCAGGTGAAACCGACCTGATCCGCGAGCGCCAGAATCGCCTGCTCGAAGAGCAGCAGCGGCGTCTGGAAGAACTCAAGGACCTGCCCGGCAAAGATGCCAAGCCTGCGCAACCGGCAGCGCCCACCGATACCCGCTGTTTCCCGATCAAGGACATCGAGCTCAAGGGCGCCGACAGTCTGTCCGACAGCGACAAAAACCGCTTGCTCAAGCCCTACATCGACCAGTGCCTCGGGGTGCCGCAACTCAACGAGTTGCTCAAGGTCATCACCGACCATTACATCGAGAAAGGCCTGGTCACCAGCCGCGCCTACCTGCCGCAGCAGGATCTGTCTGGCGGGCATCTGAAAGTGCTGGTGGTCGAAGGCAAGCTCGAAGGCATGAAAGGCGCCGAGAACAGCAAGCTTTCGGAGCGTGAGCTGGCGATGGCCTTTCCCGGCAAGTCCGGCGATCTGGTCAACCTGCGCGAGATCGAGCAAATGGTCGATCAGCTCAATCGCCTGCCGTCCAATCAGGCCAAGATGGAGCTGGCGCCGGGCAAGAACGTCGGCGGCAGTGAAGTGCTGGTCACCAATAACCCGCAGAAGCCATGGCGTGCCGGACTGTCGCGCAGCAACGACGGCCAGCGCAGCACCGGCGAACAGCAGTGGGGCACCACCTTCGATTGGGACAGTCCGCTGGGCCTGGCCGATCAATTGAGCCTGCGCGGCGGTCACGACGCAATGACCGATCACCAGCACACCTCCAGCAACGCCATGCTCAATTACAACCTGCCGTGGGGCTGGTGGAACTTCAGCTACACCTACAGCCAGAGCGACTACCGCTCGCAGATCGCCGCCAACGGCTACAACTTCAAGCAGACCGGCGACAGCGAAAACCATCAATTGCGCGCCGAGCGAGTGATCCATCGCGACTCGGTGAGCAAGACTTCGCTCAGCGCCGGGCTGTCCTACCTCCGCACCAACAACTACATCGAAGACAGCAAGCTCAAGCTGAGCAGCAACCGCATCAGCGAAGCACAGTTCGGTTTCAACCACGGTCGCCGCATCGGCAGCGCCTTCGTCAACTTCGACGCCGGCATGCAGGAAGGCATCGGCGCGTTCGATGCGCAGGGCAGCCACGATCCAGGCCCGGGCGAACCGGACGCACGCTACCGTAAATACACCGCGACCCTGAGCTACCTGCAACCGTTCAAAGTGTGGGGCGAATCCTTCAGCTTCAGCAGCCTGATGACCGGCCAGCGCAGCGAGGACGTGCTGTTCAGTTCACAACGCACCAGCCTCGGCGGGCTGTCGTCGATCCGTGGCTACAAGGATCAGTCGTTGTCCGGCGACAGCGGCGGCTACTGGCGCAACGACCTGCGCTGGAGCCGACCGGTCACGGCCGAATGGCTGCGCCCGGTGTTCGCTGAATACGGCACCAGCCTCGGTTACGACCAGGGCGTGATTCGTGGCGATCGTTACAACGGTGAGCAGCATGGGCGCATGTCGAGCAACTCGCTGGAACTGTTCGCCCGTGGCGAGCACGTGGCCGCCAGCGTGACCTTTGCGCATTCCCTCGAGCGCCCGGACGTGCTGACCGAGCGCGAAGCGCCGATCTATTTCCGCCTCGACTTTTTCATCTAATTCAAATTCTTCGAGACCATCGACATGGATGTTCGTCAGTTCGCCTTCCTTGCAGGCCAGCCTTCTGCGGCCGTAAAAAACCGTGAGTCGTTTCTGGGCATGCCCAAGCGCGGGCTGGCGTTCCTGCTGGCGAACGTGATGTTCTGGCAACCGATGTGGGCGCAGGCCGACGGCATTGTCGTGGCCAACCCGAACACCGCGCTGGATCGGGCCGGCAATGGCGTGCCGATCATCAACATCGCCACGCCCAACGGCGCGGGCCTGTCGCACAACCAGTTTCATGATTACAACGTCGGCGCGCAGGGTGTCATCCTCAACAACGGCTCGAGCCAGACGTCGAACACACAATTGGGCGGCCACATCATCGGCAACCCGAACCTGAAAAACAGCGGCTCGGCGCAAGCGATTCTCAACGAAGTCATCAGCGGCAACCCAAGCCAGTTGCGCGGTTACACCGAAGTGGCGGGGAAGTCTGCGCGGGTGATCGTCGCCAACCCGTATGGCATCACCTGTAATGGTTGCGGCTTTATCAACTCGCCACGCGTAACGCTGACTACCGGCAAGCCGGTGCTGGATGGCGCGGGGCGGCTGGATCGTTTTCAGGTTGATCAGGGTTCTGTGGCCATTGAAGGCACCGGGCTTAACGCGACCAACGTCGACCGCTTCGAAATCATCACCCGCAGCGCGAAGATCAATGCGCAACTGCAGGCGCAGAATCTGACGATTGTTGCCGGGCGCAACGACGTCAACGCACAGACCTTGAACGCCACGGCCCGCGCCGATGACGGCAGCGCCAAACCGCAACTGGCGATTGACTCCTCGGCGCTGGGCGGGATGTATGCCGGGGCGATCAAACTGGTTGGCACCGAGGCCGGGGTCGGCGTGAAGCTCGACGGTAAACTGATCGCCAGCGGTGGCGATATTCAGCTTGATGCCAATGGTCAATTGAGCCTGGTTGATACCTCGGCGACCGGTGCGGTCAACGTCAAGGCGGCCAGTCTCGATGCGCGCGGGCCGGTGTATGCCGGAACGACATTGAACGTGCAAACCCAAGGCAATCTGACCAACCACCAGACCCTGGCTGCCCGCGACAGTATCAACCTCAGTGCCGGTGGTCAGCTGACCAACGCCGGAGTCATCGAGGCCGGGGTCAACGCCGACGGCAACCGTAACGCCAACGGTGATCTGAGCCTGAGTGCGCAAAACCTCGACAACACTGGCAAAAGCCTCATCGCCGGCCGCAATCTCACCGTCAGCGCCGCGCAAACCCTGAGCAACCAGGGCGGTACGCTCAGCGGACAAACCACGGCGATCACGGCGGGCACGCTGGACAACCGCAACAGCGGCCGCGTGCTCGGTAATGCGACGCTGAACGTCACCGCCAATCAGCTATTCAACACTCAAGGGGTGATCCATAGCTCGGGCCATCTGACCGGTAGTTTCGGTCAACTGGACAACAGCAACGGCGAGTTTTCCAGCAACGGCGTCACCCGGCTCAACGCGGCAACGGTGAACAACCGCAGCGGTCAGATCCTCGGCGATCTGGGGCTGAATATCGACCTCAGCGGCGCGCTGGACAACCGTGATGGCGTGCTCGGCTCCGGCCAGTGGGTGAGTCTGCAGGCGGCCAGCCTGGATAACCGCGATGGCGGTGTGCTGGTCAGCGACGGCAGCCTGACCGTGCGTCTGCGCGGCGCACTCGACAACCGCAACAAAGGCGAGATCACTGCCAAGGGCGCCATCGACGCGCAAACCGGCAACCTCGACAACCGCGACGGCAAACTCATCGGTAAAACCACCCTGGCACTGCGCAGCGATACCGCGGACAACCGTGCCGGCGTGATCCAGGCCGATCAGCAATTGACACTCAACGTCGACCGCCTGGACAACCGCGACAAGGGTCAGATCACCGGCAAGTCCGGTATCGCTTACGCCGGTACACGTCTGGACAACAGCGGCGGACTCATCAGTGCGGTCGGTCCGGTCAGCCTCAACGCGGGCGAAGTGCAAAACGCCGCAGGTCGGATCTCCAGCCAAGGTGATCTGACTGCGGCCATCGGGTTGCTGCAACAACAGGGCGGTGCGCTGGTCGCTCAGGGCAATCTGAGCCTGACCGGCAAGACCCTCGACAACCGCAATGGCGGTCTGGTCGGCACCACAAAAGCGCTGACCCTGACTGTCGACGATGTCGACAACCGCAACGGCGAAATCTCCAGCAGTCTGCTGCTCAACATCAAGGGTCAGCGCCTGGACAACAGCGATAGCGGCAAGCTGCTGGCCGGCACCGATCTGGGCCTCGCCGTGGCGGAACTGATCAACCTGAATAAAGGCCTGATCAGCGCCAAGGGCGCAACCACGCTGACCGGCAGCAGCCTGGATAACAGCGGTGGTCGCTTCAACAGCCTCAACGGCCTGGTGATTACCCTCGACGATGCCCTGATCAACGCGCAGGGCACAATCGGCAGCGAGGGCACGCTGACGGCCAATGTCGGCCGATTCGACAACAGTGCCGGTAGCCTGAGCACAGCCGGCGTCTTGTCGGTAACCAGCCGTGGCCTGGTACTCAATCGGGCGGGTTCGATCGGCACCGACAACACGTTGACCCTGACCAGCGCCAGCCTCGATAACAGCCAGAAAGGTTTGATCAGCGCCAAAGGCGCCAGTCATGTCGATACCGGCGACTTCGACAACAGCCTGGGCGGCAAACTCACCAGTGAAGCGTCTCTGACGCTCAAGGCCGCTCAGGTCAACAACGCCACTGGCCGGATTGCCAGCCAGCAAGCGTTGAACGTATCGGTCACCGGGCTGGATCAGCAGGGTGGCGAGCTGTTCAGCAAGGCAGACCTGACGCTTGATCTGAACAACGGTCAGTTGAACAACCAGAACGGTTTGATCAACGCGCCCGGCACCCTGCTGCTGAAAAACCTCAATGGCGTGAACAACCAGAGCGGCGAGATCTCCAGCCAGCAAGCATTCACCCTCGCCGCCAATGACCTGGATAACAGCAACGGCAAGCTGATCAGCCAGCAAGGGCTGACGCTGCGTATTGCTCAAGCGCTGAATAACCTCAAAGGCGTAATTTCTGCGGCGGCACTCGACAGCCATTCCGTGAGCCTCGACAACCAGGATGGCTTGATCAGTAGTCGCGGCCCATTGCTGCTGACCACCGACAAGACCTTGAACAACCAGTCCGGCACTCTCATCGCCGACGGTGAACTGAGGCTGACCGCCGATACGCTGGTCAACCAGCAGGGCAGCATTGCCGGCAAGTCCGATGCGTCCATTCAGGTAAAAAGCCTGAACAACCAGGACGCTCAACTGATCGCCACCGGTGTGCTCAAACTGAGCGCCGAGACCCTCGACAATCGCCACGGTGGCTTGCTCGGTTCGACCAAGAGCATGACCCTGACGGTCGATGAACTGGACAACCGTGGCGGTGAAATCACCACCAACAGCGATCTGCTGCTGACCGGTAAAAAACTCGATAACAGCGATGGCGGCAAGGTTTTCACCAGCAAGGCATTGACGCTCACGGTCGATCAGTTGTTAAACCGCAACAAAGGCCTGATCGATACGGGCACGCTGCTGAAGCTGCAAGGTCGTACGCTGGACAACAGCGGCGGTGAATTGCTCAGCCAGCAGGACATGCTGCTGAACCTCAGCGGCGACTTCACCAACCACCTCGGTAACGTCAGCAGCGAAGGCGCGCTGACCGTCACTTCCGCGCAACTGAGCAACACTGGCGGCAGCCTGTCCAGCGCTGCAGACCTCACTCTCGACAGCACTGGCAAGGTCGATAACCAGGGCGGACGAATCGTCACCGATGGCCTCCTCGTGCTCAAAAGTACCGGCCTGGATAACCGGCAGAAGGGCACCCTCAGCGGCAAAGGCGCGGTCACGGTCACGACCGGTGATTTCGATAACAGCAGCGGTTCGCTGAGCAGCGCCGACACGCTCGACCTCGTCGCCGGCCAGGTCACCAACAGCGATGCCGGCAGCATCGGCAGCCAGGGCGCACTGACCGCATCGGTGACAGGCTTCGATCAACAGGGCGGCAAGCTGCTCAGCAACACGCGCCTGAGCCTGGACCTGAACCACGGCCAGTTGAACAACATCAACGGCGTGATCAGCGCGCCCGGCACTCTGCTGCTCAAGCAACTCAACGGCGTCAACAACCAGGGCGGCACGATCTCCAGCACTGAAGCGTTCACCTTGACCGCGCAAAGCCTGGACAACAGCAACGGCAAACTCCTGAGCAATCAGGGCCTGACCCTGCGCATCGCCAATGCGCTGGACAACGTCAAGGGCCTGATCGGCGCGGCGTCGATCGATGTGCGGGCGGGCAGCCTGAACAACAGCGGTGGCAGCCTGGTCAGCCGTGGCGATCTTGAACTTACGGTCGATGGCCTGTTGCGCAACGATGCCAGCGGCCTGATCAGTGCTGCGCAGGCGCTGAACATCGGCAGTGCCGATCTGAACAACCAGAGCGGCATGCTACTGGGTGTCAGCGCGGTCACGCTCAATGCGATGGCGCTGAACAACCGTGACAGTGGTTTGATCAACAGCAAGGGCAATCTGACGCTGACCGCGACCAGTCTGGACTCCAGTAATGGCGGTGAAGTCTCCGCCGCGGGTGACATCGATCTGACCCTGACTTCGTTGACCCAGAACGGCGGCCGCCTGTTGGGCGACCAAGCCATCACGCTGGACCTGGCCAATGGCGACCTCGACAACCAGAGCGGCCTGCTCACCGCCAAAGGCCCGCTGACCCTCAAGCGTCTGCGCGACCTGAACAACCAGCGCGGTGAGATCTCCAGCAACCTGAGTTTTGACGTCATCGCTCGTGCCGTGAATAACAACGCCGGCAAGTTGATCAGCGGCGAAAAACTCTTGCTGCGTGGCACCACACTGACCAATCAGAAGGGCTTGTTGTCCGGTTGGCAGGGGTTGAGCGTCAGCGGCGACAGCCTCGACAACCGCGACAGCGGCACACTCTCGAGCAAGCTCGGCGATGTCGCGGTCGAGCTCAAAGACACATTGCTCAACAGCGGTGCCGGTGCGCTGGTCGCCGAGGGCAGCCTGACCGTCAAGGCCGGCGGCCTCGATAACAGCAACAAAGGTATTTTGAGCAGCGGAGCAGGGCAGACGCTCACGCTAAGCGGCGCGCTCAATAACAGTCAGGGCGGCTTGATCGCCAGCGACGGTGCGCTGGATCTGCTGAGCATGGCGCTGACCAACGTCGGCGGCGCGATCAATGCGCAGCAAGCGATCACCGCCACGGTTTCGCGACTGGACAACAGTGGCGGCCAGATCGCCAGCAACGACGCGATCACCCTCAACCTCAGCGGCGACCTCAACAACAACGGTGGCCGACTGGCTGGCGCGGGTCCTGTGCTGATCAAAGGCGTGACCGACCTGAGTAACCAGAACGGCCAACTCGCCAGCCAGAAGAATCTGAACCTGTCGACCGGCACGCTGGACAACAGCAACAAGGGCACCATCGCCGCCAATGATCTGCTACAGATCACCGCCAGCGGCGCAGTGCGCAACAACGCTGATGGTTTGATCTACAGCCAGAACTCCGCGCTGCAACTGAAGGCGGCGAGCCTGAACAACGGCAAGGGTGCGCTGCAAAGCGAAAACGGCCTGACCCTGGATGTCAGCGGCGACCTCGACAACCAGAGCGGCAAGGTCATCGCACAAAACGGTGATGTGAGCATCAACGCCGCCAATATCGATAACCGTGGCGGGACTCTGTCCAGCATCAAAGGCGCACTCGAAGCACGGACGGTGGGTGTGCTGCGCAATGGTTACGACCTCAACAACAACCGTCAGGGCGGCATCATTCAGGCGCAGGGTCTGAAGCTGACGGCATTGGCGGGGCTGGACAACAACGGCGGACGCATCTCCGCGCAAGCGACAGACGCGAACATCACCACGGCCGGATTCAATAACCGCAACGGTGTGCTTTATGCCAAAGGTCTGGTGAGCGTCAGCGGCACCAATCTGGACAACGGCGCCGGGCAGATTGCCGGTGAGCGCATCGACTTCGGCCTCAGCGGCGCACTGAGCAACGTTGCGGGTGTCATTGAAAGCAACACGCAACTCGCCGTCAGGGCGGCCAGCATCAACAACCAGAATGGTCGTCTGCGTTCGCTGGGCAACTGGGGCAAGACCGATTTGCAGATCGGCGGCCAACTCGACAACCGTAACGGCGTGCTGGAAACCGCCAACACCGACATGACCGTCAACGTCGGCAGCTTCCTCAATGACGGCGGGCAACTCAACCACGTCGGCCGCGGCAAGTTCGAAATCGCCACGGCCAATGTGATCGGTGCGGGTGGCAGCATCACCACCGGTGGGTTGCTGGAACTCAATGCTGATACCTGGAACAACTCCAGCGTGATTCAGGCCGGAACCTTGAACGTCAATGTCCGGCAATTCAGCCAGAGTGCCAACGGCAAGTTGCTCGCCTCGGATGTGTTGCAGGTGCGAGGCGGCAACTGGACCAACGACGGCTTGATCGCCAGTGATGGCCTGATCGATATGCAGTTGACTGGCGGCTACAGCGGTAATGGCCGACTGTCGAGCCAGCGCGGGACTTACCTCTCTGCTGCACAGATGAACATCGGCGCGAGCGGCAGTTTTGCCGCGGGTGCGACCTCGATCATCAGTGTCGGTGGGCAGTTCACTAACTCCGGGCGCATCACCTCCAGCCAAGACCTGACCGTCAATGCCGGTAGCGTGACCAACTACGGCACCCTGGGTGCCGCGCAGAACCTGAACATCAACACGCCTTCACTGCTCAATGATCGTGGGCTGATTTTCAGCGGCAACGACATGACGCTCAGTGTGGGCAATCTGACCAACCAGCACGGTGATTTCTACGGGTTGGGGAATGTGACCATCAAGGGTTACGGCGGCGCCGCGCGGGCTGCTGGGGTCTACAACATCTCCGGTTCGATGGAGAGCGTTGGTGGGTTCGCGATCAACGCCGATGTTTTCGAGAACCGTACCGAAGGTCCGGTGATGTCGGGCGATCGCAAATTGATCTCGGGTTATATCGCCAATATTTGCAATGACTGCCAGGGTGACAATTATGTCTTCACGCTGATGGCCAAAGAGTTTTATCAAAGTACGGACACTGATAGCAGCGCCTCGGCAGTGCTCAATGTCGGTAAGGATTTTGTTTTCCAGGGAGGTACGTTTCTCAATAGCAAAAGCACCGTCGCTGCTGGCGGCAATATCAATATCACCGCTGACAGTCTCAAAAACATCGGGGCGAAAAGCGGCACCATCGAACGCACAAGTACTTACATACTCAGCATGACCGACGGTGGTACCAAGCGGTTCTTTGACAGTGTCGTGACGCCTTACAACCAGCGCAATAACCCTGATTTTCCGTTTGTTTATTACATCGGAGCGGGAGGCAGCATACGTAAGGCCGTTCCCAAGTCCACGCGTATCAGAGAAGGGGGGCGCGACGGCGAGTGGTTTGACGTTGTAACACTCAAGGACAGCGAAACCGGCGCGGTCGTCAGTAAGCTGCGTGGATGGGGCAACGCGATACCAGGCCTGAATTACGGCTTTGAAACCACAACTCCCTCCCTGTATGACCCGAACAATCTGGTTGAACTGCCCGGCCAGTTGACCCAGTACAAAGCGGAGTCTGTCAATGAGGTCGCTGTGGACAGCACCGGTGCCGCGAGCACCAACACTGGCCGCAATGCAGTCATCCAGGCGGGTGGTAACGTTTCGATCACGGCTGCCAAGGAACTGGAAAACAGCGTTATCCACCAGGACTACGGTTCGGCGGGAGGCACCAACAAAGTTGGTAACACCAACGTCGGCAACACCGGCACCACCGTCATCCGGATCAACAGCCAACTGCCGCCGGACCTCGCCCAGCAGCAGGTCAACCCGCTGTCCCTGCCAGGCTTTTCCCTGCCAACCGGGGAAAACGGTCTGTTCCGCCTGAGCGGCCAGGGCGCCGCTGATACCGCGCCAGTCGCCGCGACCGGCCCGGCGCCGACCTGGACCGTGGGCGGGCAAACCGTCGCCACGGAAGCTCACGTCGTGGCTGGCAGCAGCGGTGGCCCGCGTAACCTTTTCATTGACGCGCCGCCTGCGGTCTCCGACAGCACGCGCGCAGTGGATACGTTCCACCGCACCCCGAGCGTCGTTCAGGCCGTGGCCAGCACGGTCGACGTCAACGTGCCGGTGAACGCCGCCGGCCCGGGCATGAAAGACCGCGGCAACGACGCCAGGGAGTCGATCGACACCCGTCCGGTGACCCGCGTCACCGGTCTGCCGGACACCAAGGCGCCGTCCAACGCACACAAATACCTGATCGAAACCAACCCGGTGCTGACCGACCTCAAGTCGTTCATGAGCTCCGACTACCTGCTGGAAAAACTCGGCTACGACCCCGACCAGAGCGCCAAGCGTCTCGGCGACGGCCTCTACGAGCAACGCCTGATCCAGCAAGCCGTGACCGCCCGCACTGGCCAGGCATTCATTGATGGCCAGACCTCCAACGAGGGCATGTTCACGTACCTGATGAACAACGCCATCGCCAGCAAGGACGCCCTCAATCTGTCGGTAGGCGTCGGCCTCACCTCGCAGCAAGTTGCCGCGCTGACGCACGACATCGTCTGGCTCGAAGAGCACGAAGTGAACGGCGAGAAAGTGCTGGTGCCGGTGGTTTATCTGGCGCAGGCCAATGGTCGTCTGGGTCCTACCGGGGCGCTGATTGCCGGTAATGATGTGACGCTGATTGCCGGTGAGAACCTGGATAACGTCGGGACGTTGAAGGCGACAAATAATCTGTCGGCGACGGCGGGCAAGGATCTGGTCAACAGTGGCGTGATCGAGGCGGGCAACCGACTGGATCTGTTGGCGACCAACAATATCGTCAACAAGTCCGGCGGGATCATCACCGGGCGCGACGTGAACCTGACGACTCGCACCGGGGATGTGATCAACGAACGCACCATCACCTCGTCCGACAACAGCACCCGCTTCGGCACCCAGCATCATGACTACGCCGACAACGCCGCACGGATCGAAGCGGCCAATGATCTGACCGTCAAAGCGGCCAACGACATCAACATCACCGGTGGCGTGATGAAAAGCGGCCAGGACATGGTCCTGAATGCCGGGCGCGACATTAACGTGTCGTCGGTGCAAGTCACCAACAGCGTGTTCCACGACGATCGGCACAACAGCAGCGACATCACCCAACTGGGCGCTGACATTGATGCTGGGCGTGACTTCAAGGCTGATGCGAGTCGTGATCTTACAGTCATCGCCAGTCAGATCGACGCCAAGCGTGACCTTGCGATGTCAGCTACGGAAAACCTGACTGTTAGTTCGGCTGCTGATGAAGAACATTCTTTATCCAAGAATAAGAAAGTTACCCGTCAGGAAGATCACGTTAGCCAGGTCATGTCCGGTATTACCGCAGGCGGTGATGTGGCGTTGGCTGCGGGCCAGAATCTTGCGGTGATCTCCAGCCGTATCACCTCAGGGGATGAGGCTTATCTGGTGGCCGGGGACCGTATCGATATCCTTGCCGCGCAGGACACGGATTACTCGTTGTATGACATGAAGAAAAAGGGCAGCTTCGGCAGCAAAAAAACCAAGCGAGACGAAGTCACTAGCGTCACTCATGTCGGCACTGAAATCACCACAGGTGGAGACCTGATTTTGGTCAGTGGTGGTGATCAGCGCTATCAAGTGGCGAAGCTTGATAGCGGTAACAACCTGATGGTGCAAAGCGGTGGTTCCGTGACCTTTGAAGGGGTAAAGGACCTCAAGCAGGAAAGTCACGAAAAAAGCAGTAGTAGCCTGTCCTGGAACTCCATGAAGGGTAAGGGGCACACCGACGAAACCTTGCGACAAAGTGAATTGACCGCGGAAGGGAATCTGGTGATCAGAGCGGTCGATGGCCTGAAGATTGATATCAGGCAAATCGACCAGAAAACGGTGAGTCAGACCATTGAGACAATGGTGCAGGCTAATCCGCAGTTAGCTTGGTTGAAGGACGCCGAGCAACGCGGAGATGTCAATTGGCGCAAGGTGCAGGAGGCTCATGAGAGCTTCAAGTACAGCCACTCTGGACTTGGTCAGGGTGCGATGTTGGCGATCATCATCATCGTGACCGCATTGACTGCGGGTGCAGCAAGTGCCGCTGTAGGTACGGCGGCTGGAGCGACGGCAGGGTCGGGAACCGCCATGGCGGCTGCAGGAACTTCGCTTGCAGGCACGGCGACTGCCGCCGGTTGGGCGAATATTGCTGCAACTGCTGTGTTGACGTCTGCTGCCAGTGGCGCAGTGATCAGTACGATCAATAATGGAGGGAATCTGGGAGCAGTTATCAAGGATGTCACTTCAACCGACAGTCTGAAAAATTATGTAGCGGCTGGGGTTAGTGGTGGCATTGCGGGTCAGGCTATTGGTGTTCGATTGGCGGTTAATTCGGCACTGAAAACTGTTGTCAACGGTGGGAAGTTCAAAGACAACTTGAGTCAGGCGGTAATCGGCCTGGCGGCAGATGCCTTGAGCGGTGCCATTTACGAAAAAGTCGGTGATAGCCTTCTTGGCAGTGGTTTACCAACCAAAGTCGCCGTGCATGCGATTGTCGGTGGATTGATCGGTGAAGCTGCCGGTGGAGACTTTGCAACCTCCGCATTGGCTGCCGGCGCGAACAAGGCACTCATTGACTTAGCCGGGGAGAAAATATTCCCGGGTGCTGCGCACGATCAAGTACTGGCCATGACCTCTCAACTGCTGGGCATGACGGTAGCTGCCGCAGCGGGAGGAAGCGATAAAGATCAACAAGTTGCAGGATGGGTGGCACAGCAGGCTACAGCTAATAACTACTTGACCCATGCGCAGAAAGAGGCCATTTCCAAGCAATTGGTAGAGGCGTGCGGGAAGGATGTGCAATGTCAGGAAAATGAGCTGAACAAGTGGAAGCCTATAGCCGATAGCCAGAATGGTTTCAATGAGGCTGAGCAGGCTCAATTTGACCAGGCCAGCAAGACCCTGGGAGAGAAATTGCTGCTGAATTGTCAGTCGGATTTCTGTAAGGCTTTCACTTTAGTCAGCGTAAAAATGGCGAACCTGAGCTGTGGCACTATCTCGTGTTTGCGAGAAACAGCCGGAGAAACTCAAAAGTCGCAATACCTGCTGCAAGGGCAATGGGGTAAACTTTTTCTTGATGCGTTAGGAGACGGTGGTGCCATCGCGGGTGCGATTCTCCCAGTCCTTACGGCCTCCAAGGCAGTGGGAGGTGCAGGAGCAATTGTTGATGGCGCAGGTGGTACCGCTTCAACTGCCGCCAAAACTATCCCGTATGAGCCAGTCGGAACGATGGTGATGCAGGGCAATGCACCTGTATGTGGGCCAGCGTGTGCAGCCATGGTCATCAGTGATAACACGGGAAAAACTATTAGCCTTGAAAGTGTAATTGGTAATTTTGCAAATGGAATCAGACCATCTGGCGTCAATACGGTAGAACTGTCAGATGTGATATCCGGTTCCGGCATAAAAAATACCATTGATCTGTCCATGATGCCGGAACAACTAAATCAGGCGCTGAAAGAAGGCTTGAGTGTTATTGTGCAAGTTCCTGCGGGGCAGCAAAGGCATTTTCTTATAGTTGACGGTGTCAAGTCTGTTGGAGGAGTAAATTATTATATGACGCGGGATTCGTTTGCTGGTCCGCGAGGTGTCATGCAGGGAATGCTGGATGGCGTAATGTCAGGCGGTGTTAATGCGATTGTTATAGGAAAATAGTCATGAATATTGGCGACGTTGTTGAGTTGGAAGGGTGGCTTGTGGTTATTGGTTTTAGGCTCTTTCTCGTGCCTGAGGAGTATTCTGAAAATTACGAGGAAGGTGATAGGGTCGAAATATCCAGGCCAGAAATAATGTTTTCCATAATGGATAAAATTCTTCCTTTGGGTGGCGGAAAAAGTTCTATTTTTCATCGGGCGAGGATTGCCGGTGTTTTAGAGGATGTCTTGCCGGCAAAGGTTAAGGCAACCTCTATATTTGTTGAAGAGAGAGGGGGGAGCTTTATTTGTATAGATCTTGAGGATGACAGTCTTGAGAAGAATAAGACTCGGTATGATGAGTTTCTTAGGACGAATCAAGGCATAAAGTCCGATGATTGGCTTGATTATTTGTAGGGGACAAATGGGATAGACCACGTTTAATATAATTGGCTGAAACAATCCGTAAAATTTTGCCGTCATTTGAGTCTTGCAGCGCGCTAAGCTTTCAGTTCGACCAATTGAAAGGACTCATTGATGCCGCGTAGACCCCGAGTTTTGATACCAGGCGTACCACAGCACTTGATTCAACGAGGAAATAATAGATCTGTTTTTTTTTACGAAGGAAGACTACCTTTTTTACCTGGAGCTTTTGGTCGAACAGGGTTTAAAAAGTAATTGTGATATTCATGCGTAGTGCCTAATGACTAATCATATTCATTTGTTAGTCAGTCCTCATCATGTCAACAGCGCAAGGCTGCTGATGAAAGGTGTTGGTCAGAGATGAGTCCAATATATAAATCGTACGTATGGTCGCAGCGGAAGTTTGTGGAAAAGCCGGTATCGTTCCTGCCTTGTAGAGAGTGAACGATATTTGTTGTGCTGTTATCGATGCATTGAAATGAATCCTGTTAGAGCGAAAATGGTAATTCATCCGGTGGGTAAATGGGGACGGACCACGTTTAGAAAGCACTCCGAAAATGTGGTCTGTCCCCGTTAACCCCAGCAGATAAAGTCCTACGAGAAGTTAGGTGTCAAGGTGATAAATACTTTGGATCAGCTCTTTTTGTATGGTGCAAGCAGAGGAGGGTTATAACCATGTCGTTATCGGCAATGATCATTTCATCAGAAAAGTTGAACACAGAAGACTTCAAAGAAATCATCTTGGCGCACGGTGGGTTCGTGAGTTCCGGCAAGCCCTTTCGGGGCGGCGTTAGCGAGGGCAATTCGGAAATCTGGCTGGCATTGCATTCAAAAGATGTTCTTGAAGAATTTTACGATGCCGAAGATCTGCAAGGGTGGCAGGATGTCTTGGGGGGGGAGCCGCAGGTAATGATTGAGCTTAACCTCGATCATACCGAGCATGCGAAGTTAATTTACTTGAAGGTTTTTTTGAGTTTTGCGGAAACTTGGCCTTGTGTTTTAAATGACGTGGACGATTCTATTCTTTCCCACAGTTCAGTTTGTGAGAAATACAAGAACCTTCTGGGCGGGTTATAAGAGGAGTGTCGCGATACAGATAGCACGTCGCCGCGGGTTCTGGTGACGTGGGTTATTGAGCCGTTCAATTACCCGTTGATGGCTCGTGAATCTTCGTGGGCTCAATTGTCAGTGTTGGGCCGTTGTAACGCTGGAACGGGGTGTCAAAAATTGGCCAAAATGCGATTGTTGTTTATGTTGTTTCTCATACTTTCAGGCTGCAACACCCACGTCAGAGACTCTTCCCCGAGTCTTTTAAAAGAGGGTGTCCAACTTCAGCAAAAAACGGTAACGCCAGATGCACAACACGCCAAAGTCATCATGAACTCGACAGGCTACACATACCCTGTCGAGTTCTCGGTTCGCCGGGCTTCAGATCCCGATCAACGAATGGAAGTGCTGGGTACTGTGGTGGATTCCGGGCGAGGCAAGGTGTTCGGCTGGATCGCCAAGCTTAACGAAGCGGCCAATAGCGCCACGTTCAAGCACTTCCCTCAGCTGGAAAACTCAAGCCAATGCTGACGAACCCTTTGAGGTATCGGGGCGTTCCAACGGCATGGGCACCGGCAATACATACAGCTGGGGGCCGCTGATCAGTACCTTTACGCCGGAACGAAGCAAGGTCTACCTGGTGGAGTTTCAGTTTGTCGGGCAGGGTTGCGAGCAGCATGTTTACGATGTTAGCCGGCCGGATCAACGTGTTCTCATCGGAGCCCCACGCGTTTGAAATTAACCATTGATTTCCCTGACAACCTGATCACTGATGATTTGCTCAAAAAGCGACGGATTCCGTGCCTTTGCAAAGTTTCAACGCAATTCGAAATCTCCTTCTCGGATACAGTTCCTGAATCGTCCGGGGATCGTATCTGGCTGGAATCGTGAGGAGCTGGAACGACATGCGGTCGCCGGGGCGGGTGGTCAATACACTCACTATGCCAATAGTCTGATTACCTTGAGCAAAATTGGCGAAGGCTTACCAGATCATTGATCTTGAAATGTTTTGCCCAAGTTTTGGTTGGTGCGCCGTTTTCCGAGATGGACAATATGCGCCTGCCGGAAATTTTTGGGACGATGAGTCCACGTAAAACTAAAACGCCCCGAACTCTATCGGGGCGTTTTCATTTAACGGGCTGAACCGGCTAAGTGTTTATCGAAACGCCGGCACCACATCCCTGATAAACAACTCCAACGACTTCTTCTTCTCCGCATGCGGCAGACTGTTGTCACACCAGAAACTAAACTCATCCACCCCAAGCTCCTGGTAATACTTGATCCGCGGAATGATCTCTTCCGGCGTACCAATCATCGCCGTCTTGTGCAGGCTCTCCAGCTCAAACTCCGGGCGGCCAGCAAATTTCTCTTCCGGGCTCGGAGCGAGGAAGCCGTTGACCGGTACTTCCTTGTTGCCGAACCAGGCATCGAAGGTGCGGTAGAACCGTGAGATCGCTTTCGCGCCGATTTTCCAGCCGTCCGGATCGTCCGCCGAGTGCACGTGGGTGTGACGCAGCACCATCAGTTGCGGACGCGGCACATCCGGGTTGTTATCCAGCGCAGTCTGGAACTTGTTCTTCAGGTCGACGACTTCTTCGTCGCCCTTCATCAACGGCGTGACCATCACGTTGCAGCCGTTGGCCACGGCGAAGTTGTGCGAATCTGGGTCGCGGGCGGCGATCCACATCGGTGGGTTGGGTTTCTGGATCGGCTTCGGCACGCTGGTGGAGGTCGGGAACTTCCAGATGTCGCCGTCGTGGGCGTAGTCGCCTTGCCACAGGGCGCGGACCACCGGGACCATTTCACGCAGGGCCTGGCCGCCGCTGGAGGCGGGCATGCCGCCGGCCATGCGATCGAATTCGACCTGATAGGCGCCACGGGCCAGGCCGACTTCCATACGTCCGTTGCTGATGACGTCGAGCAGCGCGCATTCACCAGCGACCCGCAGCGGGTGCCAGAACGGCGCGATGATGGTGCCGGCTCCGAGGTGAATGGTGGTGGTTTTGGCGGCGAGGTAGGCCAGCAGCGGCATCGGGCTTGGCGAGATGGTGTATTCCATCGCGTGATGTTCGCCGATCCACACGGTGCTGAAACCGCCGGCCTCGGCCATCAGGGTCAGTTCGGTCAGGTCTTCGAACAGTTGGCGGTGGCTGACGCTTTCGTCCCAGCGTTCCATGTGGATGAACAGGGAAAATTTCATGACGCTTCCTCGGGTCTTTTATTGTTGAGGCTACAAAACTGTGTGGGAGGGGCTTGCTCCCGAAAGCGCTGGATCAATCGACACCTCTGGTGGCTAACACATCGCCTTCGGGAGCAAGCCCCCTCCCACAGTGGATGTGTGTGGGGTTGAAGTTTTGCTCAGGCCAGAACGGGCAGGGCGCCCATCTTGCCGTGGCAATACACCAGCGGCCCGGTGTGCTGCTCCGGGACGATCAGATTCTTCACCGCGCCGACCATGATCGCGTGGTCGCCGCCTTCATATTCGCGCCACAACTCACACTCGATGATAGCCGTCGCATTGGCCAGGATCGGGTTGCCTAACTCGCTCAACGTCCACTCGATGCCTTGTGCCTTGTCCTTGCCTTTACGGGCGAAGGCGTAGGCTTCGCTTTGCTGGCCGCCGGAGAGGACGTGGATCGCGAAGCGCTTGTTCTTGATCAGCACAGGGTAGGAGTCGGAGCTGTAGTTGGGGCAGAACAGCACCAGGGCCGGGTCCATCGACAGCGAGCTGAAGGCGCTGGCGGTGAGGCCGACGATCTGGCCGTCATCGTCCAGCGTGGTGATGACAGTGACGCCGGACGGAAACGAGCCCATGACTTGTTTGTAGATGGCAGCATCGATCATTGGACGGTCCTCGGGTGTTGTGACGCGATTTTTATGTATTTGTTGGTCTGATGGTATACCAGTATTTTTTCTTTGCAAGGGCTTTTAGGCTGAACCGATAAACGTGGTGCTTTCGTCGGAAACTCAGCGTTTATTGGGCTTTCGGCTGGCCTGCAGGCCGCAGTATCAGTGAGGATGGCGGATCAGCTAGCGCCGCAAACTACGGATCAGTCTTGTGAAATGTTTGGAATACCATAATATGGTCTGCATCTGAGGAGCGGCCCAGAGTCCCCCCGGTTTGGCTTCATACAAAGATAAGAACAGACAAACTCGAGTTCATGCATATGTCCCAGATGTCCCGGCAAGATCCGTTGATCGAGAATCACACGGTCGACTACGTCCCACTCGCGGAACGCCACGGGAAGGCCCGCGACCTTTTCACCTTATGGTTCAGCACCAACATCGCGCCACTGCCCATCGTCACCGGCGCCATGGTGGTTCAGGTGTTCCATCTCGACTTGCTTTGGGGGCTGCTGGCGATTGCGCTGGGGCACCTGATCGGCGGCGTGGTGATCGCCCTGGCCTCGGCGCAAGGCCCGCGCATGGGCATTCCGCAAATGGTTCAGAGTCGTGGTCAGTTCGGGCGTTACGGCGCACTGCTGATCGTGTTTTTTGCGGCGCTGATCTACATCGGTTTCTTCATTTCCAACATCGTGCTGGCCGGTAAATCGATTGTCGGCATCGCACCGTCGGTACCGGCGCCGCTGAGCATTCTGATTGGCGCACTGGCGGCCACGGCGATTGGCGTGATCGGCTACAACTTCATCCATACACTGAACCGCATCGGCACCTGGGTGATGGGCAGTGCGTTGCTCGCCGGTTTCATCTACATCTTCGCCCACGACTTGCCGGCAGACTTCCTGACGCGCGGCAGCTTCAACCTGTCGGGCTGGCTGGCGACGGTGTCGCTGGGGATCATCTGGCAGATCAGCTTCTCGCCGTACGTGTCCGATTATTCGCGTTACCTGCCGGCGGATATCGGCATCGCCAATCCGTTCTGGGCCACTTATCTGGGCGCGACGCTGGGGACGATTCTGTCGTTCAGCTTCGGCGCCGTAGCGGTGCTGGCAACGCCGGAAGGCACCGAAGCGATGGCTGCGGTCAAGCAGTCCACCGGGTGGCTGGGGCCGATTCTGATGGTGCTGTTCCTGCTCAACATCATCAGCCACAACGCGTTGAATCTGTACGGCGCGGTGCTGTCGATCATCACCTCGATCCAGACCTTCGCCAGCCAGTGGACGCCAAGCATCAAGGTGCGCGTGCTGTTGTCGAGCGTGGTTTTGGCAGGTTGCTGCGTGGTGGCGCTGAGTGCCTCGGCGGATTTCATTTCGCAGTTCATCGGACTGATTCTGGCGTTGCTGCTGGTACTGGTGCCGTGGGCGTCGATCAACCTGATCGACTTCTACCTGATCAAGCGCGGCAGCTATGACATCACCTCGATTTTTCGCGCGGACGGCGGCATTTACGGGCGCTTCAATCTGCACGCGATCATTGCCTATTTCATCGGGATCATTGTGCAACTGCCGTTCGCCAACACTTCGCTGTACGTCGGGCCGTACGCCAATCTGGTGGACGGTGCGGATCTGTCGTGGCTGTTTGGCCTGGTGGTGACGGTGCCGCTGTATTATTGCCTCGCCACACGCGGGCAGACGCAGAAGCAACGTGGCGAGGGGATTTATCCCCGATCGGCTGCGAAGCAGTCGTGAAATCAGCGAGTGCGGGCCCCTTTGAGATGTAAAGGGGGCCGCTTCGCGCCCCATCGGGGATGAATCCCCTCACCACAAGTGATCCCCGTCCAGCTTCCGCATTCCAGTGGTCATTCAAATTGGCCATTTCGATCCCCTTTTGGCCCATCCCCCACTGTGCCGCGACCCCGCGGTCGGCAAGAATCAAAGCCACAACGAAACGCTGGACCTTCCTTGCCCTTGGCTACCTTTACAGCCGCTGCCGTGTACAGAACATAAAAACCATCGATCTCACGTCGCATTCTGGGGAAACAACCATGGTCACGATGAAACGCATTCTGGGTGCCACCGTGTGTGGGCTGACGCTGCTGGCCAGCGCGGTACACGCCGAGCAGCGCGAGCTGCGGGTCTACAACTGGGCGGATTACGTTCTGCCGTCGGTGCCCAAGGATTTCGCCGCGAAAACCGGCATCAAAGTGACCTGGGACACCTTCGACACCAACGAATCGCTGGAGGCCAAGTTGCTCACCGGCAACTCCGGCTACGACCTGGTGGTGCCGTCGAACCAGTTCATCGACACCCAGATCAAGGCCGGGGTGTTCCAGAAACTCGACAAGTCGAAACTGCCGAACTGGAGTCATCAGGATCCGGCGCTGCTCAAACTGCTTGACGCCAATGACCCTGGCAACCAGTACGGCGTGCCCTACATGTACGGCACGGTACTGATCGGTTTCAACCCGGCCAAAGTCAAGGCAGCGCTCGGCGACAACGCGCCGGTGGACAGTTGGGATCTGGTGTTCAAGCCGGAGAACATGGAGAAGCTCAAATCCTGCGGCGTGGCAATGCTCGATTCGCCGTCGGAAATTCTGCCGCTGGCCCTGCATTACCTCGGTCTCGATCCGAACAGCCAGAACCCGGCCGACTATGAAAAGGCCAAGGATCTGATGCTGAAGATTCGTCCTTACGTGACCTACTTCAACTCGGCCAAGTACATGACCGACATCGCCAATGGCGACATCTGCGTGGCCATCGGCTATTCCGGCAGCTTCTACCAGTTCGGTAACCGCGCGAAAGAGGCGGGCAACGGTGTGGTGGTTGACTGGCGCTTGCCGAAGGAGGGCGCGCCGATCTGGTTCGATACTTTCGCGATTCCGAAGAGCGCGAAGAACGTCGAAGAGGCGCATGAATTCCTCAACACCTTGCTCGATCCGAAAGTCATTGCGCCGATCAGCGACTTCCTCGGCTACCCGAACGTGAACAAGGACTCGATGCCGCTGGTGAACAAGGACATCACTGGCAACCCAAACCTGACGCCGACCAGCGAGGCGCTGAAAACCCTGTATGTGGTCCAGCCACTGCCGCAAAAACTCGAACGCGTGCGCACCCGAGTGTGGACCAGCATCAAGTCCGACAAGTAACGCCGCGGTCACCTGTAGGAGTGAGCCTGCTCGCGCTGCGTCGTGTCAGCCGACATTCAATAAAGGTGTCGGC